>JAOPWD010000478.1 GCA_025965875.1 Pseudonocardiales bacterium
AAGCTCGGGCTGACCAGCGTGGCCAAGCAGCGCCAGATGAACGTCGACGACCCGCTCTACGGCTGGCTCACCGGTGACATGGCCCTCGACGTCGGTCAGGTCCTGCGCTGCGAGAACTACATCCAGCCGCGTTGCGAGCCGGAGGTCGCGTTCCTGCTGCGCACGGACCTCACGGGCGCGCACGTCACGGCTACCCAGGTGCTGGCCGCGACCGAAGCGGTGTTCCCCGCAATCGATGTACTCGATTCGCGTTACGCGGGCTATGCATTCACGCTGCCCGATGTCGTCGCCGACAACGCTTCGGCCGCCGGCTTCGTGCTCGGCGGTCAGGCCACCGACCCGACCGGCATCGACCTGCGGCTGACCGGAGTGGTGTTGGAGAAGAACGGCGAACTCGTCGCGACGGCTGCGGGCGCCGCAGTACTCGGTCACCCGGCCGCGTCGGTCGCCTGGCTGGTGCGAGCGCTCGCGGCGCGCGGGCGCGGGCTGGAGGCCGGGCAGGTCGTGCTGTCGGGTGCGCTCACCGAAGCGGTGGCGGTCGCAGCGGGCGACGTCGTGGTCGCGCGCTTCGACCGGCTCGGAACCCTCGAACTCGCGTGCCGCTGACGACAGAGGAGTGACTGATATGCCCATGGTGCAGATCACGATGGTCGAGGGCCGCACCGTCGAGCAGAAGCACGCGTTGATCGCGTCGGTATCGGCGGCCGTCAGTGAGTCCCTCAGCACGCCTCTCGAGCGAGTGCGTGTTGCCATCTACGAAGTCAGCCCGGACGACTGGGGTATCGGCGGGCAGCCCTACGCGGCGGTTCGCGGCGCAGCGCCGAAGACCGGACAGGAGACGCGGGCGTGAACAGCATTCAGCACTTCATCGACGGGCAATGGGTCGACAGCGTCGACGGCGCGACGTTCGAGTCGATCACGCCGATCGACAACACGGTGATCGCCACCGTGGCGCGGGGCGGCGTGGCCGACGCGGACCGGGCGGTCGAGGCGGCGCGACGGGCGTTCGACGACGGGCCCTGGCCGCGGATGAGTCCCACCGCCCGCAAGCAGATCCTGCATCGCGCCGCTGCGCTGCTCGAGGAGCGCCTCGAGGAGTTCGCCCAGGCCGAGACGCTGGATATGGGCAAGCCGATCGCCGAGTCGCGGACCAAAGACGTGCCGCGCGCGGCCTACAACCTGCGCTTCTTCGCCGACTTCGCCGAGCACGCGCACACCGAGACCTACGCCAAGCCGTGGGACAACGTCATGACCTACACGTTGCGCGAACCGGCCGGCGTCGCAGCATGCATCTCGCCGTGGAATTTCCCGCTCATGCTCGCCACCTGGAAGATCTCCCCAGCGTTGGCCTACGGAAACACGATCATCCTCAAGCCGGCCGAGCAGAGTCCGCTCACCGCTGCGCTGCTCGCGCAGGCATTTGCCGACGCCGGGATGCCCGACGGCGTCGTCAACGTCGTGCAGGGCTTCGGTCCGGATGAGGTCGGCGAGCGGCTCACCGAGCACGCCGGCGTCGACCTGATCACCTTCACCGGCGAGAGCGCCACCGGTCGGGCGATCATGGGCAAGGCCGCGCAGACGCTCAAGCGCTGCTCGTTCGAACTCGGCGGCAAGAGCGCCGCCATCGTGATGGCCGATGCCGACCTCGACCGCGCCGTTGCGGGGACGATCGACGGGATCTTCCGCAACCAGGGCGAGGTGTGTCTGGCCGGTTCACGGCTGTTCGTGCAGCGCGGGATCTATGACGAGTTCTGCGAGCGCTACGTCGCGGCGGCCGAGGCCCTGGTGGTGGGCGACCCGCGCGATCCGGCTACCCAGGTGGGGCCGCTTGTCTCGACCGAGCATTTCGACAAGGTGATGTCCTACATCCAGCTCGGCCACCGCGAGGGCGCCAAACTGCTCACCGGTGGCGAACGCGTCACGACCGGCGAGCTGGCATCCGGCAATTACGTGGCGCCCACGGTGTTCGCCGACGTCGACAACTCGTGGCGCATCGCGCGCGAGGAGATCTTCGGGCCGGTGCAGGTGATCGCGCCGTTCGACAATGTCGACGAGGCAATCGCACTGGCCAACGACAGCCGGTACGGGCTGGCCGGCCAGATCTGGACGTCGAATCTGGACACCGCGCACAAGGTCGCCCGAGGGGTGCGCACCGGCACTATGTGGGTGAACTGCTTCTTCATCCGTGACCTGCGGGCACCGTTCGGCGGCATGAAGGACTCCGGCGTCGGACGCGAGGGTGGGCTGCACTCGGAGGAGTTCTTCACCGAGGCAAAGGCCGTCGTCATCCAGTTCCCGTCCTGACCATGGGCCGAGTGCGGGTCTGCCGCATGGACGAACTCAGCGAGACCACGGCTCGCCGGTTCGAGCACGACGGCCACGTGGTTGTCGTGTCGTTGGCCGCAAGCGAGCCGCGTGCGCTGCGCGATCAGTGCCCACACCGCGGGATCGCGCTGTCCGGCGGCATCGTCCGCAACGGCATCCTCACCTGCCCGGGGCACTTCTGGCGCTTCGACCTGCGCGACGGACACTGCATCGGCCGGCCGTGGGAGGTCGTCCCCAGCTTCGAGTGCATGGTCGTCGACGGCTGGGTCGAGATAGACCTGCCGCCGCCGCAGGCGAAGCGCTCCATGCGGGAACTGTTGCTCGCGCACGCCCGAGACCCGCATTGGCAACACCGCGACACCTAGCCACGAGCGGCGCCTACCACGCGAGGACCATTGGCCTAGCGATTCTGGTGTCACCGGGCCTAGACCTGCCGGGCGTCCGCCGGTCACGATAAGTTCGGATGACGTCTGCCGTGGAGCCCCACGGCCGAACATCATGCAGTGATGCTGCTGGAGCTGCTATCGCAGGATGAATGGTCGACGCGCCGGCCGCTGCAGGGAGTAGATCTGATGGACGCTCGCGAGTTCTACCGCAAAGTCGCCGACCGCACGGTCTTGTCAAAGGAAGAGGCAGCCGACCTGACCCGTGCCACGTTCGAGACGCTGGCCCACCGCGTGAGTGCTGGCGAAGTCCGCGACCTCGCCGGGCAACTACCGGAACAGCTCGCTGAAGCTATTCGCCGAAACGGCAAGAGCCCCGAGCGGTTCGGCCTCGACGAACTGATTCAGCGAGTCAGTAAACGCACCGGGCTCAACGAAGCGGAGACCACCGCGGGAGTGCGTGCCGTGCTCGTCACTCTGCGCGAGGCCGTTGAGGAGACAGAGTTCAACAACTTCATGTCACAACTGCCGGGAGAGTTCACGAGACTCCTTGAGCCGGCCGCCTGACTCAGGGCACGACCCATTGCACCCGCGGGGTGTTAGTCGTAGTCCGGTTTCTGGACGTGGGTACTCATCGTCGCGTCGTGAATGTTCATGGCCTCGATGGCCCGACGAAGGTGCGCGCCGAGGTCGGCGACGCTACGACGGCTGTAGAGCGGTCCGGCACCGGACGTCAGCAGGACGTGCGTCTGCGCGACGCCACGAACAGACACTGGGCCGCGGGTGAGCAGCTGACGGTGGAGTTCCATGATGTCTGGTGTGGCCGAAATGAGGTGATCCCCGTTCACGGGCACGCGAGCGCCGAATGCGACCCAGGGAGTGTTGGCTTGCGCTACCGCGCGTAGTAGCCCGTGAGCCAAGACGCGCCGAGAGCGGGTGCTCGTCAGCACCCGGGCGCGCAGCGCAGCGGAAATGGTCGCATCAGGCGACGCCCCGCGGGCCAGTTCCAGGTCGATCCGGTCGGCGTGCAGACGTGCGGCAAGGCGATCCCGGATGCGTGCGCGGACTGCGACTGCGGATCCGTTTCCATCGTCGATCAGATACATGTCGGCCTCCTCTGGTCGAAACCTCGACTAGATGAAGGTGCCGACCTGAGGTGCTTGTTCGCATCGGGAAAACTCCCTACCCGGTTTCCCATGCGCCAGTGCGGGACGGGTCCGCCGATTACCTAGTTTGCCCGGACAACGCGGCCAGCGACCTTCGCTGGCCTTGGGGTTGTGGTCGGGTAAGGGCCACAACCCCAAGACCAGGATTGCTCAGGCCTTGTCCTGCATGCTCGACCGGGCCGGGTTCCCCTGCTCCCCAGCCTTGGGGTCTTTCTCGTCGCTCTTGGCGCGGACGCCGGCCTCGATCCGGTCGCCGACGTTCTTGTCCACGTTGCGCCAGTATTCAAACGCGCGCTGGAGGATGGGTTCGCTGACGCCGTTGAGCAAGTGGCCGACGATGTTGCTGACCAGCCGCTCGCGAGCCGCGTCGTCGAGCACCTCGCGGACCATCGTGCCGGCCTGGCCCCAGTCGTCGTCCTCGGGGTGCAGCGTGTACGCGGCACGCACCATCTCGCCGTCGGCGTACCAGTGGCCGCCGTCGTCGGTGAGCTCCGGGTTGGCCTTCGGGCCGCCGTACGAGTTCGGCGCATAGACGGGGTCGGTGACGTTCTGCACCCGCATCAGGCCGTCCTTGGAATAGCTGTGCACCGGCGATCTCGGTGTGTTCACCGGGATCTGCCGGTAGTTCACTCCGAGCCGCGCGCGGTGCGCATCGGAGTAGCTGAACCCGCGGGCGAGCAGCATCTTGTCCGGTGACAACCCGGTTCCGGCAACCAGGTTGTTCGGCTCGAACGCGGCCTGCTCCATCTCGGTGTGGTAGTCGGTGACGTTGCGGTTGAGCGTCATCCGGCCAACCTCCTGCAGCGGGTAGTCGCCATGCGGCCAGACCTTGGTGAGGTCGAACGGGTTGAACCGGTACGTCTTGGCGTCCTCGAACGGCATGATCTGCATCTTCAACGTCCAGCTCGGGAACTCCCCGGCCTCGATGTGGTCGTACAGGTCGCGCTGGTGGTAGTCGGTGTCAGCCGAGGCCATCTGGTCGCCCTCGTCCTGCGTGAAGAATTCGACGCCCTGGTCGGTCTTGAAGTGGTACTTCACCCAGAACCGCTCACCGGCGGCATTGACCCACATATAGGTGTGGCTGGAGTAGCCGTTCATGTGCCGCCACGATCGCGGAATGCCGCGGTCGCCCATCAGCCACGTGACCTGGTGCGCCGATTCCGGCGACAGCGTCCAGAAGTCCCACTGCATGTCGTGGTCGCGCAGGTTGTTCGCCGCGCGCCGCTTCTGCGAGCGGATGAAGTGCTGGAACTTCATCGGGTCCTTGATGAAGAACACCGGAGTGTTGTTGCCGACGATGTCGAGGTTTCCCTCGCTGGTGTAGAACTTCACCGCGAAGCCGCGCGGGTCGCGCCACGTGTCCGGGCTGCCTCGCTCCCCCGCGACGGTCGAGAACCGGATGAGCAGGTCGGTCTCAGCGCCGGGCTGGAACACCGCTGCCCGGGTATAGGCGCTGACGTCCTGCGTCATCGTGAACGTGCCGAACGCGCCGCCACCCTTGGCGTGCGGCTGACGCTCCGGGATGCGTTCGCGGTTGAAATTCGCCATCTGCTCGATCAGGTAGTGGTCCTGCAGCAGCACCGGGCCGTCCGGCCCGACGGACAGCGAGTGCTCGTCACTTGCGACTGGCACACCGGCGTCGGTGGTAGTCGGCTTGGATTCTTGCGTGGTCATGCGGAACTCCTAACGTTGGGAGCGAGGCTCCTGTTCAGCTGACAACTCGGGCACAATCCCCAGAAGACGACTTCGGCTTCGTCGACCGCGTAGCCGGCATCGTCGCTGGGCGTGAGGCAGGGCTGGGCCCCGGTGGCGCAGTCGAGATCGGTGGTGCGCCCGCAGGCCCGGCAGACCAGGTGATGATGGTTGTCGCCAGTCCGGGTCTCGAAGAGTGCGGGTAGCCCCGCCGGCTCTATCTGCCGGACGAGGCCGGCGGCGACGCACGCAGCGAGCACGTCGTAGACGGCTTGCTTCGAGACCTTGCCCAGCTTGACCCTCACCTCGTGGCCTATCAGGTCGGCGGTGGCATGCGGGTGTTCGACGAGGACATCTAGGACAGCGGTCCGCGGTCTCGTCACACGCAGCCCCGCGTCACGCAGCGCCGTTTCGGACCAAGTACCCATCGCAGCCCAACTTTCCACCGTTTCTGGAACGAGTCAAGTCTCAGTCTGCGACAGCGACGGACTGTCGACTACCGCTCGGAGCCTGATCCCGGCGCCAGACAGGACTCGGGCAGCTCGAACCATCGCAGGTGCTCGAAGTCGTCGGAGACGATCCCGGCCGGCGCTGGCCCGTCTGCCGTCCCCCGCTGCTGGGCAGCGGCGAACACCACTGCGGCCTCGGTGAGGTAGTCCGCGAGGTGCGACTCAGGGGCATTGTCGTCGCGCTGCGGGTAGCGCATGGTCCCGTCGGCGTCGTAGCCGACCTGACTGAGGCGCAGTGGGGGCTCGACCAGGCCGAGTTGGTGGCGCCACAGTCCGGTCGCGGGATCGAAGCGGTAATCGCGCAGTAGCCGCCAGCCGTCGCGAGCGACCATGCGGACGGCTTCGATGAGGTAGGCGAAGACCGGCTCCGAGATGAAGTAGTTGAAGTTCACCCGGACCCAGCCCGGCTTGATCCCCTCGCAGCCGTGCGCGATTTCGCGCTCGAACTCGTGCGAACGGTCCAGGTCGATGCCAAGAAGCCGGTGCCCGTACGGCCCGGCGCAGGAGCAGCCGCCACGGGCCTGGATGCCGAACAGGTCATTGAGCAGGGACACGATGAAGTTGTGGTGCAGGTAGCGGCCGCTAGGCGCCCGGACCACGAAGGAGACGATGGACAGCCGCGGCGCATCCAGGTTGCCGAGGATCTCGATGGCGGGCTCGTCCTGCCATGCCATTACGGCGCGACGCAAGAAGTCCTCCTCATGAGCGCGGATGACGTCGATGCCGACCGCCTCCTTGAGTTGGAAGACGAGCCCGGCCCGGATCGACTCGACGATCGCAGGGGTGCCACCCTCCTCCCGTTGCGCGGGGTCGTCCAGGTAGCGGTGCTCGGTCGGATTGACGTAGGCGACGGTGCCGCCGCCGGGTACGTCAGGAACCCGGTTACGCAGCAGTTCGCGTCGCGCTACGAGTACGCCGGGGGTGCTCGGTCCGCCGATGAACTTGTGCGGGCTCAGGAAGATCGCGTCCTTGTAGGCGAGCGGATCGCGATCGGCGCCGCCGTACATTTCGATGTCGACGTAGGGTGCCGCCGCGGCGAAGTCCCAGAACGACAACGCGCCGTGGCGATGTAGCAGTGCGGAGATCCGGTGCGTGTCGCTGACAATCCCGGTGACGTTGCTCGCCGCCGAGAACGACCCGATCTTCACCGCTCGATCGGCATACCGGACGAGTTCGAGCTCGAGTTCGGTGGTGTCGATGTGACCGTCGCTGTCTTGTGGGATGACCACGACCTCCGCGATCGACTCGCGCCACGGCAGTTCGTTCGAGTGGTGTTCGAACGGTCCGGTGAATACCACGGGCCGCTCGCCAGCCGGGATCGCGGAGCTGAGGTGGTAGCGGTCCTCCAGGCCGGCGGGAATGCGCAAGCCGAGGATTCCGATCAGCTTGTCGATAGCCCCGGTGCAGCCCGACCCGGCGAAGATCACCACCGTCTGGTCATCGCCACCCACCGCGTCGTGGATGATCGCGCGCGCGTCCTCCCGTAGCCGGGTGGTCTGCAAGCCGGTTCCACTGGATTCGGTGTGCGTGTTGGCGTACCGCGGCAGCACCTCGTGGCGAATGAAGTCCTCCAGAAATGTCAAGGCGCGACCGGAGGCCGTGTAGTCAGCGTAGGTAACCCGCCGCGGCCCGTACGGGCCTGGCATCACCTGATCGTCTCCGATGACCGACGCGCGGATGCGCCGGAGAAGAGGAGTCTCCTTCGGGACCTGAACAGCCATGGGCGGGCTCCTATCGCGCAAGCAGCCGGATCAGCACGCCACCTGACTATCGCGCACCTACTCAAACCGTGGGTCGGCAATGAAGAGACAGATGAGAAAGCGTGAGATTTCGCGCTAGTCGGGCATGCCTGCCGTTGCCCGCACGTTCAACCACTTACCGTGTCCGAATGCCGGAAGGAACCACAATTATGACTGCCACGATTACCGCCCTGTCCCGGCAGGAGGTCCTGATCGCGCGACTCGAGGCCCTGCGCAGCGAGCGCGAGCAAACCCTGACCGAGACCATCCCTACGGCGGCCGGCGACCTGGCCGATCGGGCCACCAACGTCGATGCCCACGTGCGGCTCGCCATGCTCGAGCAGCGCATCGGCAACGTCGAAACCGAACTGGCCGCCAGCCGCCAATCCAGCGCACGCCCGGCGAATGGCGCCATCGGTGTGGGGGATGTGGTGACGCTCGACCTGGGTGACGGACCAGAGTCATTTCTGTTCGGCTCGGTCGATCAAGCCGGGGCCGGTCTCGATGTCATCACCCCCAACAGCCCGCTCGGGCAAGCGTTGCTAGGGGCACGCACCGGCTCGAGAGTCACCTACTCCATCGGGAACCGCACCATGCACGCGACCGTCGCCGACGTCGCCTAGTTGGTTCGGTCAACGGGGCATTGCGAGTTCCAGTTCGAGCCAGTGCGCCAGATCGTTGATCTCGCGGTCTATTGCGCGGGCCACCGTCTTGATAAACGGCACGTCCTGGTGGACGGCGTCGACTCGGAGCACTCCGGACTTGTGGTCGGCCGTAGCGTCGACCTTGCCCACCAGCCGGTCGCCGTACAGGATCGGCAGCGCGAAGTATCCCCACCGCCGTTTGGCCGCGGGCTTGAACATCTCCAACTGGTAGTCGAAGTCGAAGATCTCCACCATCCGCTTGCGGTCATAGACCAGGCGATCGAGCGGTGACAACAACGCGGCGCGCCCGTTGAACGGCTGACCCAACTGCGAAGGGTCGACGCGCCACGCGCCCTTGACACCCTCGACGACCGCTGGCTCGCCGACCTCGCGGACGTCCCCCGGCTCGACCGGACACTCCGGCCCCGTCATCCGGGCGATGCCAAGAGATCGCAGCCGTAGCTCGTTACGCAACCGGATTGCCTCGTCCACGGGGATGACTGGGTCATCCGGGTAGACCCGTGTCGCCAGATCCCACAACCTGTCGCGTCCGCGGTGCCCACTCGCTGCGACCTCGCCCCGCTGCACCATCATCTCGAGCATCATCGCCACGTTGCGGTCGTTGTTCCACCCCGAGGACTTCCACGGCACCGCGCAGGCGTCGGGAAGATCGCGGGACGTCAACGGGCCGTCACGGCCGAGCCGATCGAGGATGTCGCGACGGCAAGCATCATTCGCATTCACCCACTCGGCTTGCGCCGTGCGCCAGCCGGACACCTCGCCCGACCCGGGCCACTCCGCCATCTCCGCGCGATACAGCGCCAGATCCTCGCCCGGACGGATCATCCCCCGCAGCTCGATCAGCGCCCGGCCCTGAATGGCATCGGACAACTCGGCCGGCGAGTACGACGCCCCCAGCCGACTCCACGCCACCAGATCGGCACTCGGCGCAACCGCGGCAGTCGAGTCACTCTGGAGCAGAGTCAGCTGGCGCACGACCTTCAGGAGATCGGTCGGCCTGGCGCCGTCCAACAGCTGCGCACGCACAGCGATGCGGCGCGCGTCGGTCCGAGACAACTCATGCACACTCACCATTTCGAGGCTAGGCGACGGGTCCGACGAAGGCAGCCCTCAGTTACGGACGAAGTGGGAAGCAGGTGCTGGGCGCATGGCCGCTGGCAGCGGCAACCGCAGGTCCGCGGGCAAGAAATACTGGCCAGACCGCAACCGGAGCATGATCAACACCGCGGTGATCGCCCCGAAGGACGCCAGTAGCACGGCGCACCCGATCGCCGAAAGGGCGAGTCCGAAAAGCAAGCCCTGAGGTACGCCGAACGTTGCGACGATCGGACTCGCGATCACACCGACGACAACGAGCGCGACGGACAGGAACGCGTCCATCCACATCACCGCCCGCAACGTGCGGTCGAAGCGATGCCCGCGCTTCGGACTGCTGCTTGTCATGGACCCAGAGAACCAGCGTCGACGCACGCAGTCGATTACCTCGGCGGTAATCGACGGGCGTCACGGCCCGCGACCTCGCCGGAATGACTACTGCCGTTCACGGGACGGATGTGGGCTGCAAGAGTTCTGACATGACCTTCGATGTCGCTGCCGTTCGTGCCCGGTTCCCAGCATTGGCCGCCGGTGCGGCACATTTCGACGGCCCCGGCGGCTCGCAGACGCCGGACGTAGTCGCGCGAGCCGTCAGCGACGCGATGGTGTCGCCGATCGCGAACCGGGGTTCGGTCACGCGGGCAGAGCAGAACGCCGAGGCGCTCGTGCAAGGGGCGCGGGCCGCGATGGCGGACCTGCTCGGCGCGGACCGGCGCGGCATCGTGTTCGGGCGAAGCATGACCCAGCTGACCTTCGATTTCGCGCGAACGCTCGCCAAGACGTGGTCGACCGGCGATGAGGTCGTGGTCAGCAAACTCGACCACGACGCCAATGTGCGGCCATGGGTGCTCGCCGCAGAGGGCGCCGGCGCGACGGTGCGATGGATCGACTTCGATCCCGACACGACTGAACTCACCGTCGCCCACGTGGTGGACCAGCTCAGCGACCGAACCCGTCTGGTGGCACTCACCGGCGCGTCGAATCTCATCGGGACCCGTCCCGACCTGTCAGCGGTCGCCGATCAGGTCCATCGACGCGGCGCCCTGTTCTACGTCGACGGAGTGCACCTCACAGCGCATGCAGGCATCGATGTCTCGACGCTGGGCGCCGACTTCTTCGCCTGCTCGCCGTACAAGTTCTTCGGCCCGCACTGCGGGGTGGTCGCCGCCGGCGTGGACGTGCTCGGCGAGCTGCGGCCGGACAAGCTGTTGCCTTCGTCCGATGACATTCCAGAACGCTTCGAGCTCGGCACACTGCCCTACGAGCTGTTGGCCGGAACGACCGCGGCCGTGGACTTCATTGCAGACCTGGCCGGGACGCCGGGAGACAGGCGCGAGCGCATCCTCGCCTCGATGCAGGCCGTCAGTCAGCACGAGGACGCACATCGGCACCGCATCGAAGCAGCCCTGGCCGATCTGCACTCGGTGACAATGCATTCGCGTGCCCGCAAGCGGACGCCCACCCAGCTGCTTACCTTTGCCGACCGCAGCGCGAACGATGCCTACCGCTTCCTGGCCGAGCTTGGCGTCAACGCACCGGCCGGGTCCTTCTACGCCTACGAGCCCGCGCGCCGGCTGGGCCTCGCCAACGGCGGCCTGCGAATCGGCTTGGCTCCCTACACCGACGACTCAGACGTCGACCGACTGCTCGACGGACTAACCAAATTCATCGGGTAACCAGCGGGGCGATCGCGCGTTCACCGAGGCTTGATCGCTTCGGTGATCGCAACGACGTCGGGCGGGCCGACCCGGCAGCAGCCGCCGACCAGCCGGGCACCCTCGCCTACCCAGCGCTGGATGGCGCTCGGATCGAAGGCTGATCTCCCGCTCCACGCTCGACGCGCGGCGTCCCAGACCTCACCGCTGTTCGGGTAGGCGACCGCCGGCTTGCCGCTGCGGGCTTTGGCAAGGGCAATCAGGTCCGGCACGTCGGCGGGTGCCGTGCAATTGACGCCGACAGCAAAGACGGATGCGCAGTCGCGGGCCATCGCGAATGCCTCCTCGGCCGGCTCACCCGCGCGGGTCCACCTGCCCACGCAGCTCAGCGACAGCCATGCCTCGGCGCCGAGGTCGTCCAATTCGGCCAGGATCGCCTCGACCTCGGCCAGACAAGGAATGGTCTCGATGGCGAGCACGTCCGCGCCCGCGTCGGCCAGCACCCCGAGCCGGCGACGATGGAAGCGGCGTAGCTGGGCGACCGACAGGCCATAGTCACCGCGGTACTCCGAACCGTCGGCCAGCGTCGCGCCGTACGGGCCGACCGAGGCGGCCACCCATTCCGGACCAGCTCGACGGGCCAGTTCGACGCTGCGCCGCAACAGCATCTCCGCGTCGTCGCCGAGTCGCTCGAAGGACACCTGATAGCTGGCAGTGATCGCCACCTCCGCGCCCGCCGCAGCGAAGGCGCGGTGCGCCGCCACGATCTCGTCCGGGTCGTCGCGCAACAGCCGCGCCGACCACAGGTCCGAGGACAGGTCATGGCCGCGTCGCTCAAGCTCAGTGGCCAGCCCGCCGTCGAGCACGACAACGCGTTCGCGCACCGCGTCGCCGAGACTCGCCACGTATCGAGTGTGCCGCGTGCACTCAGTCCCCCGCAGCCGGCGCCCGCACGCAGGCCGCGCTCAGTCTCCTTGAGGCTGGTTCTTGGGCGTGCTCTGCGCAGCGAGGTAGACGGTGTCTGCGGTTACGGCGGCGCCGGTGTACCCACCGGCAACCGTCCAGAGCGGTCGACCCCGCTCGGCGCTGAACGCGGCGGCGGACTGGAAGGTCAGGGCGACGACCACCGTGCCGTCGGTTCTGGCGCCGACTCCGGAAGGCAGCGACGGCGATTGCCAGCGCTGCACCCCCGTGCGTGAGTCGCGTGCCTCGACCGTGGATTGGTTACCGCTCAGATGCGTGACCAGCACCAGGCCGGGACCGAGCGACGTCGAGATCTGGCCGTCAGGCACAGCGGCGCTCCACAACTGATGGCCGGTGCCGGGGTCGAGGCAGTTGATGGTTGTGACGCTCGTCGGCTCAGGCGGCGTCGCTTTCGGTGAACCTGGGATCACCGGGGGAAAGTCCAGGCTGGTCCTCTCCGTCGCGGTCACGAGCACCTCACCGACGGCGAGCGGCCAAATCCCGTCGCTGCGACCGAGTGCGACCTGCCACCGTTTCCGGCCGGTGTTGGGGTCCACGGCGATGACCGAGTCTGCACCGCCCGCAACCTGTCCAAGCACAAACGCCGAATCCGCGTCGGTCGCGGCGTCGATCGGGATGGCCGGGGGTGCGACGGTCCATCGGGCGTGTCCGCTCGCCGCGTCGAGGCCGACCAGGCACCCTGGGTTGGCGCCCCGCGTTATCACGGTGGCCGACGTCGCGGCGAGAACCTCGCCCGTGGCCGGTGGCGCCTGCCAGCGCTGCTTACCCGTCGTGAGGTCGAGCGCGACAGCCCGCGGACCCGCGACTGCCCTGCCCGACGCGGTGCAGGAACCGGGCGGGTCAGCGCCGCCACCGAGCGGTCCGCCGGCCACCACAATCCCGTTGGCCACGTGCACGCCGACGTCAAAGGCGCAGATATTCTGCGCCGCGACGGCGCTCTGCCAGGCGGGTTGCCCATTGTCGGCCCGCACTGCAGCCACCGTCAGCCGGGAGCCGGCGCAGTCGTCGGTGCCTGCCACGATCACCAGCGCGCCGCTGACCACCGGTTCAGACACGCTCGCCATCGGCAACTCGGTCCGCCACTGCTGTCGACCGGTCCGCGCGTCGACCGCGACCAGAACACCACCTCCGCGCGTGGAGAATCCGGTACTTCTCCCAGTCGGTGCCTGGGTTGCCGTGGCCGAAGTCGTCACGGTGCGGGACTCACTGCCGGCACGGGGACGCGCCGCGGAGGAACATGCCGTGACCGTGGTGCCAACCAAGACGAGTGGCCCGATTCGCCGCCAACCCAGATTCGCTGCCCGAGTCGTGATAGTCATTGCGCGCCTCCGGCGCCGTCTGTTGACGCCTGCATCAGCACCCTACGTGCGAGGTGTTCGACAAGACGTCGCATCCTGCGTCGATCGGACCGAACGACCCTTCGTTCGGCTCGCCGCTCAGACGGGGCCGACGTGGGAGACCGCGACGACCGGCTCACCGGCGGCGTCGCTGGCGGCGAGATCGACTTCGGCGCTGATTGCCCAATCGCGGTCGCCGGCGGGGTCGTCGAACACCTGCCGCACCCGCCACACCCGCTCGCCGGGCTCGACCTGCAGCAATGCCGGATTGCGTGCGTCGCCGCCGGTCCCCATTCGGTCGTACTCGGTGAAGTAGGCCTCGACCGCATCGCGCCAGCGCTCGGCATCCCAGCCCGCCGTCGAGTCGAGCTCACCGAGCACGTCGTAACGGCGCAGCGCCGCGAGTTCGACGCGCCGGAACATCGCGTTGCGGACCAGCACGGTGAAGGCGCGCACGTTGCTCGTCAACGTGGCGGGGGGTGGCGGCAGTACCGGTGCAGTCACGGGCGTGACGCCCGCAGTGAGCTGCTCCCACTCGTCGAGCAGGCTGGAGTCGGTCTGGCGCACCACTGCCCCCAACCACTCGATGATGTCGGTCACCGCCTCGGTGCGGGCCGCATCCGGCACCCCGGAGCGCAGCGCCCGGTAGGCGTCGGACAGGTAGCGAAGAACCGTGCCTTCGCTGCGGGACAGGCCGTAGAAGGAGACATACTCGGTGAAGGTCATGGCGCGCTCCCACATGTCGCGCACCACCGACTTCGGCGAAAGCTGATCCTCGTCCAGCCACGGGTGGCTCGTGCGGTAGATCGCGAAGGTCGCCGTGAGCAGCTCGTCCAGGGGCTTGGGCCAGGTGACCTCGGTCAGCAGCTCCATCCGCTCGTCGTACTCGATCCCGTCGGCCTTCATCCCCGCCACGGCCTCCCCGCGTGCCGCGTGTTGCTGTGCTCTCAAGATCTGCCTCGGGTCCTCGAGCGTCGCCTCGAACACGGACACGACGTCGAGGGCGTACGTCTCGGACCCCAGGTCCAGCAGGTCCAGCGCGGCGAGCGCGAACGTCGACAGCGGCTGATTCAGCGCGAAGTTCACCGGCAGGTCCGCGGTGAGGCGCACCACGCGGCCAGCCTCGTCCGGCATGTCGAGACGCTCGATGACCCCGGCCGCCAGCAGCGCCCGGTAGGCGCGGATCGCGTCGCGCACCTGGGTGCGGCGCGCCGAATCCGGGCTGTGGTTGCTCATGATGAGGTTGCGCATCGCGGCGAACGCGTCCCCGGGCCGCGCGATCACGTTGAGCACCATTGCCGGCGTAACTCGGAACTGTGGCGTCAAGTGCTCCGGCTGCGAGCTCAGCAGCCGGTCGTGGGTGTTCTTCGACCAGGAGACGAACCCCTCCGGCGGCTTCTTGCGCACTACCTTGCGGCGCTTCTTCGCATCGTCGCCTGCCTTCAGGACCAGCCGGGCGTTCTCGACCTCGTGCTCGGGCGCTTGCACGACGACAGTGCCGGCCGTGTCGAACCCGGCCCGCCCGGCCCGTCCGGCGATCTGGTGGAACTCGCGCACCTGCAATTGCCGCGTGCGCTGCCCGTCGTACTTGCTCAGCGCGGCGAACACGACCGTGCGGATCGGGACGTTGATCCCGACGCCGAGTGTGTCGGTGCCGCAGATGACTTTGAGCAGTCCTGCCTGGGCCAGTTGCTCCACCAGGCGCCGGTACTTCGGCAGCATCCCGGCGTGGTGGACGCCGACGCCGTGACGCACGAGCCGCGACAGCACCTTGCCGAAGCCGGCATTGAACCGGAAGTCCCCGATGGCCGCCGCGATCATGTCGCGCTCGGCGCGGGAGGCGACGTTGATGCTCGTCAGTGACTGCGCGTGTTCGAGTGCGGCGGCCTGGGTGAAGTGCACGACGTAGATCGGCGCCTCGTGGGTGGCAAGCAGGTCGGTAATCGTCTCGTGAAGGGGCGTGAGCGCGTAGTAGTGGTGTAGCGGGACCGGCCGCACCGCATCGGCCACCGTCGCCGTGCCCCTGCCGGTCCGGCGCGCCAGGTCCAGTGCCAGGTCGGTGACGTCGCCGAGCGTCGCCGACATCAGCAGGAACTGCGCACCGGTGAGTTCGATAAGCGGCACCTGCCACGCCCAGCCGCGGTCGGGGTCGGCGTAGTAGTGGAACTCGTCCATGATGACGACGCCGAGGTCGCTGTCGGCGCCGGTGCGCAGTGCGACGTTCGCGAGGATCTCGGCCGTGCAGCACAGAATCGGGGCGTCGGCGTTCACTGCGGCGTCGCCGGTCATCATGCCGACGTTCGCCGATCCGAAGACCGCGCACAGCGCGAAGAACTTCTCGCTCACGAGCGCCTTGATCGGCGC
>JAOPWD010000508.1 GCA_025965875.1 Pseudonocardiales bacterium
CAGTAGGCGGCTTGGACCGAGCCGGCACATACGCCGAACGGTGGTGCGGCCGCCGCGGGTGCATGGGTTGTGGGTTGCCGCCGTGCCAGGCCTGTATACCTCAGTCACCTGTCGCCAGGGCACCGAGCAACGCATCCGGCGCCTCGCCGCCGTCCCGCGACTGCAAGTACATGACTAGCACCGGTCTTGGCTCCGGACCCCTGCGCCGTGGCTGCGACGTGGGCCGGGCGGCGCCGTGACGGCCGCGGAGTGGAACGGTGTGATCAGCGAGGTCACCGTCGCGCCCGGCGAGGCCGCTCGGAGTCGCGTGTCCGGCGCTGTGAATGCGGTATCGCGGTGGGTGAGTGCGGATCGACCGGTCGCTGCATGGGTTCCGGTGAGCTCCGCGCTTTCACCGACGCTGCTCACGATTTCCTGGCTGATCGGCGGTGCGGTGCAGCGGGAGTCCTACAGCCCGGTGCAGCAGACGGTGAGTGTGCTTGCCGGCCACGGCGCAACGGATCGCTGGATCGTCACGGGCAGCCTGTACGTGATCGGAGTGTGCCATTTCGCGACTGCTGCCGGCCTGCGTCTCATACCGCTACGTGCTCGGGTCGGATTGGTCGTGGCCGGCATGGCCGCGATCGGCATCGCAGCCTGTCCGGAGCCGGCCAGCGGGACCACAACGCAGCACGCGGTGTGCACGGGTATCGGTGCGGTCGCCATCACGGTGTGGCCCGCACTGGCGGCCCAAAGACACGGGCCTGCCTCGATCCTGGTGAGCGCGCGCGTCTCGGCCGTCGTGTCCGTGACGTTTCTGATGTTGCTCATGTGGACCACCGTGCAGACCCAGGGCGGCGGGAGCCTCGGCCTGGCGGAACGGGTGAGTTCGGCGATTCAGATCTGCTGGCCGTTCGTTGTCGCCGTGGGCCTGCGACGCACCACGCGGACGGCCCGAGGCAACCAGGGGGAGGGGCGAGCGAAGTGGGGCTGACCGGCGAGGAACGTCGCAGACTGGACGAAGTTGCCGAAGGTCTCGCGCGTGATCATCCCCATTTGGCACGCAGGCTCACTCGGGGCAGGCTGCGGCGGCTGCACCGGCGCCAGGTGGCCAGCGCGCTCCTGATCGTCGCACTGCCGCTGATCGTTCTCGGCGTTGTCGCTTTGCAGGCGCTCTTGGTGACGATTGGGTGCCTCGCGTTGATCGCCGCGGTGATCATCGCCGCTGGGGAGCGGCGAGGTTGGCGATGGTCGCGTCGGCGTTGATCGCTGCTGTCTACTGTTGCGTGCAAAGTGGATCTTCGGATGCCCTCCGGAGCTCCGTACGAACACCATCAACAGCCGTTCGAACCCGGCTACCCGTTCTCAGTTGTCCGTGGCGGATGCGCGCGGGGACCCGCACGGGTGGACGCTATGACCTACCGCATGCAGGCCTGTGGCACAGCCGTCGGCGTGCGACCAACACCAGCGAGCGGCGAGCGGCGTGGCTCCTCGACAGATCGACGGAAGGTGCGACGTGACCCCACCCAGCTTCGAGACCGACATCAAGCCCATGTTCCGCGAACGCGACCGCCAATCGATGCAGCGCGCCTTCGACCTCTGGTCGTACGACGACGTCAGCCAACACGCCGACGCCATCCTCAACCGGTTGCAGGCAGGCACGATGCCCTGCGATGGCTCGTGGCCGCCAGCGCAGGTCGACCTTTTTCAACGCTGGGCCGAGAGCGGCAAACCTCGATGAACGAGATCCAAGTCGAGCTGCTGCCCGTCGATGAGCGCGAAAGATGATCAAGGTCGTACGCCAATGACGCCGGCTGCTGGGGGCGCTGGCGAACTGTCTCGCCGGTGGCCAGGTCTCGTGGCCGCACTAACGTGTCGCAGATGAGCACCGACCCCGAAGCCCGGCGCAAACGGCGGGTGTCGTATGCAGAGGCGGCGGAAATCCTGGCGAGCCGCGACCCGGTCGTCGCCGGCTTGATCGCGGCCGGCGGCCCGATTCACATCAGCCGGCGCACGGCAGCGCATTTCGCCGCCCTGGTCGAGGCGATCGTCTACCAGCAGCTTGCCGGTGCCGCCGCGCGAGCCATCCACGGACGTTTGGTCGTCTCACTCCACGACAACGTGACGCCCGAAGCACTGCTGGCACTGTCGGACGAGACGCTCCGCGCGGTCGGCCTGTCCACCAACAAGGTTCGCTCGCTGCGCGACCTTTCGACCAAAGTGCTCGACGGGACGGTCGTTCTCTCGCCGCGTGACCTCTCTCGCCAATCGGACGACGAAATCGTCGCCCGACTCTCGACCGTTCGCGGCATCGGGCCGTGGACGGCCCACATGTTCCTGATGTTCCAACTCCGGCGCCTCGACGTCTGGCCGGTCGGCGACCTCGGTGTTCGCCACGGCTATGGCCTCGCCTGGAAGGTTCCGACGCCGACCGCGCGCGAGTTGGAACCGCTCGGCGAGCCCTACCGCCCCTATCGCACAGTGGTCGCGTGGTACTGCTGGCGCGCCGTCGAGCTCTATGCCGACGTCGCCGACAGCGCCCTTACGCGTTAGCCGTTGACTACAAGGGCTCGGCGGGACCTTCGGAGATCGAGTTGGAGTAGTCGGCCCGCCGAGGAGTGCCGGCGCTGGGCGGGGAGTCTTGCGATCGAGGAGCGTCATCGGAGAACCGCAGAGCGCTGCTTTTCCTGACTGGCTCGTCGAGTGATCGCATGAGGCTGCAGACCCGTCGCCTGGTGGTGCTACCCCTGCGCCGTTCCGACGACGATCATCAGCAGGACCACGAAGGCGGTTCGGACCAGATCGGCGAGTCCGGCGAGTCCGGCCGAGCGGGACATGGGCAGGGACCGGAACCGGTCGATGATGCCCTTGCTATGTCGTCGGACAGGCCGACCGCGGTGGAGGTGGCGCCGAACACGACCGTCTGCACGATGATGCGGGGATCAGATAGTCGACATAGCTGATCCCGGGGCCGTGGTGGCGGCACCGTCATCCCCGGAGAGAAAGAGCACTCGGCGG
>JAOPWD010000549.1 GCA_025965875.1 Pseudonocardiales bacterium
CGCAAAGGAACCTTTTGCGGGAGATTCGGTTATCCGAGCGGCATAGGGAGCGCCTAAGCCGGCGGCTCGCCGCCGACGTGGGCGAATGTCTTGTTGACGATCTTCCAGGTGCCACTGATGCGGCAGAGGGAAAAGAAGTCGATGAAGGACACGGTCCCCCAGTAGCCCTCTTCGGCGACGGTCGCGGTCGCGGCGTCTCCGACCTGGGTGATCGAGACAATCCGACTCTGGTAGTTGCCGGTGTCAGCCGGACCCTGGGCTGCCATGTCGAATAGCTCCTGAATCGGAACGTCGTAGCGCGTGCCGGCGAGCTCGCCGAACATCCGGGCGTCCTGATGGAACGCTTCCTGCAACTTGGTGACGTCGCCCTTCGCCTCACCATCGAGGCAGAGTTGAACGACGTTGCTGATCGCGTCGTAGTCGCCGACCAACGACTGCTGATCTTCCTTCAAATCCGATGAAGTCGTCATGCTAGGTCCACCTTTCACGGTTCCGTAGGAGGCTCCGAACGTATACCTGCGGGAAGGAGATGCGGAATCCTGATGGATCCAGCCCGCCGAGACGAGCGGTCGCGCCCTCGGCTATATGAATGAGAGCAACCCCCTAACCGAAGACGCTCATCACCCTCTCCGGGTCTCAAACAGAACTTGTGGAGAAGTTCGCTCCAACAAGGCGCACCACCAGATAGGAGCCTTGTTTGGGAGACGCTCGAACGAAGATCGCGATCGTTGGCCTCCCAGCGGGCACCTGCGCTGCGCGCTCTGGCATCAGTCCCACAATCAAGTTCCAGCAAACGGTTCCGGCTCTGGGACGCGGAAGTGCTCGCGAGAAGGCACTGCCGGCGCCCTACACGTGCACCCGAATAGCCGTCGATCTGCGCGCTTCGACTGAGGCACCGCGGGGCGCAGATGAGTCCGTATGTCGCCGTTGGGACGGCCCTGACCGGGGCAGGACCCGGGCGGGTCATACGGGAATCGAGAACTTCCGCAAATAGCGCCCTGGCGTCAACTCCTCGGCTTGCTGGCGGGGCGGCTCAGCCGGTGAATTCGTTGACGCCGAGGGCGAAGTCCCAGTGGCCCACCCCGTTGCCGGCGAGGCCGACCGTGACCAGGCCGATTCCTTCCAGCCAGTGCGCCATCGTCAGGCCGCCGACGTCCAGCGGGCGCAGCCCGAGGCTACTGATGAACGCCGCGACGTCTGCCTTGGCCTGCGTGTTGTCGCCGGCGAGGAAGACGTCGGGTCGGCCCTTCTCCAGGACGTTGCGGAAGATTGTGTTGAACGCCTTCACCACGCTGGCGCTGCCCGGGGCTACCTTGGCGACTTCCTGTGCGATCGAGGTCTCCTCGTTGTGGGCGAGTCCGTCGAACGTGGCGTTGAAGGGGTTGCTGATGTCGACGATGACCTTGTCGGCAAGGGCGTCTCCGTATTCGGTGACGACCGGAACCACACCGTCGTACAACAGAGCTGTGATGACGATGTCGCCGGCTGGGACGGCGCCCCACCTGCCCGCTGTCGCACCGCCGCCCAGAGCCTTGGCCAAGTCGTCGGCCTTGGACTGATCGCGGCCCATGACCTCGACGGTGTTGCCGCCCGCTACCGCGAGCGTGCCGATGGTGCGGGCCATGTTTCCCGTGCCGATGAGGGTGATGCTGCTCATCAGGTGTGCTCTCTTCCTGTTATTGAGATATTGCTCTGTCTTGTAGCGCCGGGTCAGACGCAGGGCGTCGGCCACGAACATCGCTGGGTCAATCTCTGCGCCTTTCCCGAGTACCTCCGGCTCGCCTTCCGCCGGCAGAGCGGGATGCGTCAGGCTGCCACCATTCCCGGTAAGGAGGCGTCAGGTCTAAGGCATGGGACGAGGGCCTCCCTCGGTCGTTACTCGCCTTTGTTGCGCAGCTCCCATGGCTGCATGCCGATGAGAGGCGCGAATTGACCCTGCATCTCGACGGCCAACGGCAGCGGGCGCCAAAATATGGTCACCTCGGCGATCTTGCCGTCCGCGTCGAGCAGGACGTAGTCCATCCCGTCGACCGCCGTGTCGTCGACCTGCAGCCGGAAGAACGCGGCATGGTGGGTCTCGCCGCTGAGGACCTCCTTTGTAGGTGAGGTCCGCCGCCACCGTTGAGACGTTCTGGATGGCTGCCGTGACGGCCTCGCGGCCGGTGAGCGGCTGATCGCTGAGCGGGCCGATCAGCACCACGTTCTCGGCCAGCACACCGCCCAGACCGCCTGTGTCCGCGCCGCCGTGCATGCAGTCGACGAAGGACTCAACAGTGGCGCGGTGCTGGGCGAACGTCGTCATGGCTACTTCCCGATATCTCAGTGCGTGGATCAGAGGGCGGTGGTGCCGCCGTCGGCGACCAGTTCCAGGCCGTTGACGTAGCTGGAGTCGTCGGAGGCCAGGAACAGGGCGATGGTGGCGATTTCGTCGGGGCGGCCCATCTTTTTGCGGGGGATGAGGGACTCGAATGCGGCCTTGGTGGCCTCGTCGAACAGTTCTTCCTGTTTGGCGCTGGCGACCTGGCCGGGGGTCAGGACGTTGACCCGGATCTTGCGGTCGCGCAGTTCGTTGAGCCAGACCCGGGCCCAGGCCTGCTGGACAGCTTTGCTTCCCGCGTAGAGGCTCCAGCCGGGGAAGGCGCCGAGTGAGGCGTTGGATCCGGTCATGAAGATCGAGGCGCCGTCGTTGAGCAACGGCAGGGCCTTCTGCACGGTGAACAGGGTGCCGCGCGCGTTGAGCGAGAAGGCACGCTCGAACTGTTCTTCGGTGATCTCGCCCAGCAGAGCCGGTTCGCCCATTCCGGCGCTGGCCCACAGCACGTCGATCGAGCCCTTCTCCCGCTTGACCGTGTCGTACAAGCGGTCCAGGTCGGCCAGGTCGGCCGCGTCACCCTGCACGGCGGTGACGTTACGGCCGATCAACTCGGCGGCGTCGTCCAGTGCTTCCTGCCGCCGGGCCTGGATGAAGACGTGCGCTCCCTCCTCCACAAAGAGTTTGGCGCCGGCCAGGGCCATGCCGGTGGATGCTCCGGTGATCACCGCTACCTTGCCATCGAGCTTTCCCATGGTCACTCCGTTGAGTTGAGGGGTATCCGAACAGTTCGGTCTTATAAACACCGACCTGTGTACTTAAGGTATCCAACAGCTGGACGGAGTGCAAGCTAAGTACACCGGTCGGTACCGAACGGTCTATGATCGAGGCATGACGGAGTTGGAGAAGGGCCCCCAGGGTCGCCGCCGCGGCAGGGGCGCACGCGAGCGCGTCCTTGGCGCGTCACAGCAGCTGTTCCGCGATCAGGGCATCAACCGCACCGGCATGGATCAACTCTGCGCCGTGGCCCA
>JAOPWD010000024.1 GCA_025965875.1 Pseudonocardiales bacterium
GGACGATCGCGGCGCTAGCCGCCTCGTGCCGCACCATCAAGGCACCTCGCATACCAATCGGCCTCCCGGATTGTTTGTCCCGTACTCCGAGCCTGCCCGATATGCCGGGATCCGAAACACCGTGGGCCGGTCGTGAGGTGTTTCACTGCACGGCATCGAGGTGGCTGATCACGTCGGCCGGCCGGTTCGTGATGATTGTGTCCACGCCCAGATCGAGGACAAACTGGACATCGCCGGGTTCGTCGACCGTCCAGGCGTAGACCCGGTGGCCCCGGGCGTGTGCCCGCCCGACGTACTCCGGCAGGGCCCGCAGCATCCGCAGACTCGGCCCCGCGATGGGGACGCCCGCCGGCAGCAGGCCGTCGCGGCGCAGCGGGAGCAGCCGGTCGAGCAGCAGCACCGTCGGCACGTCCGGCGCCAGCAGTTTCACCCGGCGCAGCGCGGTGGGCGCGAAGCTCATCACCGTGACCGGATTGTTCATGTCGGCAGGGTGGCGCAGTGACGGCTCCGGCCCCGGATCACCGGCCCAGCCGAAGCGGGCGAGCAGCTGGACGAGCTCCTTCTCGACCAGGCCCTGGTAGCGGGTCGGGTGCTTGGTCTCAACGAGCACGCGGACCGGCCGGGGGGCGTCGTGGACGAGCTGGAGCAGCCGTTCCAGCGTGAGCACCCCTCCGTCGGGCTCGACCCGGTCTGGTGCGACCCCGGCCAGATACGGGCTGTCGGAGAGCAGCTGGTCGGCCGAGCTGGGCAGGTCGCTGTGCCACGACGAGAAGTTGAGTGAGTTCAGCCCGTCCAGGTCCAGGTCGCTCACGACGCCGTGGCCGTCGGAGGTGCGGTTGACGGTGCGGTCGTGCACGCATACCAGGTGTCCGTCGCGCGTCATCCGCACGTCGCATTCCAATGCGTCTGCGCCGGACTCGATCGCGGCGACGTAGGCGTCGAGCGTGTGTTCGGCCGTGTAGGACGACGCGCCGCGGTGGGCGACGACACTCGGGCGCGTCGGTGGCTCAACCCCTACTCGGTCCGAGCGCGGTCTCACATATCAATGGTTACCCCGTCCGGGCACGCTGTGGGGTCCGACGGGCCGCTGGATTTCAGGCGACGTACGGAGTGCTGCCGTCGGCAGTGATCATCGGGCGGCCGGAGGTGGCCCAGGCGAGCATCCCGCCGTCGAGATTCACTGCGTCGTAGCCGTTGCGGTTGAGCCAAGCGGCGACGTGCGCCGAGCGGCTGCCCACCTTGCAGACGACCACGATCGGCTGCTCCGGCGCGAACGCGCTGGACCCGTCGGCCAGGCGGGTCGGGATCTGGTTCATCGGAATGTGGAGCGCGCCGTCGATGTGGCCGGCCGCCCACTCGCCGTCCTCGCGGCAGTCCAGCAGTACGGCGGCGGCGGGCAGTTCGTCAACGGTCACTGTGGGCACCTGCAAGGGATTCATCCCAGGCAGTTTAAGTGGTCACGGGCCGCAGTAGCGGTTGTGCGGCGGCTCACCCACGTTGGCCAGCTGCCCAACGTGTTGCAGTGGGCGTCAGGCGGTGATGCCGTCGTCGTACCCGGTGAGCGCGATGCAGGGTTGTCGGCTCGCCCACCATTCAGTGCCGCTTGTGTCTTTGACGCCTACTTCAGCAACTTCGACAGTCGCCGGTCGGCGAGTTCGCGGCCCTCGGTCTGACACGTCGGGCAGTACTGGAACGCCCGGTCGGCGAAGGAGACCTCCCGCACGGTGTCGCCGCACACCGGGCACGGCAGCCCGGCCCGCCCGTGCACCTGCAGCCCGCTGCGCTTCTCCCCCTTGAGCTTGGCCGCCTGCTGCCCGACCGACCTCTCGACCGCGTCGCTCAGCTCGGACTGGATCGCCGCATGCAACGCCGCGACCTCCGCCTCGGTGAGCTTGGCTGTGTTCTTGAACGGGGACAGCCGGGCGGTGTGCAGGATCTCGTCGGAGTACGCGTTGCCGATACCTGAGAGCAACGTCTGGTCGGTCAGCGCGCCCTTGAGCTGCGAGCGGTGCCCGCGCAACAGTTCGCCGAGCTCGGCCGCCGTCACGGTCAGGGCGTCAGGGCCAAGGCGCGCGATGCCGGGCACCTCGAGCGGGTCGCGCACGAGGTAGACAGCCAGCCGCTTCTGGGTCCCCATCTCGGTGAGGTCGAACCCACTGACTGGGCCGTCCGGAAACTCCGGGGCCAGGTGCAGGCGAAACGCCAGCGGCCCGCGCCCCGGCTTGGGCGGCGCCGGCGGCAGCGAATCGCGCCACTGCAGCCAGCCGCCGCGGGCCAGATGCGTGATCAGGTGCAGCCCGTCGACGTCGAGGTCGAGGAACTTGCCATGCCGCGCAACGCCAGTGACGAGCCCGCCGTTGAGCGCGGACAGCGGCGGGTCGAACGTCTTCACGGCGCTGAACGCCGCGACGTCCGCCCGCACAATTGAGCGCCCCACGGCGCGCTCACGCAGGAACGAGGCGAGGGCCTCCACCTCGGGTAGCTCAGGCACGCTGTAGACATTACGGCCGCGACGCGAAACCGGCCCCGGGCAGAGTGCCCGGGGCCGGTTTCGGTGGTGGTGTTGCGGTCTAGCCGAACACGCGCAGGTGGTACGACGCGCTGGAGGCGGTCGCGGACAGGCTGCCCGGGAAGTACACGTACAGGGTGTGGACACCCTTTTTGATGTTGGTGAACAGGACGTTGATCTGGCCGTTCACCAGCCGGGCGGACCCGATGGTCGTGGTGCCGTCCTTGATGGTCACCAGGGCCGTGTCGATGTGCGCACCGGGTGCGGTGACTGTCGCCTTGATCCTGAGTCGGGGAGCGGCTCCAGGAACGTTTTGCGTGACGACCATCGTGGTCGTCGAAACGACCTTGTTGACTCGGATGCTGACGGTGCCGACGGTGCTGCTGTCGATGCCGTCGTTCGTGGTGTAGGTGAACGTGTCGGCCCCGACGTAGAAGCCGTTCGGGGTGTACGTCAGGTTCGGCGCCGTCCCGCTCAGCGTGCCGCGACTCGGGTTCGAGTTGTCGTAGGTCAACGAATCGCCGTCGGTGTCGGTGCCGTTCAACGTGACTGCCACCGGGTGACCCGCGGTAGTGGTCACTGACTTGTTCGGTGCCGACGGGGCGGCGTTTGTCACCGTGATGTGCACGGTGCCGGTGGTTTCGGCGCCGACGCTGTCGGTGACGGTGTAGCTGAACGAGTCAGGACCCACGTAGAGCGCTGGCGGCGTGTACGTCAGGTGCTGAGAGTCCGTGTCCGTCAGGGTGCCGACATCAGGACTGCCGTGCGTGAAAACCAGCGGGGTGTCGCCGTCGGCCTCGGTGCTGGCCAGCACGATCGCGAGATCGTGGTCGTGCTTGACGGTCAGGGTCTGATCCGCGGCGGTGGGAGCGTGGTTCGCCACGACGGTCATCGTGTCGGCGTCCGTGGCCAGGGTGTTGAGCACCGGGTTGCCGGAGCCCTGTGACACCTCGACCAGACGAACCGTGCTGGTCAATGACCCGCCGGGAGCGTCGAGCGCGAAGGACAGCCGGAAATCGTTCGGTGCGTCGGCGCCGGTCAGATAGTCAAACCCTGACCCCGGCTCAACGAACCCGGTGATCCCGCCGGGCGTCGAGGTGGCACCGCTGAGTGCGACGTTCTGGAACACGCTCGTGCCCACTCTGGACTGCAGGTGAACCTGGGCCGCGGTCAGCCCGGGGTCGCCCGTGAACGTGATCTGGAAGCGTGCGTGCGGGAAGTTGTCCCCAGACCCGTTGTGCGACGCCAGTGCGAACGCAACAGGCGCCTCACCCGTAGTGACGCTCGCCGGAGTGGCGACCGCCAGCGTCGGCGGCGGAACGGTGACGATCGCGTTCGGCGGCGAGGCCGGCGTGACCAAGATCGATCCGTTACCCGGACTCTCCTCGATGGTCTTCGTCGGCGCTACGACAGTGCCCGTGTTGCCGCCCATCGTGAGGTTCAGAACGTCGCCCTCGTGCGTGGCGCGGAGTCTGATCGCCGATGCGCTCGTAAAGCCGGGCTCGTTGGCCGAAAGCGCGAAGGTGTTGTCCGAGACCGAACCGGTGACAGATCCGGTGCAGATGGTTTCGCTGCAACCGGTCAGGTCGTAGCCGGCCGAGAAGGCGATACCGATGCCGTTGAAATTGTCGAACAGGTTGTTCGTGACGTTCTGATTGCTGGCGGAGCTCTGCTTGTCGGAGAGGACGTAGACACCCTCAGCCGGGTACTTCGTGTCACCGTCGACGTACGTCGTGAGGTCGTGGATGTGGTTGTTGCTGACGTCGAGAGCGCCGCGGTTGCCCTCCAGCAGGACGCCCTGCCAGACGCCACTGATGTCGTTGTGGGTGATCGTCGTCGCGGCGAAGGTATTGGCGCTGTCGATGCCGATCTGGGCGTCATTTGCCAGTGACGGAGAGGTCGCCCAACCGAGAATCTTGTTGTGGCTGATCGTGATGTGGTCGGCCGCGGTCGGATCCAGTACGGAGATCGAGTGCGGCCCGAAGACAGGGCCCTCGACGGGGTTCTGGATCGTAAAGTTGGAGATGGTGACGTCGCCGTCGGTGGTGCCGATGTTCACCAGGCCGTCGGGTCCGGATTCCATCCCGGTTCCGTCGATGATGGTCCCGCCGGCGCCAGTGCCGGCACCCTGCAGGTTGACGCCCTTGGTGATTGTTAGGACCTCGTTGTAGGTACCGCCCGCGACCTGGACTGTATCGCCCGAGTTCGCCTTGTCGATGGCGTACTGGATGGTCAGGCATTGCTGGGTGGCGCCACCACACGTGGGGGCGTTGATCCCCCCGGTGTCGACGCGGATCGTCGTCGGTCCTATGGCCTGCGCGGGCGCGCTGATGACGACGGCGGTCGCGGCAAGGACGGCTCCGATAGCAGTGATGGTGAGCGCGCGGCGCAATTTGGGCGCGCGCGCGTCGGCAAGTTCGGTGGACAAGGCAGCCAGCTCTCTGGGCCAACCCCCGATGCCGCGACGGCATGGAAGGGTCTCTGTTTGACCCGTTAGATGATCGACATCCCCCGACGCAGGCAACCTACGCTAACAGCGACGTAACAGACGAATTGAAACCTCAATTACCGCAATGTAGTTCCGCGGTGTCGGTTATGCGGCATATGCACAACCAGCACGCGATTCCTGAAGGCGCCTACCTGTTATGGCATCGCCGGTGGCGGTATCGGCGAAGTCAGGCTGGGAATGGCACGCCGGTTGTGCTGTGGCAGCGATAGCCGTTCGGGTTCTTGGCCAGGTACTGCTGGTGGTATCCCTCGGCGTAGAAGAACTCGCCGGCCCGGGCGATCTCGGTCGTGGCCGGGCCGTAGCCAGCCGCCTCCAGCTTGGCCGAGTACGCGGCCTTGGCCGCTTCGGCCACCTCACGCTGCGACTCGTCGGTGTAGTAGATCGCTGAGCGGTACTGGGTGCCGATGTCGTTGCCCTGGCGCATGCCTTGGGTCGGGTCGTGGGTCTCGAAGAACAGCCGCAGCAGCGTCTGCAAGCTCGTCTGCGCCGGGTCGTAGACCACGAGGACGCCTTCGGTGTGCCCGGTCAGCCCAGAGCACACCTCCTCGTAGCTGGGGTGCTGCGTGATGCCTCCGGCGTAAACGACCGCGGTGACCCACACCCCGTCGGCCTGCCAGAAGAGCTCCTCGGTGCCCCAGAAGCAGCCCGAGCCGAGGATGACGGTCTGCAGACCGTCCGGGAACGGCGGCTTGATCGGGCGACCGTTGACGAAGTGGGTGGCCGGGACGGCGTATTCGTACTGCGCACGCCCAGGCAGCGCACGTTCCGGGTTGACAAGTTCGGTCTTGTGCCGGGAGAACAACATGGCTCCACGCTACGAGTGGGCCCGTATTGTCGCCAGTCCGCCGCGGGCTTGTCCCGAGGACGTAACCTCTGACTATGACGCAGTGGGGCCTCGACACCCTCTTCAACCCAGCCAAACGGCACATGGACGAAGAGAAGCGACGCCTGCAGTCGACCCGCGAGGAAGTCGGCGACAGTTCCGGCGGCAAACGCATCGACCTCGAGTCGGGCAAGGTGACGATCAGCCGCGGCCAGCCCAAGGACGCCGATGCCGATGCCGACGTCCAAGCCGATGCCGACGGTCCCGAACTGGTCGACGGCGCGGCAGCCGAATCGCAGACCGATACCGCTACCGAACCAGCGCACAGCGAGACCACCGAAGCGGATCAGCCCGGCTGAGCCGATAGACGCGAAAAGCCCCGACGGATCATTGGATCCGTCGGGGCTTTGCGCACTTCGGTAATGCTCCGGCAGGCGGGGGTTCCGCCGAATCATGACCAGGGTCCGTCGGGTCCGCGCGGCGGACGGGGGTTCGCACCGAACGATCCCGACGGTTTTGATGCCACCCACGACGAACGGGCGACTCGTGGACCTGCTGGGGAGTGGTTTTCCCAGCCTGTTCACTTCGTCGACGTGAACTCTCATCGTGTGTGCCTGCTCAACATGACGTAAAATTGTCGTTAAGTCAAGGCAAGAACCCCGTAAGATTTCTAATCTGGCGTCAGGTGTCCGTTATCGGCGCGATTGCCCGGTCAATCAGCACTAGGTGTTGGTCACCTCTGGGTCCCAGCCGCCTCCGTGTGTGCGCTGGATCAGATCGCTGAGCACCGGCCCGACAACCTGCGGGAACCCCGCGACCTGGATGGCGACGCTGAAGCGGTCGCTGGAGACGGCGCTGGCGGGATCGCCCGGATCGAGCATCATCCGCTCGCTCAACGTCAGCACCTGGAAGGTGAGCCCACGGGCGTTGAGAAACTCACTGACCGCGCCGACCTCCTTCTCGTCGACGGTCTGCAGGAACACCTGGCCGCTGAGCCATCCGGTCATCTCCATGGGTGCCATCCTTGCCTATGCACCGACGCCATCCGTTCGACGCCGACAGCGCTGACCCGATGCCGGAGGCGGTCGATACGCGGCTACCGTGAGTGACCGATGGAGCCTGGTCGGCGGGCGCTCGCGCACGGCTGATCAGCCGTCGTAAGAGTTGTTCGGCTGGCCGACACGACGCACCGACGTCGCTCGCAACAGCGGCAGGGTCGTATCCGAAGGGTTGACGCCGGCATAGTGGCCCGTGACGGTGACCCATTCGTCGCGCCGTGGCGGTGACCCACTGCCGAGCACGCCGATCTCGATCGGTCGCGCGTCGGCGGCACAGCAGGTGATCACTAGCCGCGCAAGAGTGAATCCGCCCGCGCTGGTGTGAACGACGAACCCAGTGAGGCTGAGAGTGCGGTTGGCGATGGTCCGGCCTTCGTCCCAGAGCGCGCGGGCAGCGAAGTCGATCAGGCTGAGCCGGACCGGGTCCCCACTGGGCAAGGACGGGAACGCGACGTCAGTGGGCTTGGCGACCGTGACCGGTGTGCGTGTCGCGGAGTAGGCGCCGAGCGCGGGCGGGGCGACAACCAGGATCGCCACCACGGGCGCGATGATCAGCCACGCCGCGTGAGAGGCGCCGTGGCCGTGCGCATCAATGGGCTCACCGATCCCGCGGCGGTGCGACTGTGCGATCGACCAGACCGCAAGGGCAAGGATGCTCACTCCCGCCGCGAAAACGAACGGCCGGGCCACGGGACGCACGTAGCGCAGCAATTCGTCGCCGACGGCCAGTCGTACCAGCGCACCGCCGAAAAGCAGGAGCACGAAGGACTGGGTGCGGGCATTCACAGCAGGACCGTCCCGACGGCCGCGGCTGCCCCTGCGGCCACCGTGAGGGCGAGCGGGGCGAACCGGACAGCAAACCCCCGGCCGAACGTGCCCACCTGCATCGCGATGAGCTTCACGTCGACAGCCGGGCCCACCACCATGAACGCCAAGCGGGCGGTGAGCGAGAACTGGGTGAGCGACGCGGCGATGAAAGCGTCGGCCTCCGAGCAGACGGCGAGGACGACTGCGAGCAGCGCAAGGGCGATGATGCCGGCGATCTCGTTACCGGCGAGGTGATCAAGCCAGGAACGAGGAACGGTCACGTTCAAGAACGCCGCCGATGCGGCCCCGATGGTAAGCATGCCAAGCGCCTGGGCCAGGTCGTGCGACGCGGTCAACTCGGCGCGCTGCCACACGCTCGCGCCATCGGGAAGGCGTGCCCCAGCCCGGATTGGTAGATCACGGCCGAGGCGCTGCCACAGCCAGCCGACGGTCAGCGCGGTCGCTAGCGACGCGAGCAGTCGCGCAACCACCATTTCCGGTCGCCCGGGAAAGGCGACGGCGGTTGCCACCAGCACCACCGGGTTGATGGCTGGTGCCGAGAGCAGGAACGTGACGGCGGGGCCCGGGGCGACCCCCCGGCGTATCAGCGACGCAGCGACCGGGACCGACCCGCACTCGCAACCGGGCAGCGCCGCGCCTGCCAGACCGGCGACCGGAACAGCCAGACTCTGGCGGTCCGGAAGGACCCTCGCGAAGAAGGACGGCGGCACGAAGACCGCGATCGCTGTGGACAGGAGCACGCCGAGAACCAGGTACGGCGCGGCCTGAACGCAGATCGCGGCGAAGACGGTGGTCCACGCGGCTACGGCCGGGGTGGCGAACAGGTCGCCGAACAGCAAGCGAACCAGTACGGCTGTGACGAGGACGCCACAGAAGACGTCGGTCGACGTCACCCTGCCGCGCAGACCCGCCGAGTTGACCGTCACGGCGCCATGATGACAGCGGGCGCCGCTACGTTCCGGCGCCCGCGCCCGCCTGTGGACAACCCTTCGGGCTCGACTACGGGGTGATGTCGACGACCTGCGGATCGTGGTCGCTCGCCTGGTTGGCGAACTCCGAGTTGACGTGCACAACCTGGTAATGCACGCCGCGCACGCTGTTCGAGACCAGGATGTGGTCGAGCACCTGCGAGACACCGTTGAACACATACGTGTACTGCTGGTCGAGCGGCAGGGTGCTGATCAGGTCGGTCAGGATGGACGGGCCGGTGCCGTCGGCCGTTCCCGTGCGCAGTGACGCCAGCGCCGGACTGAACTGGAAGTCGTTCAGGTCACCGGCCACGACGATCTGGGCCTTCTTGTCCACGGCCAGCAGCTTGCCGACGAAGTCGTGCAGTACCTGCGCCTGTCCAGCGCGCTGGACCGTCGAGGACTGCTCCGGGAACTGGAACCGCCCGTCCGCGCTCTGGTCGCCGCCCTTGGAGTTGAAGTGGTTCGCAATGACGAAGACGTCGGTGCCGCGGAACCGGAACTGGCCCACCAGCGGCTTGCGGCTCGACGTCCACACCGGGTTGGTCGGGTCGACGCGACCCGGCGACAGGGTGAGCGCCGGATCCCCATGGCTCTTGATGACCGCGGTGCCGGTGGTGGACCTGTTCACCGATGCGGCGCCGGAATCGACGAAGGAAACCCGGGCCGGGTCGAACAGGAAAGCCACCCGGATGTTGCCGCCCGGCTGCCCGCCGTCCTGATCGTTCACCGGATCAACCGTCCGCACGCTGTAGCTCGGCCCGCCGGCCGCGACGATGGCGGCGCTCAGCTTGGCCAACGTCTGGTCGGCGGCGACCACGCCGTCGTCGGTGGCTCCGCTGTTGTCCTGGATCTCTTCCAGGGTCACGATGTCGGGGCTGGCGAGGTTGGTGACCACGCCCTGCCCGAGCCGCTGGTACTTCGAGGCGGGATCGCCCGGCGCGAGGTTCTCGACGTTGTATGTCGCGACCGAAAGCTGATTGACCGTGCCGGGCGTGGCGACGACGGGCGCGATGCCATGGGGCTGCACGGTGCCGAGCGTGGTCGCGGCCAGGACGTAGCCGCCGAAGCGCGAGTAGTCGACCGGGCCGATCGTGGCTCCGCCGAAGACGTCGTTCACGTTCACGTTGGGATTGCTGCCGTCGGCCGCGACGACCTCGAGCCGCCCGGACGGGATGGCGTTCTCGGCGATGATCTCGGTGCCGCCGCGGTAGGTGGTCGCCTGCGTGGGCTTGGTGGTGACGAACTGCTCGGCGAAGCTGCTCGACGGGCCGACGACGCGGGCGTCGTCGACCTCGACGCGCATCCCCTCGAGCGACTCGTAGAAGTCCAGCGCTGAGCGAGCGGGCGTGATCGGCGTCGACTCGATGTTGCCGCCACCCAGATCGGGCGCGTAGGTGTCGGGGACGGTCGTCGGCAGGATCACCAGCGGCGCCGGCAGCGCGTTGCCGCTGGACAGCTTGATGGTCGTGGCCGTGCCGATCTCGGTGATGGACAGGTTCGACGTCGAGCTGAGTGACTCACCGCTGGACAGCGGATAGAAATCGCTCACCTTGCCCGAGACCAGAACGCTGTCGCCCACCGCGACAGTTGGCGCGGTGAAGACGAAGATGCCCTCGCTGGTGGCCGGGTTGGCGTCGGGGGTCGGGTCCTGTATCCAGTAGCCCTTGCTCCCGCTGGTGCGCACGCCCGTGACGATGCCGGGGACGTTGACCACCTGTTGGCCGTTCTGCGGCGAGACCCAGCTGGCGCCCTGGATGTCGTGGATGCGCAGCGGGCCGGGCTCGCCGGTGCCGGGCGGCTGCTCGCCGGCGTTGACGGCGCCCGGAGTGGGCACCTCGGCGATGAAGTCGGTGCCGTTGTTGTCGGTGTCCGGCGCGCTGGTGCGCTGCGCCGAGGTGGTGTTGGTGGTGGCGGGTGCTCCGGCAGCACCTTCGCGCACGACCGCGGTGCCGTAGCCCACGAGGTCGATGACACTGGGGTCGGCGGCACAGTCGGCGGCCGTTTTGCAGGTGAGCGGGGTGGCCGAGTTCACCAGGGCGACGGTTCCGGAGGTGCCGGACATGTTCGTGCCGCCCG
>JAOPWD010000088.1 GCA_025965875.1 Pseudonocardiales bacterium
CCTCGCACGCCGACACTGGTTGCGTGGGCACGGCGATCGAGTTGACTGTGGCGATCCTGCTGCCGACCGCTGTCGGCTATGCATTGATTGGCACCGTCCGAGGCCGGCGTTGGATCGCCGACCGGCATAGCCGGCTGCCCGAGGAACCGGTTGAGCGACTCGGTGCCGATCTATGTCGGCTGCACGCGCAGTTGGACGCGACGGAGAATGCCGTCGGGCTGTTCGCCAAGAATCTTCGGCGCAATGCGGTGCGAGCGGCCTACGTCGACGCCCTCACAGCCGCCTGCCAGCGGGTCGGCGTGCCGCCGCCGGCCGCTACCGCCAACGCGTCAGTTCCGCTCGCCGAGATCTATCGCGCCGAGGCTGCACTGCGGGGGCACGGCTTGGACGTACGCGGAGCCGAGGCGAGCTGACCGTTCGGAGCACAATCGGGGCATGGTCCACGTACTCGCTGTGTCAGACGAGGTCGATGAAGGGCTGTGCGCGGACGTGCGGGCCGTGCGCGGCGCCGAGTTGATCCTCGCCTGCGGGGACCTGCCGTTCGACTACCTCGGGTATCTGATGAACGCGCTGGACGTGCCGTTGGTCTTCGTGCCTGGGAACCATGATCCAGACGTGACCGGTTATGCAGCGTCGCGTGCCGGGTTGATCCTCCGTTCCGGCCTGCCCGTCAGCGCACCGTGGCCGAGCGGGGCGATGAACGCCGACGGCAGGCTGGTCGACGTGTTAGGCATACGCATTGCCGGTCTCGGCGGGTCCCTGCGGTACAGCGCCGGACCGAACCAGTACTCCGAGCGGCAGCAGGCACGCCGTGCGCGGGCGCTTAGTGCGCGCGCCCATTGGCAGCGGCTGCGTGGCGCACCGGCGGTGGACATTCTGCTCACCCATGCCCCGCCGTACGGCGTCGGCGACGGCGACGATCCGCCGCACCGCGGCTTCCGCACCCTCCACGGGCTGGCGGCTCGCCTTCGGGTGCCGCTGCTGCTGCACGGCCACGTCCACCCATATGGCCGCAGAACTCCCGATTTGCGCATGGCCGGCACGACCGTGCGCAACGTAGTCGGCCGCCACGTGTTCGAATTCGACGCCACGCCTGCAGGCCGCGAGGTGTATACCGATTCTCGTGTGGCAAACGGGTTTTCCGAGAGCTGATGTCGAGAACGACTTCCTGCGTGCCCGGCGCCGGCAGATGCTGTCGCGCCTGGCCCAGCGCCTGCGCCGCGGTCCGGACGACGTCAACCTGATCCTGCCCTTCGACGAGGTCGTGGCCGCGCTCGGTGTGCGTGGTGAACGCTTCTTGGGCCTCCAGTCGATCCGGCTGGATTCGATCGTCGGCACTGTCGACTCGCGCCGTGACTTCGACCGCAGGTTCCGTCCCACGTCCAGCCGCATCCGGGATCGCTGGGAACGGCTGGCGCTGGCGCAGCGGATGGGCGAAGCCGTCCCGCCCATCGACGTCTTCCGGGTCGGTGACCTGCACTTCGTGAAGGACGGTCACCATCGTGTTTCTGTGGCGCTTGCCACCGGCCAGACAACGATCGACGCCTACGTCACCGAGGTGATCACCGCCGTCCCGGCCAAGGGCATCCGCCGGCGCGGTGACCTGCTGGTCAAGGATCACGAGCGGATGTTCCGATCTCGCGTCCCGCTACCACCGCAGACGTACGCCAAACTCGAGGTGAGCGATCCGTGGTTCTACGCCGAACTCGCCGAGGCGGTCGAGGCCTGGGGCTTTCGATGCATGCAGAACGAGCACGCGTTCCTCGACCGCGAGGTGGTAGCCAGGCGGTGGTACGCCGAGGAGTACCGACCGGTTGTCCGGCTGCTGCGCGACGCCGAGATGCTCGGCTCCGGCACCGAGGCCGACGCCTACCTGCGGGTGGCCCGCGAGCGCTACCGGCTCATGCGCACGCACGAGTGGAACGACGAGGTGATCCACCGGCTGCGCGAACAGGGTCGCTGGGCCTAGCCGTCGGCGGTAGCCGTGGCTTTGGTCTTCGTGAGGTTCTCCCCGCTGGCCGGATCAAACACGTGGATCGATCGAACGTCGGCCCACAGCTCTGCCTCGCTACCCTCCCGAACCCGAGTGGCCGCATCGAGACGAGCCACCACCTGATCCCCGGTCCCGCCGGTGTCGGCTCGACCAGAGTCGCGCGCAAGCTCCTCCAGCTCCGCGCTCGACACCGACTCGTTGTCGCCCTCGAACGTGAAGTACACGAAGACATCCGAGCCCATCGATTCGACGACGTCGATCATGGCCCGGAACGTGATGCCGCGCCCGCGGGCGTCGGCCGGCACGAGCGACGCGTCCTCGAAGCTCTCCGGGCGGATGCCGAGGATGACGTCGCGGCCGGTGTCGCGTCCCTCCAGCATGCGTCTGATCTCGTCGTCGAGTGGCACGTCGCCCAACCGCGTGCGAAGTTTGCCGTCCTCCAGCCTGCCGGGCATGAAGTTCATCGCCGGCGAGCCGATGAACCCCGCGACGAAAAGGTTCTCCGGGTGCCCGTAGAGCTCCTGCGGCGCACCGACTTGCTGTATTTTGCCGTTGCGCATCACCGCTACGCGGTCGCCGAGTGTCATGGCCTCGGTCTGGTCGTGGGTCACGTACACGGTTGTCGTGCCCAGCCGCTTCTGCAGGCGGGAGACCTCCGTGCGCATCTGCACCCGCAGTTTGGCGTCGAGATTGGACAGCGGCTCGTCCATCAGGAACGCGGCCGGGTCGCGCACGATCGCGCGGCCCATGGCGACGCGCTGACGCTGCCCCCCGGAGAGGTTGGCCGGCTTGCGATCGAGATGCTGAGTCAGGTCGAGCACGCGCGCCGCGTCGTTCACCTTCTTGTCGATCGTCTCCTGCGGGGTCTTGGCGAGCTTCAGCGCGAAGGCCATGTTCTCGCGCACCGTCATGTGCGGGTAGAGTGCGTAGCTCTGGAAGACCATTGCGATGTCGCGGTCCTTCGGTGCCTTGTTGTTGACGACCTGACCGCCGATGCGCAGTTCGCCGTCGCTGATGTCCTCGAGGCCCGCAATCATGTTCAGCGTCGTGGACTTGCCGCAACCCGAAGGCCCGACCAGGATCACGAACTCGCCGTCGGCGACGTCGAGGTCGATGTGGTCGACCGCCAGGGCGCCGTCGGGAAAGCGCTTGGTGACTTGATCCAAAACGATGTCGGCCATTTGCGTTATCCCTTCACGGCGCCAGACGTCAGCCCCGCGACGATGCGGCGCTGGAAGAACAGCACAAAGATGATGATCGGAATGGTGATGATGACTGCCGCGGCCGAGATGGACCCAGTGGGCGCGGTAAATTGAGAACTGCCGGTGAAGAAGCCGATAGCCGCCGGGACGGTGCGCGCGTTCGTAGTCGAGGTGAGCGATATCGCGAACAGGAAGTCGTTCCAGCAGAAGATGAATATCAAGATCGCGGTGGTGAACATGCCTGGCGCAGCCAGTGGTGCGATCACCTTGGTGAACGCCTGGTACGGGGTGGCACCGTCCATTTTGGCGGCCTTCTCCAGCTCCCAGGGGATTTCGCGGAAGAACGCCGACAGGGTGTAGATGCCCAGCGGGAGGCCGAACGCGATGTAGGGGATGATCAGCGCCGGCCAGGTGTCGAACAGGTGCAGCGACCGCTCGATGTTGAACAGGGGGGTCACCAGCGAGATCGCCGGGAACATCGCGATCAGCAGCGACATGCCGATCAGCAGGCCCTTGCCCGGGAAGCTGAGCCGGGCCACGGCGTAGGCCGCCATCGAGGCGAGCACGACGGCGATGAACGTGGCGATCAGCGCGATCCCAATCGAGTTGATCAATGCATGAGTGAACTCCGAGGTCTTGAAGATGCCGCGATAGTTCTCCAGCGTCCATTTCTTCGGCCAGAACGACGCGTCTGTGATCGTGGCGGGGTCCTTGAACGACAGGGACACGATCCAGAGGACGGGCACGATAGCGAGGACGACCGCGACCGTGTTCGCGGTGCCCCAGCCGACTTTCTGCTTCGCCGTGGTGGTCATCGCGGCCTCACTTTCCCGAACTCCCAGGTGCGGCAGCGCCGAATCCCTTGATGAAGAAGAAGGCGATGATCGCGACGCAGATGAATATGAGGATGGAAATCGCTGAACCGATGCCCAGGTTCAGCGCGGTGAACAGGTTGTCGTAGCCGAGGATCGACACTGAGCCGGTGTTGTTGGTGCCCGCGGTCAGGACGAAGATGTTGTCGAATATTCGGAACGCGTCCAGCGTGCGAAAGAGCAGGGCGACGAGGATTGCCGGCTTCATCAGCGGCAACGTGATTCTGACGAAGCGCTGCCATGCAGTAGCGCCGTCGACCTTGGCCGCCTTCTGGAGGTCTTCGGGCACGAGCGCCAGACCGGCCATCAGCAACAGCGCCATGAACGGCGTCGTCTTCCACACCTCGGCCAGGATGATGATCGCGATGGCCTGGACGGTGTGCGTCAGCGGTGCACTGGTGCCGTTCCCGAGCAACGCCGTCAGATAGCCGGTGCTAGGCGTCCACGCGTACTGCCAGCTGAACGCCGCCACCACCGTGACGATGCCGTACGGCACCAGGATCGCCGTGCGAACGGTGCCGCGGCCGAACAATGTGCGGTGCATCAACAGCGCCAGCAGCATGCCGAGGACGAGTTCGATGGCGACGGATATCAGCGTGATGATCAGGGTGATCCAGAGCGCGTGCCACCAGTAGGGCGAGCTGAGCACGGCCGTGTAGTTGTCGAGACCCACGAACTTCGCCTGCTTCGGGAACCGCAGGTCGTACCGCTGCAGCGACAGGTAGATGGCGTAGCCGATGGGATAGGCGGTGACCGCGATCATCACGATGACCGCCGGCGCGATCAGCATCCAGCCGAGGCGGCGCTCCGCGCGCGCGCCCTCCGACAGTTGTGTGCGTCGGTGTGTCTTTTCCGTGCGCGTTTCAGGCGCGGTCGGGGCCGCCTTCTCAGCGTCGATTGTCATGGGATCAGCCCCTTCGACTGGAGCGCATCCTTGATTTGGTTGGTGATCTTGTTCTCGGTACTGCTCGCGTTGATGCCTGACGGCGGAGACACGGCGTGCGAGATGACGATCGACAGGTTCTGATAGGCCGGCGTCTTCGGCCGCACGCTCGCGTTCTGCAATGCGGTCAGGATGTCCTGGCGGAACGGGTAGTCCTTCTGCAACGACGGGTCGTTGTACAGGTCAGCGAGCGTCGGGGGCAACCCGCCCTTGGTGGCCGCGATCTTCTGGTTGTCGCGATTGCGCAGGCACAGGGCCGCCTGGAACGCGAGATCGGGGTGCTTGGAGTACTTGCTGATTGCCATGTCGATGCCGCCGATCGTGACGTGGCTGGGCTGGCCGGCAGTGACCGACGGGTACTGCGTCCACTTGAAGTGCTTGAACAGGTCGGGCTTGTTTGCCTTCATGGAGGGATACACAAATGGATAGTTCAGTTCGAACGCCGCCGTGCCGCTCTCCATGGCGAGCCGGTTCTGGTCCTCCATTTGCACCGAGAGGGACGGGTCGGCAGCCGGTGAGCTGGCCAGTCTCTTCATGATCGTCAATGCCTTCACGGCGGGAGCGCCCATGGAAGCCTTGGTCCCGTCCGCTGTCAGCACGCTGCCCCCGGCGCTGGCCACCAGGCTGTTGAACCAGACCACCACGCCCTCGTACTGCGCGCCCTGGATCTCGATCAGGTGCGGCTTGCCTTCTTGGGCGAGCTTGACCGCGTCGTCGATCATCTCGTCCCAGGTCTTGGGCGGGGTCGGTACGAGGTCGTCGCGGTACCAGAGCAACTGGGTGTTGCTGTTGTATGGCACCGCGTAAAGCTGCCCCTTCCAGGTGGCCGTCTCCAGCGGTGCCTTCAATGTGCCCTCGCTTGCAGCGGCCTTGTTCGCGCCCGTCCATGGCAGGATCCAGCCTGCTTCGGCGAACTCGGCCTCCCACGTGACGTCGAGCCCGAGGATGTCCATCGAGGGGTCGCGGGCGGCAAGCCGCCGCACGAGTTGCTGTCGCTGGCCGTCCGCGGCGTTGGGCAACTTGGAGTACTTGATGACGTACTTGCCGTTCGCCGCGGCGGTACAGGTGTCGACGGCCTGCTGGATGGCGCCGGAGTTGTCGGGGAAGTTGTAGAAGTTGATCGTGGGCTTGCCACTGCCACTGCTCCCGCAGGCCGCGAGCACAGACGCCGCGAGTGTCGCGGTGATCAGCGGTGCGGCGATGCGACGGAAGGGCGAGCGACGTGTGAAGCGACGAGCTAGTGATCGGTCAGTACGCACGGGCGGACTCCGTTCGCTCAAAGACGCGACGCCCGCTATGACGCAAAACCGGCGTTGCGCCTGTGTTGCGATTGCGTTTTGGACGCTACGCAGGCCGGACCCAAGGCGCAATATCCGGACGCTGTGTGAATAGCGGCTCTTCGACCTTGACCCGGACAACGCCCGGTCCTGACACCCGGCCCCGATCAAGCAGCGCGCTGCGTAACGGGCTGGCTCAGCCCGTTATATATTGCTCGAGTTGCCTGCGATCTTCCTCTAGTTGGCGGGTGCGGCTGAGCACGACATCGCCGATGGTGACGATGCCGACGAGCTTGCCGTCGTCGATCACCGGCATGTGTCGAATACGGCGCTCGGTCATGGTGGCGGCGACGCTCTCGACAAGTTCGTGCGAACTGCAGCTGAGCAGTGGGGAGGTCATGACCTCGGCGACGGTGGCATCGAGGAGGGCTGCGCCGCGTTCGTTGAGGCGGCGGACCACGTCGCGCTCAGAGGCGATGCCGACGGCGGTGTCGCCGTCGACGACGACTAGCGCGCCGATCTTGTACTTGGCGAGTGCGGCGAGCAATTCGGTGAGCGGCGCGCCCGGTGCGATCGTCACAACCGTCGCCCCGCCAGCGGCGGCGCCTGCCGCGACCTTATGGCCGAGGATATCGGAAACCCTCATCGTCCACCTCCACCTGATCGTTGATCGACTCTGCCCGCCGCGCTCATCGGGCTCGTCGGCGTCCATCGTTGCACGGCATTGGCCCGAAGGCGCTGATCTCGAGGCCGCTCCTATCGCTCGAATCTCGGCTTTGCCACCGCTGAGCGCACGCCCGCGGGGCCGACTGATCGCTGGCGTGGCCCGGAGAGCAGATCGGCTTGCCGTCCCCGATGGGATGACCTCAGGCGACACGACCCAGCAGCCCCAGAGCGAACGCCAGGTAGCACAGCCGATCGGCAATGGAACCGCGACGGTGGGGAAGGCGGATGAGTCATTCGTGCGGGGACCGACCTCTAGCGGCCGCGGATTTCTGCCGGAGCCAATGGCTGCCTATCGCGGCTACAGTGCGGGCGTCGATGCGCCCTGAGCCTAGACCGATGTCGACCAGGTGGTCGAAGGCATGTCGACTGTCGATCGCGGCACCGATCCCGAGGTCGAGCAGCCGGGGCCAGCGGCCGAGATAGGCGATGGCATCGGTGTGTCGCAGGTGTCTTCCGAGCGCTTGCCGCAAGGTGCGCCGGTAGGTTCGGGCCGGGT
>JAOPWD010000043.1 GCA_025965875.1 Pseudonocardiales bacterium
ACGCCGAGCGCCGCTGTCGGCTCGTCGAGGAAGACCACCTTGCTGTTCCAGAGGACGGCCTTCGCTATGGCTACGGTCTGCCGTTGCCCGCCGGAGAGACTGGCGACGAGTTGCCGAACCGAGTTGACCGTGCGGACGGACAGGCTGCTGAGCACGTCGCGCGCCTTGCGCTCCATCTCGCCGTCGCTCATGAAGCCGAAGCGGTTGATCTCGCGGCCGAGGAACATGTTCTGCGTGATGTCGAGGTTGTCGGCGAGGGCGAGATCCTGGTACACGAACTCGATGCCGAGTGAGGCCGCTACGCGTGGGTCGTTCAACGTCACCGGTTTGCCCTGCCAGAGCACCTCGCCACTGTCGATCGTGTAGATGCCGGCGATGCACTTGACGAGCGTCGACTTGCCGGCGCCGTTGTCGCCGACCAGCGCGGTGACCTCGCCGGGATAGACGCTCAGGTCGACATCTTGCAGGACATGCACGGGCCCGAAGCTCTTGTTCAGGTCCTTGATCTGGAGAATCGGCTCGGCCACGGTCTCCCTTTCTGGCTGCTGCTCGGCTCGGGGCGGCGCGTCAACATCGCCCTACGTGCGTCGCGACGGGTGTCGGTGGCTCCAGCCTCCCCGACCTGGCGGCCGGACGATAGATCGTCCGGCCGCCAGTCGCGGAACCACGTAGTGCACTCGACTTACTTGATACCAGCCGAGGCGCAGATGGACTCGATGCCCTTGCAGACCTGAGCCGCCGTGAGGGCGCCTGCGGTGATGACGTCCTCCACGTTGGCCTTGGTGATCGCCGTAGGCGTGAGCAGCAGCGCCTTGATGGTGCGCTTGCCAACCGGATCCTGGAAGTCGGTCAGCGTCAGGCCGGCCGCGGTCGGGGCCTGGCCCTTGATGAGCGCGATCGCCAGCTTGGAGGCAGCATCGGCCTCCTTGCTCACGTCCTTGAAGACGGTCATGCACTGCTCGCCCTTGAGGATGTGCTGCAGACCTTCGATGCCCGCGTCCTGGCCGGTGACCGGAACATTCTTGAGACCCTTGCTCAGCAGGACAGTGATGACTGCGTTCGCGATGTCGTCGTTGGCCGCGACAACGCCGTTGACCTTGCCGCCCGCAGCCGTGAGTGCCTGGGTGAACGCGGGCGCCGCGTTGGCGACCTTCCAGCCCTTGACGACAGCCTCGGACAGCTTCTTGTAGGTGCCGTTGGCGTACAGCGGGTCAAGAACCGAGTTGTAGCCCTTGGCGAAGAGCACGGCGTTGTTGTCTACGTCGGTGCCGCCGTCCATCTCGATGATGCCCGCGCCCTTGGGTGCCTTTATGGCCTGAAGACAGCTCACCAGAGTCTGGCCCTGGAGTTTGCCGACGCCCTCGTTGTCGAACGACACGTAGTAGTCGGCGCTACCGCCCAGGTTGACGCGGTCGTAGTCGATGACCTGCACGCCGGCCTGCTTGGCCTTCTGCTCGACGCCCGCGCCGGTCGCGGCATCGGGGGAGTCGATGAGCAGGACCTTGACGCCCTCGCCGATCATGCTCTGGGCGATCGAGGTGAACTTGGCGGTGTCGCCTTGGGCGTTCTGGATGTCGCTCTGGATACCAGCGGCGTCGAACGCCTTCTTGAGCAGCGGAGCGTCGTAGAGCGTGTAGCGCGTCGATGACGTGGTGTCGGGCAGGATCACGCCGACCTTGCCAGTGGCGCCGCTGCTGCTGCTGCTGGCGCCGCCACCGGCGGGTGTTGTTGTTGTTGCCTTCTTCTTACTCGAGCTGCACCCGGTCACTATGAGTGCCGCGGCTAAGCCGATGGTCACGATGCTGATCCCGCCCTTGCGCATGCGGTCACGCCCTTCGCCTTGGGGCCGGCGCCGCCGGAGGCTTTGCTCGCCTTGGTGTACCCGCTCGACCCATGAATGTTGTGCGCGCGAACATATCCCATGAGCAAAGCGTTCGTCATCACACCGACACCAAGTCGTTACCTAAGCGTCGGGTAAGGGGCGCTCTCGCGAACCCCCCAGCGGCCGTCGGCGGGCCTGGTACTAGTCCCATCGTCTTATGGGTACTAGTCCCATCGTCTTATGGCGGAATCGCCGCCGGGTGCGGGACAACGTAGTGGCACGTAGCCGGAGGTGCAGCCATGTCCGTATCCCGTCCCCGATGCCGGGCGCTCGCCGCGGTCACGGTCACCGCCGCCAGCCTCGTCCTCGCCACTCCCGGCACAGCCCGAGCCGATCGCGGACACCGGCACCACGGCAAGCTGGCCGTCACACAGGTCAACCTGATCTCCGACCTGTCGACGGTGGGCGCGGCTGTGGTCGATCCTGACGTCGTCAACCCGTGGGGTCTGGCGCTGAGCCCGACGTCGCCGCTCTGGTCGGCCAACAACGGCACCAACTCCGCCACGCTGTACACCTCGGCGCCCGGCTCCACGACGGCCGCCCTCATCTCCAACGTGCGTGTCGGCGTACCGGCGCCGACCGGTCAAGTGTTCAATCCCACCGGCGGGTTCGTCACGACCAATCCCGGCAACGGGGGATCCGGCCCGGCCCGGTTCATCTTCTCCACCCTGACCGGGCAGATCGCGGCATGGGCGCCGCCGCCGCTCGTCGGGCCGGCCCAGGGCGCCGCCCAGATCCCGGTCACCACGCCTGGCGCCGTCTACACCGGGTTGGCGCTCGCCATCGCCAAGGCCGGGCCGCAGCTCTACGCCGCGAACTTCGCACAGGGCACGGTCGACGTGTTCGACGCTGCGTTCGCCCCGGTGACCCTGCCCGCGAATCGATTCCACGACCGCAAGCTGCCCGCCGGCTACGCGCCGTTCGGTATCCAGACCCTTCGCGGGCACGTATTCGTGGCCTATGCCAAGGTCAATCCGGTCACCCACCGAAACGCGGTCGGCGTAGGCCTCGGCTTCGTCGACGAGTACTCGCCCGAGGGCCGGCTGCTCGAACGGGTCGCCTCGCGGCACACTCTGAACGCGCCGTGGGGCATGGAAATCGCGCCGGCCAGCTGGGGCAAGAAGCTCGCTGGGTCGTTGCTCATCGGCAACTTCGGTGATGGTCGCATCAACGTCATCGAGGCCGAGGACGACGGGGAATTCGATGGCGACTTCGAGGGCCAGCTGACTGATTCGAGCACCGGCAAGACGCTGGTGATCCCCGGGCTGTGGGCTCTGCTCCGAGGGACGGACCCGGTGCCCGCGACAGCAACCGCCCCGGCCAGCACGGGGACCGGCGGTGCGGATTCGATCTGGTTCTCCGCTGGGATCGAGGACGAACAACACGGCCTCATCGGCGTACTACGCAGCCCCAAGCTGCACTGAGAACCCCCCGGAAAGACGCACGGGCGGCGCCAGCAGGGTGAATCTGGCGTCGCCCGTGCGCTCGGGTAGGACAGTGCGCTCGGGTCGGACAGTGCATTGAGCGCTCACCGCGAGGCGGTCAGCTCGCGCACGGCGGCGTAGCGCTCACGTACCAGCGGTGCCGGATCAGCCGCGTAGCTCGATCCGGTGGGGCTGGACCACTCGGGCGGCAGCGCCGTGCCGGCCAGTGCCCAGGCTGCCTGGCGGGCCGCGCCGTCGGCGACGTACTCGGCGGGCTCGGGGACCACGACCGGCAGTTCGAGCACAGCCGCCGCGACCTGCCGAACAGCTTCGGACCGGGCGCCACCACCGATCAAGACCGCGCGGCGCGTGGGCACCCCTTGCTCACGCAGGGCGTCCAACCCGTCGGCCAACCCACACAGCAG
>JAOPWD010000046.1 GCA_025965875.1 Pseudonocardiales bacterium
ATGATTGGCATGCGAATCCCCCGGCTTTCAAAGTCACGCGGTGTGCTGGGCCTGTTCCCGTTCGACGGACAGGCGGGCGAGCGCGACGCGTGAGGTGATGTCGAGCTTGCGGAACACCTGACGCAGGTGGAACGCGACGGTGTGCGCGCTGATGAACATCTCGTTGCCGACCTGACGGTTGGTCAGACCCAGCGCGACCAGCTCGGTGATGCGCCGCTCCGTCGAGGTCAGGCTGCGCCAACCGGTTTCTGGTCGTGGCTCATTCGTCCAGTGCCTGACCCGAACGCCGAGGTCACGCAGGAGCAGGCGCACCCGCGCACTGTCGCGCAACGAACCGATCTCGTCGTAGCAAGCCAGGGCCTCGCGGTAATGCATCACGGTTGGCTCGCGTAGGTCTCGATCGGCGCAGTCCTCGGCCTGGGCTTCGGCAAACGACGCCCGCGCCCATAGGTCCAATTGGTCGCGCACGACCTCGCCCGGCGGGCGAAGGACGACGGTGTTCGCGTCGACGTGCTGGTGTTGGCTCATGATCTACCCCTCGATGTCATCGAGCGCTGCTGGAGTCTGAGTTCGAGCATGGCCGCGACGGCGTGCTGGGTCTGCATGGTCAACGTCAAAACCCCGGTCCGGCCCGCGGTAAGGCCCACGTACCGGGTAGCTGGAAGAGGAAGTCCCACTGGGGTGCCCCTCGTGGGTCGGACTCGGGTCTTCGCTGATGCGACCTGTTGGCGGCCGCTGAAACGGTGGGAGCACAACCCCAAACGAGGAGGAAACATGACTGATGTCGAAAGCAGAACCGCAAACGTGGACGTGAACGAGCGGACTAGAACTGCGGACCTAAACGGGAGCCAGCGCAGCACGACTCCCGACGTCGCGCCCCCCGCGCCGGAGGCGCCCACCAGCGCGCGCAAGTACGCCACCGAGTTCATCGGTGCGTTCATCCTGGTGTTCACCGTCGGGTGCGCGGTGTTGAGCAAGTCCACCCTCGCCCCGCTCGCCATCGGCTCCGCGCTGATGGTGGCGGTCTACGCGGGCGGCCACATCTCCGGCGGGCACTACAACCCAGCCGTCAGCATGGCTGCGTTCGTACGTGGCCGGCTCAGCGGGCGCGACCTCGTGCCGTACTGGATCGCGCAGTTGGCGGGTGGAGCTGTCGCAGCGGGCCTCGCGGTGTTCGTCATCAACCCGCCGGCCCGGCACCCGCTCGCGTTCCACGGTCGTCTCCTGGGCGCCGCGCTGGTCGCGGAGTTCCTGTTCGCGTTCATCCTGAGCTACGTCGTCCTCAACGTGGCAACGAGCAAGGACCAGCCGAACAACTCCTTCTTCGGCCTGGCGATCGGCTTCACCGTCCTCGTCGGCGCGGTTGCCGTCGGCGGCGTCAGCGGCGGCGCGTTCAACCCCGCGGTGGCCTTCGGCGCGTCGCTCATGGGCTTGTTCGCCTGGGCGAACATCTGGATCTACGTGGTCGGTTGCCTCGCGGGAGGCGCAGCTGCGGGCCTCGTTTTCCGTGCGCTGAACCCGAACGACGCCTAGTGACTCAGACCTGGCCGTGGGTGCTGCGTCCCCGCGGCCAGGTCTGTCCAACGTAAAAGCACGTGTTACCAGCAAAGGAGAAACCGATGACCGAGAAGATCGCAGGAGTCACCATCCCGGACACTGCACTCGTTCGGGAGGCAACTGAACTCGTCCGAGCAGCCGCCACCCCGTTGCTGTTCGACCACTCGCGCCGAGTCTTTCTGTTCGGCACTCTCAAGGGCGAGTACCGCGGACTCAAGGCCGACCCCGAGTTGCTCTACGTCGGGGCCATGTTCCACGACCTCGGACTCACCGAGCGGTACCGCCGCACCGATCAGCGGTTCGAGGTCGACGGAGCCGACCTGGCCCGCGACTTCCTACTCGACCACGGCCGCAGCAAGGCAGATGCACACGCCGTCTGGCTCGGAATCGCGTTGCACACCACTCCCGGTATTCCCAACCATCTGGGGCCCGAGACCGCACTGGTGAGCTTGGGAGTCGAGACCGACGTCCTGGGCATGGATCTGACCGACGTCAGTACGGAGCAGATCAAGGCCGTAACGGACGCCCACCCAAGGCCGAATTTCAAAAAGGGCATCCTGCAGGCGTTCAACGACGGCATGAAGGAACGGCCGGACACCACCTTCGGAACCATGAACGACGACGTTCTCGCGCACTTCGTCCCCGGCTTCGTGCGGGAGGACTTCGTCGAGATCATCCAAGGTTCCGACTGGCCTGAGTAAGACAGTGAGGCGCCCCCGACTGGGTGCCTCCTAGGGGGTCGGACTCGGGTCTTCCCGGATGCGACCGTCCGGCCCCCAATGTGACCGTGAAAGCACACCCCAACAAGGAGGAAACACGATGACCGACATCAAACCGCCCGTCACCACCACCGACGCGGGCATCCCGGCCGCGAGTGATCACCACTCGCAGACGCTCGGCCCTGACGGCCCGATCCTGCTGCAGGATCACTACGTCATCCAGAAGATGGCCCACTTCAACCGTGAGCGCGTGCCGGAGCGCGTCGTGCACGCCAAGGGCACCGGTGCCTTCGGTTCGTTCGAGACCACGGAGGACATCTCGGAGTTCACCAAGGCCGACCTGTTCCAGCCCGGACGCAAGACCGAGATGATGGCCCGCATCTCGACCGTGGCCGGCGAGCAGGGTTCGCCCGATACCTGGCGCGACCCGCGCGGCTGGGCGCTGAAGTTCTACACCGAAGAGGGCAACTACGACCTCGTCGGCAACAACACCCCGGTCTTCTTCATCCGCGACCCGCAGAACTTCTCCGACTTCATCCACTCACAGAAGCGTCGGGCCGAGAGCGGCCTGCGCGACAACAACATGCAGTGGGACTTCTGGAGCAGCAAGCCGGAGAGTGCCCACATGGTCACCTGGCTGATGGGCGACCGCGGCATCCCGAAGACGTTGCGCAACATGGACGGCTTCAGCAGCCACACCTACCTGTGGGAGAACGCGGCAGGCGTCAAGCACTGGGTGAAGTACCACTTCAAGACCGACCAGGGCATCGAGTTCCTGACCCAGGCCGATGCGGACCGCATTGCCGGCGAGGACGCGGACTATCACCGCCGCGACCTGTTCGAGAACATCAAGGCGGGCAATGGCCCGACGTGGACGCTGTCCGTGCAGTTGATGCCGATCGCCGACGCCGCCGACTACCGGTTCAACCCGTTCGACCTGACCAAGGTGTGGCCGCACGCTGACTACCCGCTGATCAAGGTCGGCCGCATGCGGCTCGACCGCAACCCGGAGAACTTCTTCGCGCAGATCGAGCAGGCAGCATTGGAGCCGGCGAACCTGGTGCCCGGCATCGGGCCGTCGCCGGACAAGATGCTGCAGGGCCGGCTGTTCAGCTACCCCGACACGCACCGTTACCGCATCGGGCCGAACTACCTCCAGCTGCCGGTCAACCAGCCCAAGGCAGGGGTCCACTCGTACAACCGTGACGGCCACATGGCCTTCATCAACGGCGGCGACCCGAACTACGCACCGAACTCCTACGGTGGCCCGGTCGCCGACCCCTCCGTCGAGCTCCCGACCTGGCAGGTCGAGGCCGGGGAGATTGTCCGCAATGCCTACACGCTGCACAGCGAGGACGACGACTTCGGGCAGCCCGGCACGCTCTACCGCAAGGTTCTCGACGACGCGGCGCGCGCCCGGCTGGTGTCCAACATCAGCGGACACCTGTCCAACGGCGTGGTCGAGCCGGTGTTGTCCCGGGCACTGACCTACTGGCACAACGTGGACGCCGACCTCGGCGCCCGAATTGCCGCCAAGCTCGGTGTGACAGAGGCAGCCTCGTCGGCCGCCTGAGCGACAACGTAAGCGGGGCCGGCCCATTGGGGCCGGCCCCGTTTGCATGCCCGGACCGGCACAGGGAGCACGCGGCGGAGGTCGGCTGTTGCTGACGGGGGTTAGCCATGCCTGCTGGCTGCAAGTGGAGTTGGCCGCTGGCCACGACGACGTGAGCACGCTCAGCAGCGATCGTGGTAACTGTGCAGCCCGAATTGTCTCCCATATGGCCCTGGACGCAACGATGATGCTTACCCGGAGTTGTGTCGAGTTAGAGCGACTGATCGGGCGGGTCCGCTTCGGGCGCGGCGGGTCACTGGTTGTCCGAGGAGAAGCGGGAGCCGGGAAGACCACGTTGTTGGGACAGGCACTCGACGGCGCTACCGGGTGCCGAGTTGTCCACGTTGCCGGCGTGGAGGCGGAGAGCGAACTCCCTTTCGCCGCGATCCAGCGGTTGTGCGAGCAGCTATGGGACGGCTTGGAGCGGCTGCCGGACCCGCAGGCCCACGCGCTCAAGTCCGCGCTCGGCCTGACCACGGCCAGCGTGCCAGCGAACCTCTTGGTCGATCTGGCCGTACGCAGCCTGCTCGCCGAGGCGGCAGACGTCCGGCCGCTCATCTGCCTGGTCGATGACGCACAGTGGCTCGACGCGCAGTCGGCGCGGGCGCTCGCGTTCGTTGCGCGCCGGCTGGACGCCCTGCCGGTGGGCTTGGTCCTCGCGGGGCGCGAGCGGCTCGAGGAACTGGTCGGACTGCCCGAGGTTGAAGTCGAAGGCCTGTCCCCCGTCGAGGCTCGTTCACTCGTCAACAGGGCGTTCCCCGGACCATTCGACGAGGAGGTGCGAGCCCGGATCGTGTGCGAGACGCAGGGCAATCCCGTAGCCGTCGTCGACACGTTGCGCCTCTTCAGTCCAGTAGCGATCGCCGGTGGTTTTGGCTCGCCCACTGCCATCCCGTTGCCAACCGCAATGGAGGGATCCTTCCGCCGCGAGCTCGCCGGCCTTCCGGACGACGCTCGGCTGTTGCTGCTGGTCGCGGCGGCCGAGCCTCTCGGCAGGCCCCGCCTGCTCTGGCGGGCAGCCGACGTCCTCGGTATCCCCGCCACGGCGGCTAAGCATGTCGACGCAGCCGGGTTGCTGCGATTCGGGGGCCTCGTGGGATTCCGTCACCCAGCCATGCGCTCGGCGGTCTACCGCGCGGCGTCGCCGGATGAGCGCAGCCGCGTACATCGAGCGCTGGCCCAAGTCACTGATCCGACGACAGATCCGGACCGACGCGCCTGGCACCGGGGCGAGGCGGCGTCGGCCCTTGACGAAGGCGTCGCCGCGGAGCTGGAGCGGGCGGCCGGCTCGGCACAGGCAAAGGGCGGGTTGCTGGCGGCCGCCACACTCCTGGACCGAGCCGCCGCCCTAACTCCTGACCCGGCCCGCCGCAGCGAGCGCATCTTCGCTGCCGGGCGAGCCAAGCTCGCAGCCGGCGCCGCCGATGAGGCGCTGGAGCTGTTGGCCAGGGCCGACCCGCAACTGCTCGAGAAGCGAGAGGGTGCCCGCCTGGAACAGCTGTTGGTTCGCGTGGTCGTTGCCCAACGCGGGGGAAGTGACGCGCCCGCGCTCCTGTTGAGCGCGGCGAAGCGGCTGAGTCCACTGGACCCGTCCCTGTCTCGGGAGACCTATCTGGAAGCGCTCCGAGCGGCGATCCACGCCGGTCACCTCTACAGCGCCCCAGGGCTCGCCCACGCTGCCACCGCAGTTGCCGCTGCGCCCGCGTCCCCCCAGCCTGCTCGAGCCGCCGACCTCCTGCTCGACGGCTTGACGGCTCTCTTCAGCGATGGGTACCCAGTCGCCGTGCCCGTGCTCAAGCAGGCGCTGCACAATCTCGCAGTCGAATCGGAGACTCGGTGGCATTCGCTCGGCGCGAACATCGCTACGGATCTGTGGGACGACGGCACGGCCCGTGCGCTGGCCAGCCGGCAACAGGAAACTGCTCTGCGCGACGGGGCGATGAGAGCCCTCGGACAATCGCTGTCCACCCTCGCCGTCTTGTCAGTCCATGCCGGCGACTTCGCGGTCGCGGCCGACTTGATCGAACAGCTGTCTGCGACCACGACCGCTCCTGCCGTCGCCCGCCTGTCGTGTGCACCGCTGATGCTCGCCGTCTTCCGCGGGGCGGAGGCGGACGCAGCCCAGCTCATCGAGACGACCATCGAGCACGCAACGTCGCGAGGCGAGGGGCGAGTGATCGCCTTCGCCGAGGAGATGACCGCCGTGCTGCAGAACAGCCTTGGCAACTACCGGGATGCCCTGGCTGCCGCCCAGCAGGCGTCCGAGCATGGGCAGTTGGGCGTCTCCGACCGGGCCTTGGTCGAGCTGATCGAGGCTGCCGTCCACTGCGGAGAACGGGAGGTCGGCGAGGATGCGCTTGCGCGCCTCACTGCGCGAACCCGCCTGAGCGGTACCGACTGGGCATTGGGCATCGAGGCCCGCTCCCGCGCCCTGCTGAGCGAATCGCACGCCGCGGACCAGCTCTTCCTATCCGCCATCGAGCGGCTGGGCCGCTGCTCGATCACCACCGCGCTCGCCCGGGCCCACCTGCTCTATGGCGAGTGGCTCCGCCGCGAGGGCCAGCGGACAGAGGCCCGACACCAACTGCGCACGGCCTTGCACATGTTCACAACCATGGGCGCCCAAGCCTTCGCCGAGCGGGCAGAGCGCGAGCTCGTCGCGAGCGGCGAGCGGCTCCACAAGCGAGCAGTCGAGATAAGCACGCAGCTGACCTCCCAAGAGGCGCAGATCTCGCAGTTCGCACGCGATGGGCATTCGAATCCCGAGATCGCTGCGAAGTTGTACATCAGCCCTCGCACTGTGGAGTACCACTTGCGCAAGGTCTTCATGAAGCTCGGTATCAGGTCGCGCAACGAGCTTCACCGAGTGCTCGACCCGACCGAGGTGCACCCGTCGTCCGCCGGGCGCTCCTGGGAGCCGACCCTCTCGTCGCCGCAGCGAAACACGCCGAGGTGATGCCGATATGAGTCTGTTGGCCCTTGGCCTCAGTCACCGCACTGCCTCGGTCAGCTTCCTGGAGCGCACCGCACTCGATGCCGACCGATTGGCCAGCCTGCTCGGGGATGGCGTGGCCGCGGGCGCGGCCGCGGAGATCGTGGTGCTCGCGACCTGCAGCCGGCTCGAGCTTTATGCCGAGGTGGACAAGTTCCACGCCGGCGTCGACGAGCTGGCCGCTCAGCTGGCTCAACACACAGGCTTGTCGCTCGATGAGCTCACTCCGCACTTGTACGTCCACTACGAAGACCGTGCTGTGCACCATCTGTTCTCGGTGGCGTGTGGCCTTGACTCCATGGTCGTCGGTGAGAGCCAGATCCTGCGCCAGATCAAGGACGCACTCGCACTGTCCCAGAAGCACGGAACTGCGGGGCGCAACCTCAACAACCTCGTGCAACAGGCGCTGCGCGTGGGCAAGCGGGCGCATACCGAGACCAACATCGACCGCGCCGGCCAGTCGCTGGTAACGCTGGGCCTGGGTCAAGTCGAACAAGTCCTCGGTCCCGTGTCGGGCCGCGCAGCCCTGGTGGTCGGTGCCGGCTCGATGAGTTCCCTCGCCGCCATGACCCTGCGCCGGGCCGACATCGGCGAACTGACGGTGGTCAACCGCACCTTCGGCCGGGCCACGCACCTGGCCGAAGCCGCCGGCGGCCGGGCCTATCCGTCGGAGCGGCTCAGCGAGGCTATCGCCGAAGCCGACCTGATCATCTCGTGCACCGGGGCGGCGGGCTTCGCCATCGGAGCGGACGTCGTGGCCGAGGCTTTGACCGGCCGTAGCCCGCACCGGCCTCTGGTGCTGCTGGATCTGGCGATGCCCCGCGATGTCGACCCCGCCGTGCGCGAGCTGTCCGGTGTGACTGTCGTCGATCTCGTCCGGCTGGCCGAGGTTTCTGCCGCGGCCAACGCAGCGGTGGATGTGGAGGCCGTCCGAGCAATCGTCGCGGAGGAAGTCGCCGCGTTCCGCGCCGCCCAACATGCCTTGCGAATGGCTCCGACAATCGTGGCCCTGCGCTCGATGGCCGCCCGGGTGGCCGAGGCTGAACTGACCCGGCTCTCCGGGCGCCTGCCGGACCTGGAGGCGCGCGACCGTGCGGAGATCGCGCTGGCCGTCCGCCGGGTGGTCGACAAGCTGCTGCACGCACCCACGGTGCGGATCAAGCAACTGGCCCGCGAAGGCGACGGCCTGTCTTATGCCCGGGCGCTAGGCGAACTGTTCGATTTGGACCCGAAGACGGTGGAAGCGGTCAGCCTCGCGGACCCCGCCGTCCAGGACGAACGCATCACCCGGATTGACGGCTCGGACGAAGGCAAGCGGTGATGACCCCACGGATTCCGGTTAGCTGCAATGCCGGGCGACGTCCGGCTTGGCAGGCTGGTCGGGTGTCCTTGCGTGTCCTCATCGTGGATGACAATGCGTCGTTCATAGACGCCGCCCGAGTGCTCCTCGAGCGGCAGGGCATGGGCATCGCGGGCATCGCCATGACCTCGAGCGAGGCGCTGCGTCAAGCCAACGAGCTCCGGCCGGATGTCGTACTCGTCGACATCTCGCTGGGCCGGGAGAGCGGCTTCGACCTTGCCCAGCGCCTGGTCGAGTGTGACAGTCGGGCGGTGGTGATCCTGATCTCGACCCATTCCGAGTCGGACTTCGCGGATCTCATCGCCGAAAGCCCTGCGACCGGGTTCCTGCCGAAGTTGGACCTGTCGGCGGACGCGATCGACCAGATCCTCAACGGCGGCTCGCGCTGACGTGCGCCCGCGACGCTACCGCGCGTCGAGGAATGCAAGCACCGCAAGAACGCGGCGGTGATCCTCGTCCGTCTCGGGGAGACGCAGCTTGCTGAGGATGCTGCGCACGTGCTTCTCGACCGTCCCCTCGGTCACCCAGAGTTGACGCGCAATGCCGGCATTCGAGCGTCCTTCGGCCATCAGCCCGAGGGCCTCACGCTCACGCGGGGTCAGCTCGTCGAGCGGGTCCTGGACGCGCCGGGCGTCGACGAGTTCCTTGATGAGCACGGGATCGACGACCGAACCGCCCTTGACGATCCGGTTGAGTGTCTCGACGAATTCGTCCACATCGGTGACCCGGCGCTTCAGCAGGTAGCCGCTGCGCTCCCCGCTGCCGAGCAGGTCCATCGCGTGCTCGACCTCGACGTGCGCCGAGAGAACCAGGATCGCGGTCTGGGGGAATTCCTCGCGAATCATGCGAGCCGCGTCAAGGCCTTCGGTGGAGTGCGTCGGCGGCATCCGGATATCCACGATCGCGAGGTCCGGCTGGTGCTCGCGAATGAGCGACATCAGCGCCGCGCCGTCTCCGGCCTGGCCCACAACCTCGAACCCGGATCGTCCGAGCAGGCTGGCCACTCCTTCGCGCAGGAGAACGTCGTCGTCCGCTATCACCACCCGCGTCACAGTCACCGCCTCCTCTCCGTTCAACCTAGTTGTTCCATCGGGGATGGTCATAGCCGTAGCGCAGTTTAGTCATGGCTACTCACCATCCAACCAGTCACTCACGGGCTGCCGGGGTCGCGTTGCCCGGGCGTGCGCGGGTCACGCTGCCCGTCCTCGGCCCGACCCCAGTCCAGCTCCCTCCGTCGGCGCCGCTCTTTTTCAAGCCACGAACGCAAGGTGAGCCGGCGTCGCAGGCCACACGCCCGGCAAAGTCCCTGAACGAGTGCACAGTCGGGTGCACGATGAAGGGATGAGCACGGACGAGGTACGCCAAGACGTTGGGCTCACGAACCTCGATCAACAGTTGTTCGACGGCGCTGGGGCGAGCAAACGAGACCTCGTTGACTACCTCGATGCGGTCGGTGAGCGAATGATCCTCCAGCTGCGGGACCGGCCGTTGTCGGTCATGCGTGTCCTGCGCGGTCAGGCGCCGTTCATGCAGAAGAACGTTCCGAAGTACACCCCGGACTGGGTGCGGACGGTGCCGCTGTGGGCCGAGACCTCGAAGCGCGAGATCTCCTACGCCCTGTGCAACGACCGCAAGACACTGCTCTGGTTCGCCAACCAACGCGCCGTCGAGTACCACCCGACGCTGTTCCGGGTCGATGAGCGCGATCGTCCGACGCACTTGGTGCTCGATATCGATCCGCCGGATGCGAATTCGTTCCAGCTCGCTGTCGGCGCAGCGCGGCTGGCGCATCACGCGCTCGCAGAGGCAGGCTTGGCGAGCGCGGTCAAGACCAGTGGTGCGAAGGGTCTGCACATCTTCGTACCGGTTTCCTCCGCCACGACCGAGGAAGTAGCCGCAGCGACCCGGGCCCTTGCCGTGCGCGCTGCGCGCCTGGATCCCACGCTCGCAACGACGGAGTTCGTTCGCGAGGATCGCGAGGGAAAGGTGTTCCTCGACTCGACGCGTGCCGGAGGTGCCACGGTGGTGGCGGCATATAGCCCGCGGCTGCGCGCCGGAGTGCCGGTGTCATATCCGCTGGCCTGGGACGAACTCGATGACGTCGTCCCGGGCCACTTCACGGTGCACACAGCCGCGACTCTGTTGTCTGGTCGGGACCGCTGGTCCGACCTGATGCCTGAGCCGCAGGAGCTGAGCCCGGAACTGGTGGCCGAGGGCCGACTGATCCCAATAGCGCGCGTCCAGGCTATGCATGAAGGCAAGCGGCGGGCGCGCGCTCGTAGGCAGGCCGAACAGAAGGAGAATGACGGCTAGAGCTGCGAGTTGGACCAGTCGATCTTTTGGGCGGCGACGGCGGGCGTGCCGACGTCGATCTGGATGTCCTCGTGCGACTTGAGCACGATGTCGGCTGGATTGCCGGTGTAGCGCGTGCCGTTGACGAAGACGGTGAGCGTGCCCGTTGCGGGACCGATCTGGCTAGCGGTCAGTGGCTGTTTCCAGATCGCGAAGAACTGCCCGAGGGTGTAGTTGGTCTGATTGGGCGACTCGACGTGAATGACGCCGTCCTGAGCGTGGACGTGCAGCCAGTAGTAGCACTGACTGGCGCTGTCGAACACACCGTTGGCGGTCTGTTGGGCAACCGGCGTGACGACACCGATGCCGGCTGGAATCGGCCGCAGCACTCCGTTGACGTACACGGTGAGGTGGCTGTGGATGTGGTACGCGACCTGCTCAGCGGAGTTGCATTGGATGCCGTCGATCGTCTGGCCAGTCGCTGCCGTGCTCGCGGGCGCCAGCAGTTGACCTTGTTCGAGGACGATGCCCTCGGGCCCCGCAGGGCCGGTGAGCACACTGGTCGCGACGTCGCTCGGTGTTTGCGCTGACGCGTTGCTTGACTTCGAGCGCACGGCCGTGGTGATCCCGGCAGCGGCCGCGGCGACGACGACCACGGCGGCCACCCACATCAGGACGCGCCGGCGCCGTTCGGCCCGGCGCTGAGCGGCGCGGAATGCGGCGGAGCGCTCCCGAGCCGATCCGGGGCGGGACGGTCCGTTCGACGGCGGAACTTTAGGCATGTCGGGTCCTTGACTGGTGACGAATGCTCGACGTCAGGCGGCGGCGCTGAGCAGGCCCGCCTGCCGCAGTCCACTACGGGCGGCGTCGACGTAGCCGTCGCGTGCCACGATGTCGTAGCGCATAGCAACAAGTGTGCGCGCCGAGGCGAAGTCGCGCGTACCACGAGTCGCCGCGTGCCCCAGGAACCCGAACAACGCCCCCCAGGCCGCACCGATCACCGCACCGACAGCGAGCAGGCCCAGCCACGAGCCGCTGGTGAACATGCCGAGTAGCAATCCGATCAGCATGCCGAACCAGGCACCACTTGCTGCGCCGGCTGTCGCGGCGCGGACCTTGGTGAGTCGGCCGGTTACCCGTTCGACCAGCCGCAGATCCGAGCCGATGATGTCGAGGTGCTCGACCGGGAATCCGTCATCGGACAACCGGTCCACGGCGCGCTGGGCTGCGGCGTACTCCTCGTAGCTGGCGACCGTGTTCCAGGCGGTGAAGGCCGGGTCGAGACGTGGCGGGGCGGCGAACGCTCCGGTGGGTCTCGTCATGGTGAGTCTCCTTCTCATGTGGTCCTCCTCATGGTTTCGACCTCTGCTGTGTTCTCTCCGTGCGCTGCCTGGGCGAGGTATGAGGATGTCCTGGACGCCGCGCGCGGGACGACCGCGCGCCCTGGCACAGGAGCGGTGTAGGTGAACAGTTGAGAAGTGGGACCGCAGTAGGTGTTGACCGCGACGACCATGCGGTTGCCGTGGACGTCGATCCCTTCAACCTCACCCGCGGGGCCTGCGCATAGCGTCTGCGACGGCACTTCACCCAGAAGCCGAGGTGTGCCGATGACTGGCCGCCCGTCCAGCGGCCGCGCCAGCTGCACCACCAGCAGTTGCCGCGGCACTGGGTACAGGTCGGTGCCGGAGTCGTTGGTCGAGCAGATCATGCTGGTGGCTGAGCTGAATGCGCAGCCCTGCACGTTGCGCACCGGATGGGTCAAAGCAATCGTCGTCGCGAGCGGTAGTGACTGTTCGATCCCAGGCAAGCGAGCGTTGGTGTCCGGCGTTGCGAACACCAGCAGGCGGGTCATCGTGCGCCATTCGCCGGAAACGAACCACTGTCCGCCGGGCGCGACAGCCGCGAAGGAGTTGTTCGACATCTCCCCGGGCACCAGGCGGTGCAGGTAGTCGGACCGGACGCCTGCCGCCGTCGTCAGCGTGAACAGCTTCGCGCCGATCGGCCGGTCGGTCTGGTAGGCGTCGAGGACGGATCCGCCGACAGAACTGGGATCGCCGACATGGTTCCAGCCCTGCGCAGCCAGGTCGGGGACGATGCTGCCGTAGCCCCGGGTGACGGTGACCGCCCGCCCGGCGCGGGTCACTGTCGTCAAGCCCTGATTCCCGGCCGCGGAGGCGACGGTCGTCGAGTTCGCCAGCACCCATGACCCGGCCCGCGTCACCGAGGAGACATCCGTGTCGGCGCCAGCGGCGGCCATCGTCATCGTCCACACGGTGCCCGCGATCGCCGTCGCCAGCAGCCACTTGTGCATCACGTGCACCGGGTGTTCGACGACGCGGCTGCCGTTTATCGCGCACCAACAGGTAGGTCGAGGTCGTGTTCGATGGCTTGCAGGCTGCGGTTCTTGGTCTCGGGGACCTGCCGCTGGAAATAGGCCAGCGCGACTATGGACAGGCCAGCGAAGAGGAAGAAGGTTCCGGCGTTGCCGATCGCGCTGAGCAGGGTGAGGAACGAGATGGTGACGACGAAGTTGGCGCCCCAGTTCGCCATGGTGGCCACGCTCATCGCCTGACCGCGGATTCTCACCGGGTAGATCTCGCTGATCAGCAGCCAGAACACCGGGCCGAGCCCAATGGCGAAGGACCCGGTGTAGAGCAGCAGTCCGGCAATCGCGATGTAGGCGGTATTCCCATGCAGGTGGCTGCCCCCTATTGCGAAGGTGAGGGCGACCACGATCATCCCGACGGCCATCCCGGCAGTTCCGCCCAGGAGCAGTGGGCGCCGGCCAGTTCGATCCAGCAGTCGGATGGCGACGATCGTCATGAGAACGTTGACGGCGCCGTTCACCACATTGGCCAGCAGTGCGGCGGAGTTGCCGAGACCGGCAGATGACAGCAGCGTCGGCGCGTAGTAGATGATCGTGTTGATACCGGTGATCTGCTGGAACACAGCCAGCATGACGCCGATGATCATGACATGGCGCAAAGCCGGGTTGAACACCTCCCGCATGCTGGATCGACGTGTGGATAGTTCGCGCACCTGGGCGATCTCGGCGTCGATTTCGCCCTGGTCTCGGACCCGGCGCAGCACCTCGCGCGCCTCGTCCTCGCGACCCTGGGCGACCAGCCAGTGTGGGCTCTCGTGCTGGAACAGCATGCCGGTGAACATCAAGATCGCTGGTATCGCGGCCAGACCGAACATCAGCCGCCAGTTCTGCCTGGACGCCAGTCCGTAGTCGACCAGGTAGGAGGCGAGGATGCCGCTCGTTATGGCCAGCTGGTTGAAGCTGACCAGGGCGCCGCGGATGCGCGGCGGGACGATCTCGCCGATGTAGAGCGGCACAACCATCGAGGCAGAGCCAACCGCCAGCCCGATGATGACCCTCGCCCCGACGAGGACGGCGAAATTAGGAGAGACGGCGGCGATGAGGACGCCGGCGACGAAGAGCGCCGCGGTGCCCAGCACCGTGGGCCGGCGGCCGATCCGGTCGGCGATCCTGCCCGCGGCCAGGGCCCCGATCAGTGCGCCGATCAACAGGATGCTGGTCAGCAGCTCCTTGTCGAAGGACGTCAGACCGTGGAAGTCCCTGCCGATGAACAGCAGCGCCCCGGAGATGACGCCCGTGTCGTAGCCGAACAGCAGGCCACCGAGCGCGGTGATTGCTGCGCCGAGCAGGACACGGCGGTGGATGGTTCGTGACGACGGCGGCGGCGCTGTTGACGTTGGCTCATGGGTTCTAGTCATGGTTCCTCGCTGGCCACAAAGACTGCGTAAACCTTCGAATCCATCGTCACGTCCGCCTGGGGCGCTGTCTTCACGGCCAGTGGGGCTCTATGCGCGCAGCTAGCTGGTGCCGCACCGTTCCAGGTGGCCGGGGGGCGGTCTTGACGGTGGCCGTGAAGACGTGGCTCACAGGCACCGCGATGCTCAACCAATGGATTCGACCACCGCGAACGTCGTGCTATTCGCATTCCACGACGCGGCCCGAGCCGCTCAGGTCGTCGCTGCGGCGCGCGACCAAACCGGTGTGCGCTCGGTTGCGGTCGTCGGTCGGTCGACGGATTGCGAGATCAGGATCGTCGGCCGGGGTGGCGAAGAACTTCCCGAGTCACGGTGGTTCGCCTCGGCCCTGGCCGTCCTCGACGTGCTGTCCGGCCCGCTGGGCGTCCTGGCCGGCTCGCCAAGGGAAACGGAAGCCCTGAGCTTGCCGGACTCCGACGACGGCTTCGCCACCTTCGGTCGGCTCATCCCCCGCGGTGCACTGGTGCTCCTGGTCGCGGTCTTCGACGACTCGCAGCCAGAGATCGGTTCAATCGAAAGCCCGCTCGGCGCCGCTCTGTTCCGGATGCCCGCAGACTGCGCGATAAGCATGTCGGGCTGGGCCGAGGTTGACCGTGGCACGGGGACACCGAGGAGCGCCGCTGTGATGACGCATCGCGTGGATTGCAACTGACGCTGTTACGGCTCGGGCCGCAGGTCAACCTGCCGCGACCCCGAGCAGCGCGCTCAACCCGGCGATGATCGCTCCGCCGAGGGTGATCGAGGCAAACGAGCTCAGGAAACCGGTGTGGAACAGGCGCCAACGAATCCAGGCAAGCGTTAGGAGCTCCAAGGCGACGGTCGCGACCGCGGCCAGTAGCGCAGCGTGGTATTGCGGGATGAGAAACGGCAGCGTGTGCAGGATCCCGCCGAGGAAGGTGCCGGCCCCGGTGATCGCGCCGCGCAGAAGGGGATTGCCGCGACCGGTCAGGTCGCCCGTATCGGAAAGACCCTCGGAGAAAGCCATGCTTACGCCGGCCCCGATCGCGGTGGCCAGCCCCGCGATGAACGCGTAATGGGGTTGGTGCGTCGCGAGGGCGACAGCAAATATAGGAGCCAGCGTCGAGAGCGATCCGTCGATCAGCCCTGTCATCGCGGGCTGAACGCGTTGTAGCAGGAACGTGTTCGGCGCCTGAAGGGTGCTAGCCACATTCACCTCCGTGTCGGGCACACATGCGCCGTATCCAGCGTGGCAATGTGTCTGCACTCTGGTCTGCCCGGTCAGCGCCCGTTCCTCGTACCGGCCAGCAGCAATGCGGGAACTCCGGTCAGCAGCGGGACAGACGGACGCTGGCCGGGATGCCTCGGCATGGTCATCGCGCGACGCTGCTCTCGTGCCGTAATCGCCAACCCACCCGCGACACGACAAGCCGCCTCGACCGCGCGAAAGGAAACAATGGCATGGACGATCACGATGAGCTGACCCCGGAACAAGCCAGCCGGATGACAGTCACCGCGGTCACCGCGGACCTGGAGTACTGGGCCCGCACAGCCTCCGTCGACGGCCGGGTGGGCCTGAACGATCTGACCCGCACGCTCGACGTGATCCGCGAGGCCAGCACGCCCGAGTCGTCTTTCGCCTGGTAGCGGCGGGAGATATCCGATGGCATCGACAAGCTTCATCGACCTGTCGCGATTTCAGTTCGCAACCACCGCCGCCTTCCACATGACCTTCCCGGCGCTGTCCGTGGGGCTCGCGTTGTTCCTCGTCATTTGCTACGCGTCCTACTGCAAGACCGACAACCCGATCTACCTGCAGATGTTCCGCTTCTGGCGCAACATATTCGCCGTCGGATTCGCCCTCGGGATCGTGGCCGGCATCGTCCTCACGTTCGAGTTGGGGCTCAACTGGGGCGGCTACTCCCGCGCCGTCGGCCCTGTTCTCGGTCCGATCATCTGCCTGGAGGCGCTGACGGCGTTCTTCCTCGAAGCGGCTTTCATCGGCATTCTGCTCTACGGCGAGGGCCGGGTCAGCCGCAAGGTGACGATGGTCGCCACGTGCCTGGTGGCCCTGGGCGCGTTGCTGTCGACGGCGTGGATCCTCGCGGCAAACTCGTGGATGCAGACACCGGCCGGATACAAGGAGATCAACGGGCAGTTCCAGCCCACCAGTTGGTACCACGTGATCTTCAATCCCGCCTTCGTATGGCGCTTTCCCCACCAGGTGCTCGCGGTGCTGATCTCGGCATCGTGGTTCATCGCGGCGATCGGGGCCTACTACCTGTTGAAGCACCGCGCGGCGCAGTTCGCCCGGAAGACGATGTCCATCGGGCTGCTGGCCGCTTCGTTGTTGCTGCCGATACAGCTCTACGTCGGCGACAGCACGGCCAGCTACGTCAGCGCCGTCTACCAACCGGCCAAGGTCACCGCCGCCGAGGGCAACTTCGCGAACGGCAACACCGGCTGGAATGTGATCGTGATCCCGAACCAGGCCAAGCAGCGAGATGACTTCACGCTGAGCATCCCGCACGCGGGCAGCGTCTTCGTGTTCCACAATTTCTCCGGAACCACGCCGGTGCCGGGTCTCACGGATTTCCCGAAAGCGCTGCAGCCGCCGGTGTGGCCCACTTTCTACGGCTTCAAGCTGATGATCTTCGCCGCGTGGGGCATGTTCTCGGTGGCGTTCATCGGGCTGATCATGCGGCTGCGCCGACGGATGTTCACCGAGCGTTGGTTCCTACGGCTCGTGCTGTGGACCATGCCAGTCGGCGTGTTCGCCACGATAGCCGGTTGGGTGGTGTCCGAATCAGGGCGGCAGCCGTGGCTGGTCTACGGCAAACTCCTGGTTGCCAACTCGCCGTCGTCGCTGAGCACCGGCGAGCTGATCGCCACCCTCGTCGCATTCTGGGTCGTCTATCTCGTCCTGTTCGGAGCCTGGGTGCGACACGTCGCGCGCGAGGTCCGCAAGGGGCCGGAGGAGCTGCCCCCGAACAGCACGGACACGGCGTCGGCCGGTCCGGCGACACCATCACCGGCGCGGCCGCCGGTGCCAGTCGGGACGGAGTGATCGCGGATGGTGTTCTTCTGGATGGTCGTCCTATTGTTGGCCCTGCTCACCTACGTGATTCTGGACGGCTACGACCTCGGGATCGGCACGCTCACGCTCTTCGAACGCGACGGCGACACTCGGCGCGGCATGCTCGAGGTCGTCGGCAACGTGTGGGACGGCAACGAGTCGTGGTTGATCCTGTTGGCGATGGGCCTGTGGGCAGGCTTTCCGGACGCCTACGCGACCGCGCTCCCTGGCCTGTACTTGCCGCTGAGCCTGATGTTGTTCGCGCTGATCTTCCGGGGCTTCTCGATCGAGATGGCGCTGCAGCGGCCGGGCTTCGACCGCGTCTGGGGTCGCCTGTTCGGGCTCGGATCACTCGTCTCGGCTTTCGCTCAGGGTGTCCTGTTCGGAGGACTGTTGACCGGGATCACCGTCGTGAATCACGGGTTCGCGGGCCGTCCCTGGGACTTCCTCGGTCATGGCTACGCGTTGCTGACCGGATGTGCGACCGTCCTGCTCTACGCCTGGGCAGGCGCCGCCCAACTGCAGGCGAAGCTCCCCGTCGACGAACGCCGAGGAGCGAGTCGCCGGGTTCGGTTGTTGACTGGACCGGTCGTGCTGGTCTGCGCCCTCAGCGCGAGCCTGCTGCCGGTAGCCACCAAGGCGCGGCTGCGCCTGGACGGTGTCGATCGATGGCTGCCGTTCGGGTACGCCCTGCTGATTGCGGCCGGTGCGTTCTACGTTGCCTGGCGCTGGGCCGGTCGCACGCCCAAGCAGGTCAGCTTCTTTGCCATCGCCGCGGCCGAGGCCGCCGGTCTGCTGGCGCTGGTCTGTCTGTACTTCCCGCAACTCGTCGCGCCGTCAGTCACGATCTACTCAGCGGCCGCCGGGCGCAGCACGCTGGTGTTCCTCGCCGCGATGATCGGCATCATCGGTCCGGGGACGGTCGCCTACGGGATCTACGCGCACTGGGTGTTCCGCAGCACGCCACCCGCCCTTAACGTCGCTGAGCCGCCGCCGGCGGCCAACGGCCGAAGCGCGTTGTCGCCATCGAACTGAAGGAGTCCCAACATGGCTGACCGCAAATGGCCGGCGTGGGCACGGATCGTCGTAGCCCTGCTGTTGTTGCCTGTCTGGGCCGCCGCGATCCTCGCCGCCGAGAACGACCTGAGTGAACTCGGCGCCTGGTTCGACCCGCTGATGATCGGGTTGATGGCCGTCACCGTCGTCGCCGCGTGGATCACCACCCAGCGCACGCAACGCTGATGCCCGGCGCGCCGAACGCCGTGCTGAGCAGGGCGGAACCCGTTGCTCTCAGCGCACACCCAAACCAGGCGGCGACGAATACTAGACGCGCCGCGCGATCCTGGTTGGCCGCCGGCCAACGGCACGGCCGGGCGCTCTTCGTCGCCGCGGGGCTGGCCGATGTGCTCGCCGCCGCCGCCACCGTGCTCGCCTGTTGGAACATAGCCACCCTGATCGTCGCGGGGATAGGCCCGCCGCACCCCGGCGGGCTGAGCGGCGCAGTCGTCGGGGTAGCACTCGGCGTCCTCGTGGCCGCGCTCGCCGCCCTGATCGCTGCTCGCCTGGCCGAGGCCGGCGCGGTGCGGGTCGAGACCGCGGTGCGGACCGAATTGCTCGAGTCACTGCTGCTCGGCGACGCTGACGACGAGTCGGTGACGCCCGCTGTTGCCGCGACGGCCGTGATGGACCAGCTCCCGCGGATCGGCGCTTACTTTCGCGGATATGCCCGGGCCGTTATAGCCACCGTGACGGTCCCCGCCGTGATCTTGGCCGCTGTCTTCCCTGCGAGCTGGGTGGTCGGGTTGCTCCTGCTCGTGTCACTGCCGATCGTTCCAATCAACATGGCGGTCACCGGGCTCGGCGCGACTGAGGTCAACCGTCGGCAGCTGGCACAGATCGGCGAGCTGTCCGGCCAGGTACTGGAACGGCTCCAGGCCGCGTCCACGTTGCGCACGCTCGGAGCCATCGAGCACCAACGCCGCGTGGTGGAGCGGGCCGCGCGCGAACTGGCCCGCCGGACGGTGGCCGTGTTGCGCATCGCGTTCCTCGCCTCGACGGCTCTGGAATGGGTCTCGACTTTCGGCATCGGGATGGTCGCGATGTACACCGGGGCCACGCTGCTCGGCTATGTACACGCCGCCCCTCTACCGGTCCAGATCGCGCCGCACTCGGCCGTATTTGTCCTGCTGCTCGCACCGGAATTCTTCTTGCCGCTGCGTCGCTTCGCCGCCGCGTATCACCAGGGCCAGGAGGCGATTGCCGCCGCTGAGGTTCTCGGGGCGCTGACCCGAGCTCGCGACGTCACTCCTGGCGCCAAATTCTCGACGTGGACCGCGACACCGCCCCGTGTCGAGTTGCGCGACGTGAGCGTTCGCTATCCAACTCGCTCGTCAGCGGCGCTGAGCAACATCACGTTGACCGTCCCTTCAGGTTTCGTCTTCGGTCTGGCCGGCGCCTCGGGAAGCGGCAAATCGACCCTGCTCCGGGTCGCCGGCGGCTGGCTTACCCCCACCGACGGCATCATGCGGCTCGACCGGCGGCCACCCGGTCAAGAGGGGCGGGCCTTGCTGATCGCGCAGCGGCCTTACCTCTTTCCCGGCACACTTGCCGACAACCTTTCCCTTGGCCAGCCGGGCCTTTCCGCGTCCCGGATGTGGGACGCGATCGCGCGGGCTCAGCTGACACCAGTCGTGCGCAGTCTGCCCGACGGGCTGGAGACCGTGCTCGGTGAGCGCGGCTGGGGGCTGTCCGCAGGAGAGGCGCAGCGGATCTCGATCGCGCGGGCGTTCCTCAGCGACGCGACGTTCCTGATCGTCGACGAGCCGACCGCCCACCTGGACCGGGACACCGAGCGCAGCCTGATCGAGCCGCTGCGGGAGTTGCTGCGCGGGCGGACCGCGCTCGTGGCCAGCCACTCCGACGCGGTGCTCGGTCTCGCGGACGACGTAGTCGCCCTCGAGGACGGACGCGTCCATGGCTGAGCTCGCAGCCCCGCTCGTTTCCAAGCCGGCTGGCACGCGACTGGTGATCGGGCTTTTGCTCGCACTGACCGCGGCAGTCGCGTCCGCCGCTCTGATGGGTCTGGCCGGCTGGTTCATCGTCAGGTCGGCCCAGACCGGCTTGTCCAGCACCTCGGGTTTCTCCTGGCTCTATCCCAGCGCGGGCGTCGAGGCGTTGGCCGTCATTCGCACCGCGGCCCGCTACGGCGAGCGGCTGTCCACGCATCGGTCGACGCTGGACCTGCTGGCCCAAGTGCGTACGCGCCTGTTCGCCTCGGCGACGCGGTTGCCGATGGCGAAGCTGCGATCGCTGCGCAGCGGAGACCTGCTCGACCGGGTGCAAGCCGACGTCGACACCCTCGACCGGTACGTGCTCGCTGTCGCGGTCCCAGCCGTTGTATGCACCGTAGTCGGCGTCGGCAGCCTGACGGTATTGACGATCGTGCGCCCCTTCTTCGGCGTGGTGGCCGCAAGCCTGCTGATCCTGGCACTGGCCATCAACCTGACGATGGACCGAGGCAGTCGTCGGCTCGGCGGCCAGCTCGCGGTGGACCGAGCCGCAGCCAGGGCACGCGTCATCGAGGCGATCGAGGGTCGCGCCGAGCTGGCCGGCTACGGCGCGCGCGAACTGGCGTACGACGAGCTCCGCGACCGTTTCGCGGCCCTGGATGATCCCGCTCGACGGCTGTCGGTCAGGAGCGCCAACGGGCAGGCCGTGATCGCGGTCGCTGCTGGGCTGGCCGTTGCCGCGATCCTGGCCGCCGGAACGGGTGGCGCGCGGCCCTTGGATTCCGCCGTGCTCGCCTTCGCCGCGCTGCTCACCCTGGCGCTTTTCGATGCCGCGAAAACGATCGGCTCGATCGGCCAGGAGGCCGGCCGGGCCCGCGCGGCCTGGCACCGATTGCGCGAAGTGACCGGCCTGGCCCGGGCCGCCGGGCGTGACGTCGAGTCGCCCGGCGGGGGTGACGTCGCGTCCCGACCGGCTGGCGCGCCGGTCGGCGCCGACGTCGTCATTCGCCGGCTGTCGGCCGGATACGGGACAAGTCCGGTGCTCGAGGCGGCGCACTTGGACTTCGCCGCCGGCAGTCTGGTCATTCTGTCCGGGCCGTCTGGCGCAGGAAAGACGACGCTGCTGTCCGTACTTGCGGGCGAACAACCAGCCATCACCGGCGAAGTCCGCGTGGGCGGTGTCGATCCGTATGACCTGACCTACGCGCAGCGCAGCGACTACCTCACTCTGGTCGAGGCGGACAGCGGAATCCTCAGCGGCACGATCGAGGACAACCTTCGCCTGGCCCGCCCGGAGGCTTCTGGAGCCGAGATCGACCACGCCCTGCGCGTCGCGGTCCTATCGGGGTCGGTCGAGCGTTCGACCCAGGTCGGACCAGGAGGCAGTTTCCTGTCCGGAGGGCAGCGTCGCCGACTGGCGCTGGCCCAGGCCTACCTTCGCCGGCCGCGACTGATCTTGCTCGACGAGCCGACGGAGGGCCTGGACCAAGCAACCGCCGCCCAGGTATTGACCAATCTTCGGGCGGCCCTACCGGGCACGACGATCGTCGCGGCAATCCACGCGCGCAATGCCGGTGACGTCGTCGCGTACGCCGATCGAACGATTCAGCTGACCGACGGTATGGCCGTGACCGACCGGGTCGATGAGTCCATGGCTGGTCGGTGACAGAAGCCGATTGGCCCTCGCCGAGCATCGGCCAGTGCAAGGTTCCAGCTAGCCGGTAGAGGGTTTGGACGCCTGTCGGGCAGACCGGTCCAGGCCAATTCGCCATCGTAAGTAGTAGGGGACACGGCACGCCGGATCCTTCATACGACGCAAGGAGTCAGTGATGTTTGTCAGCGGACAGAGCGCGGCCAGGGGCGACGGTCCCGGACATCAGTCCGGCACGCGTGTGCGCCAGGCCGGAGTCCGCCATGAGGTGGACATGCGCCGAACTTGCACGCTGCCGCAGATGCTGATGACGGCCTGATAGAGACGCCTCGTTCTTAACGGGCGCAGAAAGTATGCGAGGTCGACCGGCGACCCCGGTCGAACCATTTTCAAGAATCGGAGATGTTTGGCATGCGCCACCGACGTACCGTGCTCGGCCTCGGCTTACTCGCCCTAGGGCTCGGGCTCACCGCTTGTACCGGAGCTTCCGGTTCGTCCTCGTCGTCGACGGGATCGACCGCTAACTCGACCGACAAGCCGGGAGGCACCCTCCAGGTCGTGCAAGGCACCTCACCAGACAGCCTTGACCCGCAGTTCAGCTACACCACGCAGGGCGCTGAGGCCGACGACATGGTCTATACGCCGCTGCTGCAGTACGCGGTGAAATCCGGCACGGCCGGCACCCAGTTGATTCCCGGGCTCGCGGCGGCGCTGCCGACGGTGTCATCGGACCAGAAGACCTACACCCTGACGTTGCGGCCGGGGCTGACGTACTCGGACGGTACGGCCGTCAAGGCCTCAGACTTCACCCACGCCATCGAGCGCGCGTGCAAGATCAGTTGGGGCGGCAAGTCCTTCTACACCGGTTACATCGCCGGAGCCGCGGCCTACGACGCGGGCACGGCGTCATCGATCAGCGGTATCAAGACCGACGACAGCACGGGTCAGATCACGATCACGCTGACCCAGCCGTACGGCGCGTTCGCCAACCTGCTGGCGTTCCCGTCGAGCGCCCCCATCCCCAGTTCGACGCCGATGAAGGTGCTCTCGAACACCCCGCCGGTCGGCGTCGGCCCGTACAAGTTCGGCAAGATCGTGCCGAACGCGTCGTACCAGCTGGTCAAGAACCCGTCCTTCGCGGGATTCAAGATCCCCAACATCCCGACTGGGTACGTCGACACTGTCAACGTCACGAAGAACACGAACACCAACACCGAGGCCCAGCTGGTGCTCAACAACCAGGCCGACATCTTCGACCCCGGTGACACCGTGCCGGCCAGCGTGCTGAGCGCAGTGCAGAGCCAGGCCAAGGCCCGCTACCAGACGGTGCCGCTCGCGTCGACCTACTACTTCTTCCTCAACACCCAGGTCGCCCCGTTCAACAACGTCGCGGCCCGCCAGGCGGTGAACCTCGCTACCGACCGCACGGCGCTGGCCAGGCTCTCGAGTGGATCGCTCACGCCCGGTTGCTTCTTCCTGCCGCCGACGATCGTGGGCCACCAGAACGGCTCGTGCAACGGCGCCGACCCGAATACGGTGCCGTCGGCCGCCGATGTCTCGAAGGCCAAGGCGATGATCAAGGCCGCCGGACTGGCCGGCACGAAGGTCACCGTCTGGAGCGAGACCCGCAGCCCCCGCCAGGAGTTCTGCGCGTACTTCAACGACCTGCTCAACCAGCTCGGCTTCAAGTCCACACTGAAGGTCATCCAGGACACGGTGTACTTCCAGACGATCGGAAACCAGAGCCTGGAACCGCAGGCCGGCTTCGCCGACTGGTCACAGGACTTCCCGAACCCGTCCGACTTCTACCTGCTGCTGTCCAAGGCGGGCATCCAGAAGGTGAACAACGAGAACTTCGGCAACGTCTCGGACCCGAAGATCGAGAGCCAACTGGCTGCGCTGCTGCCGATTCCGGCCACCAAGCTCTCCTCGGTGGCGACCGGGTGGCAGACGCTCGACACCTACGTGGCCGACCAGGCGTACGTGGACGTGTACGGCTACCAGACAGCACCCAAGTTCATGTCGAACCGGGTTGACTTCAACAAGGCTGTCTTCAACCCGGTGTACTACATCGAGTTCTCGACGGTCGAGCTCAAGTAGTTCAGGCGCTATGACAGACGTCGTACTGGGGTCCGCCGAGAAGTCGGCGGACCCCACCGGCGGAGCGGGGCCGCTACGGCTAGCGCTGCGCAGACTCAGACGAAACCGGATCGCGCTGGCCTTCGGTGTGCTCTTTGTGCTCATCGTGATCGCCTGCCTGCTCGCGCCGGTATACGCGGCGCACATCGCGCACACCGGCCCGAACACCAACCACATCAGTGAGGTCATCAAGGTCAACGGCAAGGACACGAACGTTGTCAGCCTGACCGACCTGCCGATCGGGCCGACTTGGCATTCGCAGTTCCTGCTGGGAGCCGACCAGAACGGCCGCGACGTCGCGGTGCGGCTGCTCTACGGCGGCCGGACGTCGCTCGAGATCGGGCTGATCGCGACGCTGATCACCATGATCGGCGCGGTCCTGCTCGGCATGCTCGCTGGGTTCTTCCGCGGCTGGGTCGACACGATCATCTCCCGCGTCCTCGACCTGATCTGGGCTTATCCGGCCCTGCTGCTCGGTGTCGCGCTGGGTGTCAGTCTGGCGGTCGGCGGCCTGTCGATCGGGCCGGTGCATATCGCGGGTGGCTCGAACTTGATCCCCGCGCTGGTAATCGGGATCGTGTACATCCCTTACGTTGCGAGGCCGGTTCGCGGCGAGGTGCTCTCGCTGCGCGAGCGGGAGTTCGTCGACGCGGCCCGAATCCTGGGCTACGGCCGGCTCCGGATCATGTTCGGCGAAGTCCTGCCGAACCTGTCGTCCACACTCGTGGTCTTCTTCGCCCTTCAGCTCGCGCAGTCGATCGTGCTCGAGGCGGCACTGTCGTTCCTCGGCGCGGGCGTCCAGGCACCAAACGCGTCGTGGGGAACGATGCTCGCCGACGGTGTCCAGGACGTCACCGCGTCGCCTCACCTCACGCTCGTCCCTGGCATCGCTCTCGTACTCACCGTGCTGGCCGTCAACATCTTCGGCGACGGGTTGCGGCAAGCCTTCGACCCCCGCGCTCGTATCCGAGTGGAGCGCTGACGACCGTGGACATCGCAATCTTTGCCCTGAAACGGCTCGCCTCGGCGATCGTCGTCCTGTTCGCGGTCAGCGTGCTGACGTTCCTGATCTTCTTCGCGATCCCGAACGGGGACCCCGCGTTGCGGCTCGCAGGACGCACAGCCACCGCCCAGACGATCGCCACCGTGCGCCACGACTACGGCTTCGACCGGCCGCTGTGGGTGCAGTACGGCAAGGTCATGAAACAGATCCTGGACGGCAGCATCCAGTCCTACACGCAGCACGTGACGGTGTTCTCGCAGATCAAGCGGGGCCTGCCGGCCACGCTCTCGCTCGCGATCGGCGCGGCCATCATCTGGCTGATCGTCGGCATCGTGCTCGGCGTCATCGGCGCGCTGCGCGCGGGAAAGGCGACCGATGTAGCGATCTCGACGTTCAGCTTTGTCGGGATCTCCGCGCCGTCCTTCGTCCTCGGTTCGATCCTGCTGTACCTGCTGACGTACAAGCTGCGGATCTTTCCGCCCGGTGGCTACACGCCTATCACCCAGAATCCGATCCAGTGGGCGGAGCATCTGGTCCTACCTTGGGTGACCCTCGCCGTCCTCTACATCGGGGTGTACGCGCAGGTGCTCAGATCCACCGTGCTCGACGCCATGACCACTGACGCCGTCCGCACGGCGCACGCGAAGGGGCTCTCCCCCACCCGCGTGATGATCAAGCACGTCCTCCGGGTGTCGCTCATCCCGATCGCCTCACTGTGGGGGCTCGACTTCGCCGCTGTGCTTGGCGGCAGCACCCTGGTCGTCGAGTCTGTGTTCAACCTCAACGGTGTCGGGCAGTACGCGGCGGACTCGGTACGTTCGCTGGATGTGCCCCCCGTCCTGGTAATCACCCTCCTCGGGGCCTGCTTCGTCGTGCTGATGAACGCGATCGTCGACGTGCTGTACGCCGTGCTGGATCCCCGGATCAGGACGACCACGTCATGAGCGACATCGAGGTCTTCCAGAGGGCGCCCATCACCGATGAGGTGCTGCGCGTCGAACACCTCAAGGTGAGCTTTCGTACCGAACGCGGTGTCGTGCAAGCGGTGGATGACGTCTCCTTCCGGGTGGGCCGCGGGGAGGTGCTCGCGATCGTCGGCGAATCCGGTTCCGGGAAGTCGGTGAGCGCCATGACCCTCATGGGGCTGACCCGTTCCCCCAACGCGACCATCAGCGGGTCGGCACGGCTTGCCGATGGCACCGAGTTGGTCACCGCGAGCGACCGCGACCTGCAGCGGGTCCGCGGCTCGCGGGTCGCGATGATCTTCCAGGACCCAATGAGTGCGCTGACCCCGGTGTACCGGGTCGGCGACCAGATCGCCGAGCAGATCCGCGCTCACGAGAAGGTGTCGAAGGCGGCGGCTCGCGCGCGCGCCGTCGAACTGCTCGAGCGGGTCGGCATCCCCCGCGCGGCCGAGCGGTCCCGTGCCTATCCGCACCAGTTCTCGGGGGGCATGCGGCAGCGAGTCATGATCGCGATGGCACTGTCCTGCTCGCCGGAGATCCTCATTGCCGACGAACCCACAACCGCGCTCGACGTTACGATCCAGTCGCAGATCCTGGCCGAGATCGAGGACCTCCGGCAGGAGACCGGCGTCGCGGTCCTGCTCATCACCCACGATCTCGGTGTGGTCGCCGAGGTGGCCTCTCGCGTCGTCGTCATGTATGCGGGCCGCGTAGTCGAGGAGTGCGAGGTCCACGAGATCTTCAAGGACCCCCTGCATCCGTACACGTGGGGCCTGCTCGGATCCGTCCCACGCATCGACAAGGTCCGCCCGGACCGGTTGCCGACGATCCAGGGATCGCCGCCATCGCTGCTTCGTCCGCCGAGCGGGTGTCATTTCAAGACGAGATGCCCGCACCGATTCGCCGAGTGCGACCGCGAGCCGGAACTGCGGGCTCTGGAGCCGAACTCGGTGCACCGCGATCGCTGCCACCTGTCGCTGCAGGACAAGCGCGCGCTGCGGATCGTCGACGGAGCCATCGGTTTGCCGATTCCGGTCGAGAAGGAGCTGTCATGACCGATGTCGTCACGTCACCCGCCGGCACGAAGGCGGCCGCCGCGCTGCTCGAGATCGACCACCTGATGGTGATGTTCCCGGTGCGGGCCGGCACTTGGGGAGCAGTGGTCGGGCACGTCCACGCGGTAGACGACGTCACACTGACCCTGGCTGAAGGCGAGACGCTCGGTCTTGTCGGTGAGTCAGGCTGCGGCAAGACGACGCTGGCCCGCACCCTGGTGCGCTTGACCGAGCCCACCGGCGGGACGATCCGGTTCCGCGGAGAAGATCTGACCGCAAAGCGCAACAAGGACCTCCGCAGCTTCCGCAGGTACGTCCAGATGGTGTTCCAGGACCCGCAGGCCTCGCTCAATCCACGCAAGCGCATCAGCCAGATCGTCGGCGCCGGCATCCGGCTGCGCGGCACTTCGAAGGGGATGAAGGCGCGACGCGAGGTCGAAGAGTTGCTGGCTCGGGTCGGCCTCGACCCGGACCACGCGCAGCGCTACCCGCACGAGTTCTCCGGCGGACAGCGGCAACGCATCGGGATCGCCCGCGCGCTGGCCGCAGACCCGAAATTGGTCATCCTGGACGAGCCGGTGTCGGCGCTCGACGTCTCGATCCAGGCGCAGATCGTCAACCTGCTCGACGATCTGCAGGACGAGTTCGGGCTTTCGTATGTGTTCGTCGCCCACGACCTCAGCGTTGTGCGGCACGTATCGGACCGGATCGCGGTCATGTACCTCGGCAAGATCGTGGAGCTGTCGTCGTCCGACGAGCTGTACGCGCAGCCCATGCATCCCTACACGGCGAGCCTGCTCGATGCCATTCCGATACCGGACCCGGACCGCAGGCGCGACAGGCGACGGCTCGTCGGCGAGTTGCCGAGCGCCACGAACCCGCCGCCGGGTTGCCGTTTCCACACGCGGTGTCCGTGGGCGACGGACCTGTGCACCGAGGTCGAGCCACCGCTGGCCGAATTCGCGAACGGGCATGAGGTGGCGTGCCACCACCCGCTGAACGTGGGCCGAACGCAGCTGTCCGAGGCCATCCGCTCGGAGTCGAGTCCGCGAAGCTCCGGCGCAGAGCTGACGCTGTCCCCGGCTGAGGCGCACAGGGTCGAGATCGACGAGGCTCAAGGAAAGGACGAGACGCCATGACGTCGGCGCTCGCGTTAGCGCCCCGGCAGCCGGCGTTCGGTCTCGGGGTCGGCCCCGCCGCCGAAGTACATGTGGAGCACGCGGGCGAATAGTGGCTCGTTCGGCGCAGCGCGACTGAACAGGGTCATGGACGAGCGCAGCTTCTGGGCGTCGACATCGCCGAAGATCTCCGTTGCAGACCGTTCGCTTGGTGTCGCCAGGGCGCTGGCGCACTCGACCAGCCGTGGCCCGAGTACCGGATGACCGAGGTACGCGCGGGCTTCGTCCAAACCTTCGATGGCGTACCGCTGTGCGGTGGCGCTGTGTCCCAGGCCTGCGAGCTGCGGGAAAACGAACCACATCCAATGACTTCTCTTGCGGCCATGGCGGATCTCGCTCAACGCGCGCTGGTAGGTCCCACCCGCATCCTGGGCGGCAACGAACCGCTCCAGGTCGAACGGGTCGGTCATCCCTCCATCATCCGACGTCAACGCAGGCCGAACGTGGTCGACCCCAGGGACCACCCTGCTTCGGGGCTGTGGCAGGGCTGTCGGGTAGGCGGCATTCCCGCTAGCAGGGCAGCAGCCGCCCACCGGCGGCGTTAGCGTGAATTACTCCGAGTCATCCCGATCACGCGACCGAATCGTGCCGCGCACGCCTTCGCAGGAGCCGAGTAGATGCCCACGACCGATACCTACGACATCCTCATCATCGGCAGCGGCGAGTCAGGCAAGTACCTCGCCTGGACGATGGCAGCTGCGGGTCATCGCACGGCAGTGATTGAACGGGAGCTGATCGGCGGGTCGTGCCCGAATATCGCCTGCCTGCCGAGCAAGAACATCATTCACTCGGCGAAGGTCCGGTCGTTCACCATGCGGGCAGCCGAATTCGGGGTGGAACTGGAGTCGGCTGTCACCAGCATGAAGGGCGTACAGGCCAGGAAGCGGGCCATGGTCGACAGCCTCCGTCAGCTTCACCTAGACCGATACCGGGCCAGCGGCGCTGAACTGATCATGGGCGAGGCACGGTTCGTCGGCGATAGGACGGTCGACGTCCAGTTGGCTGACGGCGGTACGCGCACCGTCAGCGGCGAGAAGGTGTTCCTGGACCTGGGCACGCACGCAACTGTTCCCGACGTGCCAGGGCTTGTTGCCGCTCGGCCGATGACCCACGTTGAACTGCTGGACCTCGACCGCCTGCCGGAGCATCTGATCGTTATCGGCGGCGGCTACGTCGGGCTGGAATTGGCGCAGGCGATGCGGCGCTTCGGTGCGCAGGTGACAGTCATCGAGCAGGGACACCAGCTGGCAGGGCGCGAAGACGCGGACGTCGCGGCAGCGCTACACGAACTCTTCCGCGACGAGGGAATCACCGTTCACCTCCAGACACAGGTCAGCAGCGTCGAAGGACAGTCCGGCAGCGGCGTGCACATCCGCACGGATGGACCGGACGGCGAAGCCGTCGTGGAGGGGACGGACCTGCTCGTCGGCGTCGGCCGCACACCGAACACCAGCGGCGTCGGGCTGGAGGAGGCCGGGATCAAGCTCACCGAGACGGGTTACATTGCGGTCGACGAGCGCCTTGCCACCACCGCGCCCAACGTGTGGGCAATGGGCGAGTGTGCGGGCAGCCCGCAATTCACCCACGTAGCCTTCGACGACTTCCGCGTGGTGCATGACAACCTGACCGGAGGCAGCAGCACAACGACGGACCGCCTCGTGCCCTACTGCATGTTCACCGATCCCGAGCTGGCGCGGGTCGGCTGCAACGAGTCCGAGGCCCGGCGCCGGGGCATCGCATACCGCGTACTCACCCTGCCGATGGCCGCGGTGCTGCGGACCAGGACAATCTCCGAGCCGCGCGGGTCCATGACCATGCTGATCGCCGCGGACAGCGATGAGATTCTCGGATTCACCGCGTTCGGGGCGGAGGCGAGCGAACTGTTGGCCGCTGTCCAGACCGCGATGATCGGCCGCATCCCGTACACGGCACTGCGAGGTGCGATCTACGCCCACCCCACCGCCGCTGAAGGGCTCACTTTCTTGCTGAGGAACACGCCCACCGCGCCGGCCCGTTAGCCCAGCTCAGCCGGCTACGTGCGCAGGCCCATGTCCCCCAGTTCCCTGGAACCCCCAGGCACCTGCTAGCCGGAACGCGGTGACAGCTGACAATGGCTAGCGTCGAGTTACATGAATTCTCTCGGACGTACCGACCTCGACGTCTTTCCCATCTGCCTCGGCGGCAACGTGTTCGGCTGGACCGCCGACGAGCCGCAGTCCCGTGCCGTCCTCGATGCGTACACCGCAGCGGGCGGCAACTTCATCGACACCGCGAACTCCTACCTGGTCGAGCACGGCCGCTCCGAGACGATCATCGGGCGCTGGCTGGCCGACCGGGGCAACCGCGACCAGATCGTCGTGGCCACGAAGGTCGGCGGCGGCCGCGGGCCGCTCCGCAACCTGCGTCCGGAGACGATCAAGCAGGAGGCGCACGCCTCGCTCGAGCGCCTGCAGACCGACCGCATCGATCTCTACTACGCGCACTTCGACGACGAAGAGACGCCGCTGGAGGAATCGCTGCGCGCCTTCGACGCGCTCGTCCAAGCGGGCATGGTGCGCCACCTCGGCGCCTCCAACTACACGCCGGAGCGGCTCACCGCTGCGCTCGAGCTCCAGCGCAAGCACGGGCTCGCCGAGTTCACCGTCCTGCAGCCGCACTACAACCTCGTCGAACGGGACTTCGAGC
>JAOPWD010000108.1 GCA_025965875.1 Pseudonocardiales bacterium
GGTGACGTGACGGGCAGCGAGGACGTGCTGATCGCAGGGCGGTATCGACTCGTCACGGCACTGGCCAGCGGCGGCATGGGCGTCGTCTGGAAGGGCTGGGACGAGCGGCTGAAACGCCCGGTGGCGGTCAAGCAACTCCGCGTCCAGCCAGGGCTCAGCCCGGCTGAGGCAACCACCGCTCGCGACCGTGCGATGCGCGAGGCCCGCAACACCGCTCGCCTGCACCATCCGCACGCCGTGCCCGTCTACGACGTCGTGGAGCATGACGGCGATCCCTGCCTGATCATGCAGTTCCTGCCCTCCATCAGCCTGCAGGAAGCCATTCACCAGCGGGGCACGCTGCCGCTCGCGCAAGTGGCCCGGATCGGCACCGAGCTGGCCGAGGCGCTCACCGCCGCACACCGGGTCGGCATCGTGCATCGCGACGTCAAACCGGGCAACGTGTTGCTGGCCGAGGATGGCACGGCCAAACTCACCGACTTCGGCATCTCGCACGCTCTCGGAGATGCGACCCTCACCGCCACCGGCATGATCACCGGGACGCCCGCCTATCTCGCGCCCGAGGTCGCACGCGGCCAACCCGCGAGCTTCGCCTCGGACGTCTTCTCACTCGGCGCCACGCTCTACACCGCCGCCGAAGGCACCCCACCGTTCGGCGAGGGCAGCAACGCGATGGCGGTGCTGCACCGGGTGGCCTCCGGTCAGGTCCGCCCTCCACAACGCAGCGGCTCGCTTACTCCCCTGCTGATGTCGATGCTCACCGGTGATCCCGGCGCCCGCCCGGTCATGGCGGATGTGGGCACGGATTTGGGACACGCCCTGTCCGCGCTGCCGACCGGCAACAGCGCGGCGCAGGTACCGACGAGCGTCCACACTGCGCGGTACCCAGTGCCGTCGAGCCCGCCGGGACGGACCCCCGCACGCTTCGCCGGGTCACCGAGCGCGCCCGTGGGAGCCGCCGCCCCGCACTCGACGCTGCCCAACATTCGCCCGGTCGGCCCGCCCTCCGGGCCACGGCGTCGGCGCGGGCCGATCGCCGCCATCGTGGCCGGCGTGCTGGCCGTCGCTGCCGTCGCGATATTCGCCCTGACCCGGCCTGGCCCCGAGAACGGCAGCCCGTCGGGCAGCGCGGGGTCAAAGACCACGAGTTCGGCGCCGCAGACCCCCACCCGTGCTGCCACCACCAGCCAGGCCCCCACCGCCCAGCAGTTGGCGCAGGCCGTCACCGACTACTACGCGCTGATGCCGGAGAACATCCAGGCCGGTTGGGCGCGGCTCACGCCGTCGTACCAGCAAGCCGGCGCGGGCGGGCTCAACGGCTACGAACAGTTCTGGGGCCAGTTCGCCAAGGTGACGGCCAGCAACGCAACCGGCCAGCTGCCTGACAGCGCACAAGCCACTATCACCTATACGTTCAAGAACGGCCAGACATCCACCGAACGCAGGAACTTCCAACTGATCCTCAGCGGCGGGACGTACAAGATCAATGCTTCGGCGGTACTGGGCTAGCTGCTCGAACAGTCGGCCGCTCACCCGGCCTGGCTGCGACCGTGGCACCATCGAGCCGTGCTCCGCCGCGTGGTCCAACTGGTCGGGGCGTGCCTGATCCTGGGCGTCGGTATCGGGCTGCTGCTGCTGCCAGCCCTCGGCTCAGACGGCTACTCGACGCTGATCAACGGCCTGCGGCTGTACTTCGACGTGCCGTTCGCCCTGGTGAACCTCCTGGTCGGCGTGGTGCTCGTGGCCATGGCCTGGCTGCGTGCCGTGCGGCCCGGCCTGGGCACGATCGTGCAGCCGGTCGTCGTCGGCTTCACGGTGTCGGCTGTACTCGCCGCCGTCGACCCGCCGTCGCCCATGGCGTGGCGGATCGTTCTGCTCGTCTGCGCGCTGCCTCTGCTCGCGGCCGGTGTCGCGCTCTACCTCGACAGCGCGCTGGGCGCGGGTCCGACCGAAGCCGCCGCGCTGGCCTGGGACCCACCGGTGCCGTTCAAGTGGAGCTACAGCGTCCTGCAGGGAACCGGCGCCATCGCGGGCTGGCTGCTGGGTGCCGCGATCGGCCCGGGGACGCTCGTGGTGATCTTCCTGCTCGGGCCGATGGTCGACCTGATGTCGCGCCAGCTCGTCAGCCGGCGGCGAGATCGGCAAGCTTGCGGAAATCCCAGCTAGCGATCTTGGTCGGCGTGACTCGCAGCCAGGCGTGCTTGCCGTCGTGGAACATCTCGTCCAAGCCAAAGTTCTTCCGGGCGAACTGCGCCTCGACCGCGAGCAGGCCGTCGTTCGCCTCGCCGGTGCGCGGCACCTCGCCCACGGTCTCGGCCGTGCCGGTGATCTCGACGCCGTGCAGGTCGAAGTAGTCGATGCCGGCATCGACGACCACGCTGACTCGCGGATCGTTGCGCACGTCGGCCCAACGCTGGCTGCGGGTGATCGAGTACAGCCACAGATAGGTGCCGTCCCAGCCGAACCACAGCGGCGTCGCGTGCGGTCCGTCCGGGCCGATGGTCGCGACGCGGCAGGTGCTCTGTTCGGCCAGGAACGTGTCGACCTCCGCGGGGGTCATCGCGATCTTGCGACCGCGTCGCTGCGGCCGAACCGGTTCGGTCATGACGGGCTCCCTGCGCTCGACGGGTGGTGCTGGCCACGATGGATGGCGCCAGCCGTCACCGTGCATACCAGGATCATGGCGAGCGCGCCCAGTTCAGCCCGTTCGTTAGCCAGATGACCCACGACCCGACGGCCAACGGCAGGCGGCCGCCCGCGGCCCGGCAGGCGCAGATAGCGCGCCTGACCGGACGACGACGGCCCCCGGACCATATGGTCCGGGGGCCGTCGCATCGGGGTATCAGTGCTTGAACGCGTCCTTGACCTTCTCGCCGGCGTCCTTGAAGTCGGCCCTCGCCTGGTCACGGCGGCCTTCGTCTTCCGTGCTGCGGTCACCAGTGGCCCGGCCCAGGCCTTCCTTGGCCTTGCCCGCGGCGTCTTCAATCTTGTTCTTTGCCTTGTCGGTTGCACTCATTGGAACTTCGCCCTTTCGATAAGGAGTAGGACCCCGACTAGGTACCCGGCCGCGCGAGCCGATAAACCGCAAAAATTGTGCCCGTTATGCCCCGACTCGGGAGGCTGCGAGCTCGATGCGCTCATCCGGCTGGACAGCCGCCACCCGGAAATACCCGGTGGACTGCGGTCCGTAGAACTCACCGGGCGAGACGACAATTCCGGCCCGCTGGGCCAGGTCCCGGGCGGCAGCCCAAGCGTCGCCACCTGGTGCGGGCGCCCACAGGTAGAACGCGCCGTCGGGCAGCTCGACGGGGTAGCCCGCGGCCGCGAGCAGTTGCTGCAGGCGACGCAGCCGGCCCAGGTAGCGGGCCCGCTGCAGCTCGACGTGCGCGTCGTCACCGAGGGCAATCACCGCCGCTGCCTGCACCGGCCCCGCAGCCAGCAGGCCGGCGTGCTTGCGCACCTCCCGCAGGTAGTGCACCAGCTCGGCGTCACCGGCGTAGAACCCGATCCGGGCCCCCGCGAAGTTGTCGCGCTTGGACAGCGAGTGCACCGCGATCACCCCGGCCGGCCCGCTGCGCAGAATCGTCGTCGGTCCGCCGGCCCAGGTGAACTCGGCGTAGCACTCGTCGGAGAAGACGGGGACGCCACGCGCGCGGCCCCAGTCGGCCGCGGCAGCGAGGTCGTGCAGCTCACCGGTCGGGTTGCCCGGCGAGTTCACCCAGACACACAGCGCCCGCTCGGCGTCGGCCTCATCGATCTCGTCGAGCGTGCGGTAGGCAACCGCGCGGCAGCCGGCGAGGGTGGCCCCCATCGCGTAGGTCGGGTAACTGATCGCCGGGTAGAGAACGGTGTCGCGGGACGGGTCGCGCAGCTTCAGGTACTGCGGGGTGGACGCGACGAATTCCTTGCTCCCGACGCAGGCGGCGACCTCGGTGTCCGGGTCGACGGAGGCCCCGAGCCGGCGCTCGATCCAGTCGGCGGCCGCACCGCGAAACGCCGGCGTCCCGATCGAGGGCGGGTAGCCACGCGCCGCGCCGCCGGCCGACAGGGCCGCGATGACCTCGGGCGGGGTGGGGTCACACGGCGTGCCGATCGACAGGTCGACCGCGCCGCCGTCGTGCTTCTCGGCCAGCGCGCTCACCTCGCCGAGCCGTTCGTAGGGGTACGGCGGCGGGACGAAGCCGGCGCTCATGTTTCCTCCAGGGGTTGGCCGAGCAGCAGGCTGTCCAGCGGCGTGTCGTCCTGCTCCGCGGCCACGTCGTCGACGGATGGCTCAGGGGGCAGGTAGTAGGCGAGCAGCTGGGCCAGGTGCACGCTGTGCACGCCGCCAAGCTGTTCCAGCTGGGTGCGGCAGGAGAAGCCGTCGGCCAGGATCACCGCGTCGTGGGCAGCCGCGCGCACGGCCGGCAGCAGCGCCGTCTCGGCCACCGCCACCGACACGTCGTAGTGACCCCGCTCGACGCCGAAGTTCCCGGCCAGCCCGCAGCAGCCGCCGACGGTGTCTACCTCGGCGCCGGACTGGGCCAGCAGCGCCGCGTCCTCGGCCCAGCCCATCACCGCGTGCTGATGACAGTGCGGCTGGGCCAGCGCCCGGACCCGAGCCAGCGATGGCGGCACCCACTCCGGCGTGGCGGTGAGCACTTCGGCCAGCGTGAGCGTCGACCCGACCACCTTCGCGGCACGCGGATCGTCGGGCAGCAGTTCGGCGAGATCGCTGCGCAGCACGGCCGTGCACGACGGCTCGAGCCCGACGATCGGCAGGTCGTCGCGCAGCGCCGGCTCGAGGGCGTCCAGCGTCGCGCGCAGCTGCTTGCGGGCACCGTCGAGCTGGCCGGTGGAGATCCAGGTCAGCCCGCAGCACACCGGCTTTGCCGTTATCTGCACGGAGTATCCGGCCGCTTCGAGCACCCGGACCGCAGCCTGGCCCACCTCGGGTGTGAAGTGGTCGGTGAACGTGTCCACCCAGAGCAGCACGGGCGTCCCCAGCGGCGACCGGTGCCCGCCGAACCAGTCCCGGAACGTCTGCCGGGCGAACTGCGGCAGCGGCCGGCGCGCGTCGATGCCGCCCGCCCGTTTCGCCATCGCGGCCAGGGCGGGGCCGCGCAGCGTGGCGTTGAGCACTTCGGCCAGCGTGAGCGTCGACCCGACCACCTTCGCGGCACGCGGATCGTCGGGCAGCAGTTCGGCGAGATCACTGCGCAGGACGGCCGTGCACGACGGCTCGAGCCCGACGATCGGCAGGTCGTCGCGCAGCGCGGGCTCGAGGGCGTCCAGCGTCGCGCGCAGCTGCTTGCGGGCACCGTCGAGCTGGCCGGTGGAGATCCAGGTCAGCCCGCAGCACAC
>JAOPWD010000140.1 GCA_025965875.1 Pseudonocardiales bacterium
TTCTGCAGACGGACTTCCCCTTCACGGCGGCCATCACCATCGCCGACAACGCCAGCACCGACGGCACGTGGGCGGCTGCTGTCGCGCTCGCCTCCGAGTTGCCCGGCGTCACCGCGGTGCACCTGGACGCCAAGGGCCGCGGCCGCGCGCTACAGCAGGCGTGGACGGCAAGCACCGCGCGGGTCGTCGCCTACATGGACGTCGACCTGTCCACCCACCTCGCGGCGCTGCTGCCGCTTGTGGCGCCGCTGCTGTCCGGGCACAGCGACGTGGCGATCGGCACCCGGCTGTCGCGGACCGCGCAGGTGGTGCGCGGCCCGAAGCGCGAGATCATCTCCCGTTGCTACAACCTGTTGCTGCGCACGACGCTGCGCGCGCGATTCTCCGACGCGCAATGCGGTTTCAAGGCGATGCGGGTGGAGTGCGCCCGGGCCCTGCTGCCGCATGTGTTGGACACGGCCTGGTTCTTCGACACCGAACTGCTCGTGCTGGCCGAGCGCAGCGGGATGCGCATTGCCGAGGTCCCGGTGGACTGGGTGGACGATCCGGACAGCCGCGTCGACCTGGTCGCGACCGCGATGGCCGACCTGCGTGGTGTGGCCCGGCTGGGGCGTGCCCTGGTTCTCGGTGACCTGCCGGTGCGCGAGCTGCGTGAGCAACTCGGCCGCGGGCGGGTCGAGCTGCCCGGTGTGCCGGTCAGCCTCGCGCGTCAGGCCCTGCGGTTCGCCGCGGTAGGTGTGCTGAGCACGATCGCGTACCTGCTGCTGTTCCTGCTGGCCCGACCGATGGGGGCGCAGTCGGCGAACCTGTTCGCGCTGCTCGTGACGGCGGTCGCGAACACCGCGGCCAACCGGCGCTTCACCTTCGGCGTCCGCGGTTCCGGTGTCGCGCGACATCAGGCCCAGGGACTGGTCGTGTTCGGCCTGGGACTCGCGTTGACGAGCGGATCGCTCGCCGCGCTGACGGCCTTCGTCCCCCATCCCGCCCACGCGGTCGAGCTCACCGTGCTCGTCGCCGCCAATCTCGCGGCCACCGTGCTGCGGTTCGTCCTGCTCCGCCGGTGGGTCTTCAGAACTCGCCCCAACCTGGCCACCCGCCCCAACCTGGAGGTATCTCCGTGACCACGACGGCCACTCCCCCCATCCCCCCGTTGAGTGACGTATCTCCAAGATCAGAGACGCCCGAACCGCCGTCTCTCAACACTGAGATACGTCACTCGATGCGGGAGCGGCTGGCGCTGGCTGCGCTGCTGGCCGGGACTGCGTTGCTGTACGCGTGGAACCTGGGTGCTTCGGGGTACGCCAACGACTTCTATTCGGCGGCCGTGCAGGCGGGCACCAAGAGCTGGAAGGCGTTCTTCTTCGGCTCGTTCGACTCGTCGAACTTCATCACCGTCGACAAGCCGCCAGCGGCGCTGTGGCCGATGGAGCTGTCCGGGCGGATCTTCGGCTTCAACTCCTGGTCGATGCTGCTGCCGCAGGCGCTCGAAGGCGTCCTCGCGGTGTGGCTGCTCTACGCGACCGTGCGGCGCTGGTTCGGTGCCACGGCCGGCCTGCTCGCAGGCGCGCTGCTCGCGATCACGCCGGTTGCGGTGTTGATGTTCCGGTTCAACAACCCCGATGCTTTGATGACGCTGCTGATCGTCGCGGCCGCCTACTGCGTGACGCGGGCGATCGAGAAGGCGTCCACGCGCTGGCTGCTGCTCACCGGTCTGATCATCGGTTTCTCCTTTCTGGCCAAGGGTCTGCAGCCGTTCACCGTGCTGCCGGCGCTCGCTCTCGCGTATCTGGTGGCCGCCCCCACCGGGTTGGGTCGCCGGGTGCGGCAACTGCTCGCGGCGGGGGCTGCTGTCGTCGTCGGCGCGGGGTGGTGGGTGCTCGCTGTCGACCTGACGCCCGCAGCCAACCGTCCCTACATCGGTGGCTCTGGCAACAACACCGCCCTCGGTCTGGCCTTCGGCTACAACGGCGTGAGCCGGATTACGGGCAGCTCCACGGGCGGGCCGGGCGGTGGCGGCGGCGCGAACTTCAGCGGCAGCCCCGGGATCGGGCGGTTGTTCAACTCGCTCAACGGCGGGCAGATCGCCTGGCTGCTGCCGACCGCGCTCGTCGCCGCCGTCGCGCTCGCCGTGGTCACGCGCCGGTTGCCGCGGACGGACCGCACGCGAGCGGCGCTGCTGCTGTGGGGCGGCTGGCTGCTGATCACGGGCGTGGTGCTCAGCTTCGCGGGAGGCATCATCCACACGTACTACGGAGTTGAACTGGCCCCGGCGATCGCCGCGCTGGTCGCGATCGGTGCGGTCACCCTGTGGCGTCGCCGCGACGAGACCGGGGGCCGCCTGGTGCTGATGGCTGGGGTGCTCGTGACCGGGCTGTGGAGCTACGCGCTGCTGCACCGCGCGTCCGGCTGGCACCCCTGGGTGTCCGTCCTCGTGCTGCTCGCGGCGGTGGTTGCGGCCGTCGCTCTGGCGATACCGGCGCAACGCTTCGCCCGGGCCGCCGCGGTGGCGCTCGTCGCTGGAATCGTCGCATTGACCGGCGGCTCGGCCGCTTACGCGCTCAGCACTGCGGCGACACCGCATACCGGTCCAACCCCGTCGGCAGGGCCGGCGGTGAGCGCCGGAGGATTCGGCGGCCCGGGCGGAGCGGGAGGACGAGGCGGCTTCCGTGGCGGGCCGCCGGGCGGTGCGCCGAGCAACGGTGCGGGCGGA
>JAOPWD010000156.1 GCA_025965875.1 Pseudonocardiales bacterium
GGCCGGGCGCCGGCGTATCCGGACAGGTCGTCGCGGGTCGACTCGGTGAGGTCTCGGCGGCCGTCGATCCCGTACATGATCTGCAGCGCACCGTCGTCGTTGGCCGTGAGGTCGGCGACGAACTGCATGAACTCGTCGGCCTCCCAGTCCAGGTTCAGGAAGTGAAGTGCCCTGAGCGTGAACGTAGTGTCACGCATCCAGGTGTAGCGGTAGTCCCAGTTGCGCTCACCGCCGGGAGTTTCAGGCAGCGACGTCGTGAGGGCAGCCACCGTCGCCCCCGTCGGCATGTACGTGAGACCCTTGATGGTCAATGCGGAACGCTGGATCGGTCCCCGCCAGCGGTGGTCGGGGATGCTGGCTCGTCCGAGCCAGCTTCGCCAGAAGCGTGAGGTGGCGTCGAGCCGAGCGTTGGCTTCGGTGATATCGCGCGGCGAGGCCAGGTCTCCGGCCCACGACAGCGAGCAGTAGAGCTCCTCGCCCTGAGCGAGCACGTGCCTCGCCCGCACCCGGTTACCCTCGATGCCGAGCGCCATGTCGGACTGCAACCTGATGGTTTGCCCTGCGCCTCTCGCGTCGGCAGTGTGGTCGCCGCCTCCGACCATCGTCCACTGCGCCGGCGACCGGCCGTAGTCGAACGCGGGCTCGCACACCAGCTCGATCTCGATGCTTCCCTCAAGGCAGCGGACGGTCCGCACCAGCATGTGATCACCGTCGTCGTCGGCGGGCGGGCGAGTGTGCGGAGTGATCGCGTCCTCATTGTCGCGCGGCCCCATGGTCAGGGCATCGCGGACGACCCCCCAGCCGCTCGGCGTCTTCCACGTCGTCACGAGCACGTTTGTACCCGGCTCGTACATGCGCTGGGTCGGGTGGTTGATCCCGAACGGCCCCAACCTGAAGTAGCCGGCCTCACGGTCGAGCAGCGTGCCGAACACGCTGGGCGCGTCGAAACGGGGAAAGCACAGCCAGTCGATCGCGCCGTCGGGAGCCACGAGCGCACCGGTGTGGCAGTTGGACAGGAACGCGTAGTCGGCGATCGGCGGAAATGGCGACGCCATAGCCACAGTCTCCGTTGGCCGTTCCGTGAACACGCCCGCAGGCTGCCTGCGTCCGGTAGCCGGGTCGCCACCTTCGGCGAGAGACGAGTCTTCCCCGGTCAATGCCATTGCGCTCTCCTAGATTCGGATGTCGGCAGGACTTTGTTAGACAAACCGGTTGACGAATGAGAGGTCCGTCCCGGCAACCTCACGCCACTCGCTGTCGATGGTCAGCACGTGCCCACGGTTGGGAATCTCGACAAACTCCGTGACACCCCTGTTGCGTTGCCGCTTCTTGTACGAGGCGTCGGCGATGGCCCGTTGATACCGCCGTTTGGCGATACGTAGGCACCTGTCAACGGCCGCAGTACGAGCGTCGCAGGCAGCGGCCCACCGCGTCACATAGCTGCTGACAATGTCAATCCAGGTGAGACCTCATTCACGACTGGCGATGTCTCCGGTGTACTTGTCACATGGCCCGGTCGCAGCTCCCTGTTCGTGATGGGTCGACGGGCTTATGCCATTGCTGGCGCAGTATATGAGCCCACGATTCCCCGCTCAGCATTCGTAGATGGAGTCAAAATATGATTGCGCGCCCAAACAGTGAACGCTGCGGCAGAGCAGAGATGATGCTTCGAGCCGACGAACTGTTCGAGGAGTTCTCATCGCTTCCGGTGATGACCGTGATCAATGCACTCGCCGCCGCCGGCGCCCCACTCCGAAGTGCCTCTAGCGCACCAGCTTCTCCGACTGAGATCGTCGCAGCCGCCCGCGACCGGCTTCGTGCTTCGGTTGCCTCGACCCGCCGCGGACATCCGTAAGCCTGGTCGTTATCGGCGTTGCGGCGTTCCCCGGGTTTCTGCCCAACGCGCGAGCAGCGGGAAAGAGCCGAGGCCGAGCTGTGGCCAGCCGGGTCTGCCGCCAGTGCAGCTGTGGTCGAAGTCCAGTCCGGCCAGCGGGCCACCAGCGCCGAGGACGAGACCCCCACCGCGGCCCCTCTCCGCCGCCGGTCATGGCGGTGACGTCGACGGTTAGCCGAGCCGGATGGGCACCCCTGCAGACAGCGCTACCCTGTCGCGCAGAGCCTGCCGGGCGGCCGCGCCGACAGCGGACGGCGACGCGAGACCATTCGAATTGACCTGTAAGGTCGCACGCGCGTGCTTGAGAGCGCGTATAACTCTAATCATGGGTATCGTCGGAAACTCGTCGAACAACTGAATGACTACGCGTAGCAGCTCTGTGTCGTAGGACCGCTTGATGTCCTGGCGCGGAGACAGCGAAGACATTCAACCTCCAAGTAAGAACGATGCGGCTGAAAACGAAAGCGCATGACGCAGAGTCAATGCACTACGCGTTGCGCCGAGTCATCGCTCGCATAGCCGTGGTTGCATTCATCAGTACACCGCGCGTGGTGACAGCGGTAAAGACGCAATCGGCTTGTTTGGCATTGATGGCGACTATGGCAGCGGTGCACTGGTTCCGGGCCTGCCTCTGGTAAAAGGGCCGGGCCGTACGAGCGCCGTAGGTCAAGTTCACCGGGCTGATGATTGCGTTGAGGACCTGGGTCTGGACGACGAGACGCACGGGGTTGCCAGGGATCAGCGCCGCGGCTGCACCGACCAGCAGTAGCGTGGTGAACAGACCGAAGAACAGCGGAGCCCTCCGCAATTTGCGCCACACCGAGCGCTCGCTGCCAACCGCTCCGCGATGGCATAGACAGTCGGCAGCGGGACCAGCATGCCACGAGAAGAGGCGCGCCGAGCAGTCCGATGCCGGACAGTTGTGGTGCGCCGGAGCCGGCAACCGGGCCTAGCGCGACGGCCGCCTCGGATGCTGAGTTCAGCTCCTGTGCCGTGGTGTACGAGCCAACGGACTGTGCGCATGCAGGTTTGATCTCGCGGCGCAGCGAGTAGGGCCTCGATTGGGATGTCGGCGACGGCCACGCCGTACTCGTTCACAACAGCAGCGACGTCGGCCAGGGGTTCCCCGTCTTCTTGCCACCGCCATACTGACCGCTTCGACGGACTCAGCAGGCGTCGTCAGTAGGAGCTGCAAGTCGAATTTGGCCGGAGATTATGCGCGGTGTCGCAGTACGCTTGAGGCCCCCACGTCGGGACGGGCGCGGCAGGACTTCGTCGCGGACGTTTGGGCGTCGAGCCCAGACAAGGTGACCGCTTACGGTGGCTTCAGCGAACCCCCGGCTGATCGACCGGGACCACCTTCTCACCGCTCTAGATCGCGCGACGGCGGTGAAGGTCACGATCGTCACGGCTCCTGCGGGTAGCGGAAAGACGTCGCTGTTGCGCACTTGGGCAAGGCGGGTGGGTCAGGCGCGTGGGATTGCCGACGTGCAGGTGCGGCGCGACAGACCAGACGCTCAACTCTTCTGGCTCGACCTTCTCAACGCGGTTCGTCGGTCCTCCACGACAGCTGGCGCCCCGGAACCGGCCGTCGCCACTCCCGCCTTCAACGACGGGGCAATCGTCGACCGGGTCCTCGGAGAACTAGCTGAGTATCCCGGCTTGCTGACTCTGGTTATCGACGATCTGCACGAGCTGGACTCATCCGAAACACTTGCTCAGCTCACGCGCCTGCTAACTAACCTTCCGCTTCACGTGAACGTGCTGCTGGCCACGCGGCGCGATCTGCGACTGCGCCTGCAGCGACTGCGCCTCGCGGGCGGCGTAGCCGAACTCCGCGCCGCCGCTCTGCGCTTCACGGAGCTTGAGACACGCGAGTTCCTCGACGCTTCCGGTATCAGGCTCTCCGATACCGGCGCAGCACTGTTGCACAAGCGAGCCGAAGGGTGGGTGGCGGGGTTACGGCTCGCGGCGATCTCACTCACCGGTCACCCTGACCCGGAGCGTTTCGTTGCCGAGTTCTCAGGCAGCAACCGTACGGTTGCGGAGTATCTGATCGCGGAAATGCTCGAGCGTCAGCCACGTGAGGTCCAGGAGGTGCTCCTACGCACCTCCCTCCTGGACCGCGTCAACGGCGAAC
>JAOPWD010000165.1 GCA_025965875.1 Pseudonocardiales bacterium
CGCTGCGGGTCAGCGAGGCGGCCCAGCGTCTCGGTGTCGCCCGCTCGACCGCGCACCGCCTCCTCGCGATGCTGGTTTACCGGGACTTCGCCGAGCAGGGCGCAGACCGCCGCTACCGGCCCGGCCCGGTACTGCGCCTACCGGCGCGCCCCGAGCCGATAGCCGAGCTGCGCCACGCAGCAATGCCCCACCTGCGGACGCTGATGGAGCAGTCCGGCGAGACAGCAAATCTGGTCATCGTCGTCGATGTCCAGGCTCGCTTCGTCGCCACAGTCGAGTGCACACACGTCCTGCGGGTCGGCGACCGGGAAGGACGCACCCTGCCCGCCCATCTCTCCTCCGCCGGACGGGCGGTCCTCGCCACCCGCTCAGACGCCGAGGTCACGGCCCTCTACGCGAACCCTGACTCACCTGTCGCCGACGTGCCAGCCCTATTGCGCGAGCTGCACCGCGTCCGGCGCAGGGGCTTCGCCGTCAACAACCAGAGCACCGAGGCCGGGCTGACCGCCATCGGCTGCGCCCTACGCGGCGCCGCCGCGACGGTCACTGCCGGGCTCTCCATCGCCATGCCAACCGCCCGCTACCGCCGCGACCGACTCGCCGGCTGGACCGACAACCTCGTCACCGCCGCCGCCCGCATCCAACACGACCTCGCGGCGCAATCAGCCGAACAGGACCCGTCCAGCCACGGCAAGTGACCAAAACCTGAGGCAACTCAGCAGACCCGCCAAACCGGCGGCGCCGGTGCGGGTGGTTGATCCCGCCGTCCCGGAGAAGCTACTACCGCCACATCCGCCAACCTGCGGAATCCCTTTGTTTCTCGATCATTCTCGGTTGGTTGCGGTCGTCAGATACGGGTACTTTCGGTTGCCGCGTGGCCCCAGGGTGACCCCGATTCGCAGCATCTCAAGATCACGTTCGGCCGCGCGATGATCTTAGTTCGACGCGCCCTGCCCGGCGACAGTTCGCGTGCAGTATTGAAGATCGAGCGGGTCGGATGTTGCGAGTCTTAGACCATGATCAACGCGAGGTATCCGGCTGATACGTGCGGCGGTTGCCGGATGCGGCGATCAGCACCACTGCGCGCCCTCGCTCAGCGGATGGTTGCCCGCCGCCGATGGGCAGGCCGTCGCACACTACCGGCCGCCGGCTGCGTAACACCACGTTTGCAGACACCATCCTCGCCTGGCCAGGTCGGCTTGTGCCCATCTCGTGTTTCCTGACGCTTAACCAAATATCCGACTGTGTGTTGGTTTGCGGGTCTTAGGTTCCTTTTCAGCCAATACGGAGAGGGAAGCATGGACACACCAGTCGCAATCCGAGCTCGCCGGATCACGAAGTGCTTTGGCGACGTCGTTGCACTCGATGGCGTCGATCTGGACGTGGCGCAGGGACAGATCCACGGGTTGGTCGGACCCAACGGTGCAGGGAAGACGACGTTGCTCGGCCTGCTGCTCGGTCTGGCAGTCGCCGACAGCGGGAGCCTTGAGATCCTGGGTGCGCCGGTCGGGCGGGCGCTGGCCCCTCCCGATGGTGTCGCGGGTTTCGTCGACGGGCCTGGCCTCTACCCCTCGCTGACGGCCAGGCAGAACCTCGCCGCGCTGGCCGCGCTACGCGGCCTTGACCGGCGAAGCGCGGGCATCGACGACACGCTCAATGAGGTCGGACTCACCGATGTGGCCAACGACCGGGTCCGCGGCTTCTCCCTCGGCATGCGCCAGCGCCTCGGGCTGGCCGCCGCGCTGCTCACCACGCCCCGGGTGCTGGTGCTCGACGAACCGTCCAACGGCCTCGATCCGGCCGGCACGAAGCATGTGCACCGCGTCCTCACCCGGCTTGCGAGCCACGGAACCACAGTTGTGCTGTCCAGCCATCGGATGGACGACGTCGAGGCACTGTGCTCCGAGGTCACCATCGTCGCAGCCGGACGGGCGGTCTTCTCCGGCCCGCTGAGCAAGCTGGCAGCCGAGAACCACGACCTGGACTACCGCCTGGTCACCTCGGACCCGGACGCGGCCCGCGAACTGATCTCCGCTGGGCCGGGTGTCCGCCTCGTCGAGGAGGCCGAGGCCGCGATGCGCCTCGACGCCGGGGTTCTGGTGGTGCGCGCGCAGACTCCGGCCCTCGACGAACTGGTGGCCCGGCTGGTGACCGCGGGCATCGCGGTCCGCGAGCTCGCCCCGGTCGTATCGCCACTCGAGGCCGCGTTCCTCGCCCTCACCGAACAGGAAGCCGGCCAATGACGTCCACCGTCGCAGAGGCGGCAGAGGCGCCCGTCGCCGGAGCCCGCGATGCGGCGCCCCGGCGGCCCTCGGTCGCACGCGGCTACCGCTTCGAACTGGTCAAGCTGCTTTGCCAGTGGCGCATTCGGGTGTTGATCCTCGTGTGCTGGATCGTGCCCGCCATCTTCGTCGCTGCGGTGAGTCAGCAGAGCTCGCTGCCGGCCGACACCCTGTTCGGCCGCTGGATGCACGCCAGCGGCTGGGCCGGGTCGCTGGTCATGCTCGGCTTCTCGGGTAGCTGGGCGCTGCCGCTGTTGACGTCCGTGGTCGCTGGCGATGTGATCTCCTCGGAGGACCGCCTGGGGACCTGGCGCCACCTGCTGGTCGCGGTCCGCTCGCCCCGGCGGATCTTCGTGGCCAAGACCCTGGCCAGCCTCACCGTCGTGCTGCTGCTGGTGACGGGACTGGCCGTCTCCAGCATTGGCGCCGGGCTGGCGGCGATCGGAGACCACCCGCTGGTCGGCATCGACGGCCACCTGCTGGCACCGGCGGACGCGGCCGGGAAGGTGGTGCTGGCCTGGGTCTGCGTGCTCGCCCCGACGCTCGCGCTCGCCGCGCTCGGGCTGATCGGATCCATCGCGCTGGGCCGCTCGCCGATCGGACTGCTGGTGCCCGCGCTGGTCGCGCTGGCGATGCAACTGGCCCAAATGCTGCCGCTGCCGGTCGCGGTGCGCCTCGCCCTGCCCGGCTACGCCTTCATCGCCTGGAGCGGCCTGTTCAGCAGCCCGATCCAACTAGCGCCCCTACTGATCAGCGTTGTGGTGAGCCTGGTGTGGGCGGTCGTCGCGACCGCGTTGGCCTACCTGCTGTTCCTGCGCCGCGACTTCACCAACGTCACCCACGATAGGTCCGCACGCCGCGCGGTCACCGCAGGGGTGCTGCCCCTGGCCGCGCTGCTCGCCGTGACCGTTCTTGTCCTGCACCTCTCGACGGGAGCCACGGCTTCCGGCATCGACCAGGGCAAAGTGCAGCGTTCGATCGCCACGGCCTTCGCGCACCTCTATCGCCTTCAGACCAAAGAACTCAATCGCCCCGACGTCACCGAAGCACAGCTGCGCACCAGCGCGTCGTGTAACCGGGGCGGCGGCATGATCGCGTCCAGCGGTGCCGGCAACGACTGGCGTTGCACCATCTCCTGGCATCTCCCAGACGTCGGCGCGGCCACCGGGACCGCCATCTACCAGCTCGACGTCTCGCCAAACGGGCGGTACATCGCCGACGGTGACGGGCCGCAGGAAGTGAATGGCTACTTCCTGATGCGCACCGCCACCGGCGATGCACCGAACCCGCTCTGGCAGTTCGACAGCGTGGTCGATCTGCTTCATTCCCCCTCCTGAGAAAAGGATTCGCCCATGCAGGTAACACGTCAACGGCGTGAGAAGCCCCCCTTGGGCCTTCTGCGGATGGGGCGCAAACGCCTTGTCGCGGTAGCCGCCTTCACCGCCGTCGCCTCCGGCACAGGCATCGCTTTCGCCCAGACCAACCAGTTTGGTTTCGAGCAGGTCGGTCAGACCACTGACCAGGGCCAGGTCGTGTCCAGCGACCAGATCATCAACCCGATCGGTCAGCACCTCGTGATCAACGACGGCAAGATCATGTCGTCGACGGTGAGCCCGGATGGCACGCACCTGGCCGCGTCGGTCACCGACGGTTCGCCCGCGCTGGACATCGTGAACCTCAAGACCCACACGGTTCAGCAGCGCATCGGCAACTACTCGAAGGCCGACCTGAAGATCAGCAGCAACAGCGTGGGCCAGGAGGGACCGAACTACTCGCCCGACGGTAGGCAACTGTGGCTGGGTCAGAGCAACGGCTACACCAAGTTCACCGTGAACCCGGACGGCGGCCTCGCCAACCCGGTCGCCGTCAACATCGCGACGCAGGGCGGCAAGCAGGCGCTGGTCGGCGCGGCGATGTTCTCCGCTGACGGCTCCACCGTCTACTCCGCAGTGAACGGCCAGAACCGGGTGGTCGCGATCAACGCCGCCACCGGCACCATCGGCCAGAGCTGGGCGACCGGCATCGCTCCGCGCGGCATGGCTCTGGTCGGCAACAAGCTCTACGTGAGCAACGAGGGCGGCCGCCTCCCGCAGTCCGGCGACACCACGATCAACTCCTACGGCACCCAGGTGCCGGCGAATGGCCAGACGGGTAGCAGCACGACCGGCACGGTCAGCGTCATCAACGTGTCGGACCCGACGGCCGCGGTGAACAGCATCGACGTCGGACTGCACCCGAGCGCGGTCTACGCCAAGAACGGCGCGGTGTTCGTCACCAACACCAACGGCAACAGCCTGTCGGTCATCGACACCACCAAGGATGCGGTCGTGCAGACCATCGCCACCGAGCCGTGGACTGACGCCTCGGTCGGCTACGAGCCCGACGCGGTCACGCTCACCGACGACGGCCACCTACTGGTCACGCTGGGCCGCGCCAACGCGATCGCCGTCTACAAGTACACCTCGGCGCAGCAGCCGGTCAGCTACCTCGGCCTGCTCCCGACGGACTACTTCCCGGCGGAGATCAACACCGTCGGCAACACCGTCGTGGTCTCCAACACCCGCGGCATCGACGCCCGCCGCTCGGCCGGCCCGGCACACGGCACGCACGACACCACCTCGAGCGTGCAGTGGTTCACGCTGCCAAACGACCACGCGATCAACGGCTACACCGCCAAGGTCTTCAGGCAGAACGGCTGGATCGGCAACTCGGTGAAGACCAGCAACGGCAAGCCCGACGTGGCGCCGGTGCCGGTTCCGGTGAAGCTCGGTGACCCGTCGACGATCAAGCACGTCTACCTGCTCGTCAAGGAGAACCGCACCTACGACCAGGTGTTCGGTGACATGCCACAGGGCAACGGCGACCCGGCGCTCACCCAGTTCGGCACGAACGTCACGCCGAACCAGCACGCGCTGGCTGCGCAGTTCGGTCTCTACGACAACTTCTACGACGTGGGCACGAACTCGGCCGAGGGTCACAACTGGATGATGCAGGCCGACAACCCCGAGTACACGGAGTCCTCGGCCGGCGAGTACACGCGTAGCTACGACACCGAGAACGACGTCCTGGGCCACCAGAGCAGCGGTTTCATCTGGTCAGGCGCCGCGGCTGCGGGCAAGACCGTTAAGGACTTCGGTGAGTTCCAGTCGATCGAGAGCAAGCCGGCTGGCGCGAACTGGCAGAACCTGTACTGCGACACCAAGACCATGGCCGCGACCGGGGCATCCACGGCCTACCCGATCACGACCGGTTCGGCGATCCCGTCGCTGAACGCGGTGTCGGTGCAGGGCTTCCCGCTGTTCGACCTCAACGTCCCGGACATCTACAAGGAGCAGATCTGGCAGCAGGACTTCAAGAAAAACGGCGCGGCCGACCTCAACATGTTCTGGTTCTCCAACGACCACACCGGTGGTCCGGTGAGCGCCGCTGGTGCGGTCGCCGACAACGACCTCGCGGTCGGCCGGATGGTCGACACCATCTCGCACGGCCCGGACTGGAAGGACTCGGCGATCTTCGTGGTCGAGGACGACTCCCAGGCCGGCTCGGACCACGTTGACGGTCACCGCGCCCCGGTCCAGATCATCAGCCCCTGGGCGCAGCACGGTGCGGTGGACAGCCACTACTACTCGCAGATCACCATGGTCCGCACCATCGAGCAGATCCTCGGCATCCACCCGATGAACCAGATGGACGCCGCGGCATCCCCGATGACCGGTGCGTTTACCAACACGCCGGATTACACGCCGTTCAACGCGGTCCCGAACCGCACCTCGCTGACCCTGGGCCTGACGGGGACCAAGCTGCCAAGCTGTGGCGCGGACGTTCCCGCGGCGCAGGACCCGGCCGCTGCCCCGGCCCAGACGGTGGCCACCGTGCCCGCCAACATGCAGAGCCTGGCGGCGCAGTGGACCCAGTGGCAGTCGAAGCAGCACCTGACCGGTCCGGGCGCTCGACCGGACTACGCCAACAACGAGCAGATGAACCGCTTCACCTGGTACCAGACGCACAACTGGTCGACGCCCTACCCGGGTGACTCCAAGATCCTGACGCCGGACCAGGTGCCCGGCGCCTACTTCGGGTCGACGGAGACCAACTGATATGACCTGAGCGCAGTACAAGGGCCCCTGGCCGGCGTCACTCGCCGGTCGGGGGCCCTTCAATTCCTGACTAGCCGGCGCGGCGCAGGCCACGGCGTTCTCGGTTGTGTCCGGCGCCCCATCGCTCGAACCATCTCGTGTGGGCGTCCCTCGACAAGATGTACGCGCAACACCCGCCGGGCGGTTCAACCCGGCCGCCACGCGTGCTCGGCATCGGCCCACTTTGATCCAGCGGCCGCAGGGGTCGACGTGGTCCGGACAGTCCTGAAGCGGCCGATTCCTTTCGACGGCGACGGGAGTCTGCCTGGGTATGACGGAATCGAATTCGCGCCGGCTGGTGCAGTCGGTGCTGGTGTCGCTCAACGGTGTGACGAGCGAGCCGTTGACGTGGGCCGGGCCGTTCTTCGGACCGGGTAGCGCCGCGCACGCACTGGCGGTGCTGAAGGCCAGCGGCGCCATGTTGATGGGGCGCCGAACCTACGAGATCTTTTCCCGGCAGTGGCCGTCGGCTCCTGGGGAGTACGCCGACCACCTCAATGCCATGCCGAAGTACGTCTTCTCCTCGACCCTGGACCGCGCGGAGTGGCCGAACACCACCGTCGTGCCTGGCGGTGTGGTGGCGGCTGTCGCGGCGCTCAAGCAGGCGGGCGGTGACGATCTGATCGTCTACGGACACGGGAAGTTCGGCCAGACCCTGGCTGACGCCGGGCTGGTCGACGAACTGAACCTCACCATCGTTCCGGTGTTCGTACCGGACGGGGCCACGCTGTACCGAGCCGGCGGCTCGCCCCAGAGCTGGCAGCTGGTCAGCGCCGGCCCGGGTGCTGATCCTGGGCTGGCCGCGCTGAGCTATCGGCCAGCTCGGCTGTCGGTCCGCGGGGACTCCCCGTGGGAGGCGACGTCGTGAGCCGATCGACTGCGACACTCGGCGACGAACTTCGGTCGAGTGGGGTGTCTATACCCGGACGCGACCGACCATCAGGAGCACCCATGCGCCCGCCATCGACCACAGCGCCGATCGCACGTGCCGCGCCCATAGCGCCACGTAGGGATGAGGTCCTGCACGACGCTCAGGCGTACCGGCCGGCAACGAGCGCGCGCCAAGCTCGACGACCTCGCCCCGAACGCCGAGCTACTGAGCGAGCCCGACTCACCCGAATCTCGAAGCATCCTCGACCGCTTCATGAGCGCATTCGAGCGGGCCGACATCGCCGCGCTCGCCGAACTGTTGCGTCGCGACGCCACCCTGGAGGTGCGCACGTATTCCACGATTGCCAACATCATCGCCATCACCACCTTCATCGGCCGGCCGTAGCCGAGCAATTCGGCTTCCCGCCCACCCCTGATCAGCCGTCGAACCACCCGCCGACCGAGCCCGCGAGGCCAGTCGCTTAGGCGTCCCGGCTGCGGGCGGTCAACCAACAGC
>JAOPWD010000166.1 GCA_025965875.1 Pseudonocardiales bacterium
CATCGCCTTCGGCTTCGGGCTCACGTCGAAGGTCGTGCTTGCCGTGGTGCTGGTGTTCTTCGGGGTGTTCTTCAATGCCTTCCAGGGGACGCGGGAGGTCGACCGGAACCTGCTTTCGAACGCCCGAATCCTGGGTGCCTCGCGATGGCAGACCGTCCGGCATGTTGTGCTGCCGTCGGCGTTCACCTGGATCCTCGCGAGCTTGCACATCAGTTTCGGCTTCGCGCTGATCGGTGCGGTCGTCGGCGAACTGCTCGGCGCCGACAAGGGCATGGGCCTGTTGATCCGCAATGCGCAGAACAACTTCAACCCCAACGGTGTGCTCGCCGGAATGGTCGTCATCGCGGTCATTGCGCTGGTGGCCGAGGGCCTCATCACCGCCCTCGAGAAGCGCCTGCTGCGCTGGCGGCCGCCGCAGAGTGGCGGTGATGCCCTCACCATCTGAGCGTGCCGTCCGGCCCATCCATTCTCATCGTCGAGAGGTCATCGTGAACAGACGAGTCACCACCGCCGCCTTGGCGGTTGCCGCATCAGCAGCATTGGCGCTCAGCGGCTGCAGCAGCAAGGCGTCCCAGACGCACACCGCGTCGGGCGCCGCAGCCGGAGGCGGCACGCTAGCCGCCAACGCCCCCTCGTTGACCGTCATGGTCGGCGGGCTGTCCAAGCAGATCTACCTGCCGTTCATGCTCGCCAAGCAGCTCGGCTACTACGACAAGGCCGGCGTGAACGTCAAGCTGATCGACGAACCGGCCGGCGGTGACGCCACCAAGAACATGGTCGCTGGCCAGGTCCAGGGTGTCGGCGGCTTCTACGACCACAACATCGCCCTGCAGGCGCTCGGCAAGAGCTCGGAATCCGTGGTCTCCCTGCTGCAGATCCCCGGCGAGGTCGAACTGTGCCGGACGGACCTCAAGGGCACGATCAAGAGTCCGGCGGACTGGGCGGGCAAGCATCTCGGAATCACCGACACGGGTTCCTCGACTGACTTCCTCACCCAGTACCTGGCCACGAAGAACGGCGTCGCACCGTCGAAGACGAACCGGATCGGCGTCGGCGCGGGCGCGACGTTCGTGGCCGCGATGAAACGCAAGGCGATCGACTGCGGTATGACGACCGAGCCGACGGTGTCGCAGGTGCTCAGCGACAACACCGGCTACATCCTGTTGGACATGCGCACCGCGGCTGGATCGCGGCAGGAGCTCGGCGGGACGTACCCGGCCACGTCGTTGTACATGACCACGGCCTACGTCGATGCCCACAAGGACGTCGTGCAGAAGCTCGTCAACGCCTACGTCTCGACGCTGAAGTGGATCCAGGGGCACAGCGGGACGCAGATCGCCGACGTGATGCCGGCCGATTACTACGCCGGTGTCGGCAAGGCCGCCTACGCGAAGGCGCTGGACTCGGAGAAGGGGATCTTCAATCCGACCGGTCTGATGCCGGCCGATGGGCCGAAGACCTGCCTGGCCGTCCAGAATGCGTTCAATGACGCGGTGAAGGGCAAGACGATCGATCTCGCCAAGACCTACACCAACGAGTTCGTGAAGACCGCCGCACCGGTGTCCTGACAGCTGGCTGACGATCTGTCGCTACCTGGCCCGTCGAGTGGGACACCTACGCGCCGAGTGGTCGCTTGCAAGCGACCACTCGGCGCACAAGTGACCACTCGACGGGCGTTAGTCGCTCTTGCGGCGCACGCCCAGCAGGATGTCGTCCCATGACGGGATCCGGGCCCGGGCGGCCTTCTCCTCGTCGCTCTCGCTCTCGCGGCTAGAGACCCCGAGATTGGTCACCCTTGGCAGGCGCGTGGTCTTGGCCCGCGCGGGCTCGTCGTCGGCGCCTGCTTCGGCCGGCTCGGTCGTTTCGGCCGCCTCGGCCAGCCGCAACGGCAGCAGCGGAGCGTCGAAGTTCGCGTCCATATCGGCGCGCCGCGCGTCGGCGTCGAGGGCGTCCTGGTCATAGACCTGGTCGAGCTCGGCCGCGGACGGCAGCGGTCCGGTCTCGGCATCGGGCATCGGCGGGAACGCGACCACGCCGAGCGCGAGCGGCGGCGCCGCGGCGAGACTGGGCCGCACCGGCCCGGCGACGGGGGTCAGGACGGGCCGGATCGGCCGGTCGCTGAGCAGGTCAGCCGCCGTCTCGTCGAGTGGCGTGACGTTGCGCGTGGCCAGGTGGAACACCCATTCGGCCAGGCGTTCGGCGTCGCCGCCCACCCAGCCGGCGGTGACTATCCACTGGCTGTCCTCGCGGCGGTAGGCGTTCCAGGTGACCGTGGTCGGGTCGATGCCGTGGGCGGTGAATCGCTCGTCGACGGCATCGCCGAAGACGATGGTCTGGCCCTCGGTCGTGCTGCGGCGTGCCTTCGCCCGCCTCGCCTCGTCGGCGATCCGGACGCGCTCGGCGATGACGGGTGCGGCAAAGCGCAGCACGCTTTCGATCGTCATGTCGTGGTTGTCGGCGAGTTCCTGCGGCGAGGCACCGGCGCGCACCCGCATCTGGATCTCGCGCGGGCCGATCGCGGCTTCGGTTTCGGGCACGGCCGGGCGCTGGCCGGGCGAGTCGGGACGCTGGCTGGGCGAGTCCGGGCGCACGAGGTCTCGCAGTGCGGCGTTGACCGGGAGGACGAAGCGCTCCGCGCCGTCAGCCGTCTCGATGATGAGGTGATCGGCATCATCGCCCGGGCCGACGAATCGGAGCGCTCGCATGGCCCGACGATAGGCGCGTGGCGGCCGGATTCCGGGTAACACGCCGATGGCGCGACCGACCTGGCGTGGCGACGCTGCGCCGCGGATCGATGGACTCCGGTAGGCCGCCGAGCCGATTCCGGGCCGAGGCGGCGCTAGCTGCCGAGCACCTGGGTCAGGTAGTCGTTGCCGAACGCGCGGTCCGGGTCGAGCTTGTCGCGCACCGCGACGAAATCGTCGAAGCGCGGGTAGGAGTCGCGCAGCAACGCGGCATCCCGGTAGTGCAGCTTGCCCCAGTGCGGACGACCGCCGAGTTGCGTCGCGATCGCCTCGACGGCTTGGAAGTAGCTCTCGTGCCCCCGCCGGGCGTACTGATGCACGGCGACGTAGCCGGTCTCCCGTCCGTTCGCCGTCGAGAGCCAGATGTCGTCGGCCGCGGCGAAGCGCACCTCGACGGGAAACGTGATCTGCTCGCCGCTGCGCGCCAGGTAAGCCTCGATGTCGGCCAGCACGTGCGGGACGGCCGCACGCGGCACCGCGTACTCCATCTCGCGGAACCGAACCCGGCGCGGTGAGGCGAAGACGCGGTAGGACCGGTCGATGTAGTCGCGGGCGCTCAGGGCGCGGGCCGTGAGGGCGTTCACGCGGGGGATCAGGGTGGGGCGGCGGGTCGTCAGCTTGTTGACGGCGTCGAAGACCGTGTTGGCCAGGAACTCGTCGTCGACGTAACGCCGCAGCCGACCGATCGGGCGCAGCTCGGTGCCGGGCAGCACGCGGTTGTTGCGCTTGGTCAGGGCGCGGCGGGTGTGCGGGAACCAGAAGAACTCGTAGTGGTCGTTGGCGTCGACGTTCAGATCGAGATCCGCTAGTACATCGTCCAGGTCGGCCGGCGCCTCGGCGGCGGCAAGGGCAAACGCCGGCTCGCACTGCAGCGTGACGGTGGCGATCACGCCGAGCGCGCCCAGGCCGACGCGGGCGGCCGCGAAGACGTCGGGGTTCTCGTTCGCGCCGCAGTCCAGCAGCGTGCCGTCGGCCAGCACGAGCTGCAGCGCGCGCACCTGGGTGGCCAGCCCGCCGAGTTTGACGCCGGTGCCGTGCGTGCCCGTCGAGATCGCGCCCGAGACGGTCTGCACGTCTACGTCGCCGAGGTTGCTCATCGACAGCCCGAGATGCCAGAGCGCCTCGTTGAGCTCGTGCAGCCGGGTGCCGGCCAGGACGGTGACCAGCCCCGTCTCGCGGTCGGCCCGCAGCACGCCCGCGAGCCGGTCCAGGCGAACCTGTATCCCGTCGGTCTGGCCGATGGCAGTGAAGGAGTGCCCTGCCCCGATCGGTTTGACCCGCCGGCCGCTCGCGGTGGCGGCGCCGACGACGTGCTGCAGTTCGGCCACGGTGGCGGGTTGCTCGACCGCGATCGGGTAGGCGGTTACGGTGCCGGCCCAGTTCGTCCACGTGGTCACGGCGTCGACTATATGAAGTGGCCGGCGACCGATCCGCGATCATGGTGCCTATGACCGATCTGGCCGAACTCACGGCGGCGACCGCGCACCTCGATCCGCCGCTGGTCGCCCTCGACGCGCACGCGCTCCGGGCCAACGCGGCCGACCTCGTGCGGCGGGCGGGTGGCAAGCCAGTCCGGGTGGCGAGCAAATCAGTGCGCTGCCGTACCGTGCTCGATCTCGCGCTGGCCACGCCGGGCTTCGCGGGCGTCATGGCCTACTCGGTGCGCGAGGCGATCTGGCTGGTGCGTAACGGCGTGCGCGACGTGCTGCTCGGCTACCCGAGCGCCGATCGCGGCGCGCTGGCCGAACTGGCCGCCGATCCGGTGCTGAGCGACGCGATCACGCTGATGGTGGACGGCATCGAGCAGCTGGCGCTGGCCCGTGCCGCGGCCGGCGACGCCGCGCTGCGGGTCTGCCTCGACGTCGACGCCTCGCTGCGGATCGGGCGGGTGCACCTGGGCGTGCGCCGGTCCCCGCTGCGGACGCCGGCTGACGCGACAGCGCTGGCGAAGGCGGCATCAGCGCAGGGGTTCCGGGTTGTCGGCGTGATGTTCTACGAGGCGCAGATCGCCGGGCTCCCCGACTCGTCCCCGGCCGTGCGGCTCATGAAGCGGGTGTCGGCGGCCGAGTTGGCGCGGCGCCGGGGTGCCGTGGTCAGGGCCGTCCAGGAGGTGGCCGGCGAACTCGAGATCGTGAACAGCGGCGGCACGGGCAGCGTCGAGATCAGCTCAGCCGACCCGGTCGTCACCGAGGTCACCGCCGGCTCGGGGCTGTTCGTTCCGACGCTGTTCGACAACTACCGAGCGTTCGAGTCACGGCCCGCGCTGTTTTTCGCGCTGCCGGTCGTGCGTCGTCCCGCGCCGGGGATCGCGACCTTGTTCGGTGGCGGATACATCGCCTCTGGCCCGGCGGGCAAGTCGCGCCTGCCCGGGCCGGTGGCGCGCGGGCTGAGGCTGATCGGCACCGAGGGGGCGGGAGAGGTGCAGACCCCGGTGCGCGGCGCCGCGGCCGATGCACTGCAGGTGGGCGACCGGGTCTGGTTCCGCCACGCCAAGGCCGGCGAACTCTGCGAGCGCTTCGACACCGTGCACGTGGTGCAGGACGGCGTGATCACCGAGTCGGTCCCCACGTACCGCGGCGAGGGCCGGACCTTCGGCTGAGCCACGCCCCCGGTCACTCAACGGAGCGGACCAGGGCGGTGAGTACGTCGGCGATCGCGGCGCGGGTGGCCTCGTCCGCGATGAGCCCGTCGTCGCCGACCGCTCCCGGCATTACCGGGACGTGGCGGCACGCCTTCTCGACGATCCTCGCCTGGACGTAGCCGAGGACGGTCGCGAGCGTGGCCTGTGCGCCGGTACCCCGATGGCGGTCGGCCGCGGCGTTGACCCAGGCGACGGGCTTGTCGGACATCTCGGTCCCGCCGACCGTCCAGTCGAGCAAGTTCTTCATCGAGCCCGGCAGCGTGCCGGCGTACTCCGGCGTACAGAACAGCACCGCGTCGGCGGCCGCGATGGCGGCGCGCAGCTCAGCTACGACAGGCGGCAGGGGCTCGCGGTCATCGTCGGGGTTGAAATGCGGCAGCGACGACAGCCCTTCGTACCGCGCCGTCGCGATGCCGGACGGCGCCGCCGCGACGGCCGTGCGCAGCAGCGCGCTGTTCGACGACGACGCCCGTGTGCTGCCGGAGACCAGCAGGACGTTCGCCACCTCAGGTGTGCGCGATGTCGCCCCAGCCGTCGACGTCGGACGGCTTGCGCGGGTCAGGGCCGATGTAGCGGGCCGAGGGCCGCACCAGGCGCCCCGTCTTCTTCTGCTCCATGATGTGGGCCGACCAGCCGGCTGTGCGTGCGCTGGTGAACATCGCGGGCATCATGTGTGGCGGTACGTCGGCGAAGTCGAGGATGACGGCCGCCCAGAACTCGACGTTGGTCTCGATGGCGCGGTCCGGCCGGCGCTCCCGCAATTCGGCCAGTGCAGCCTGCTCGAGCGCGTCAGCGGCTTCGTAGCGCGGCGCGTTCAGCTCCTTGCAGGTGCGGCGCAGCACGCGGGCGCGGGGGTCCTCGGCGCGGTAGACGCGGTGCCCGAAGCCCATCAATCGATCGTGCCGGTCGAGAACGCCGGCGACCACCTTGCGGGCGTCACCGGTCTTCTCGACCTCCTGGATCATCGGCAGCACGCGGGCGGGAGCGCCGCCGTGCAGCGGCCCGCTCATCGCGCCGATTGCGCCCGACATCGCGGCCGCGACGTCGGCGCCGGTGGAGGCGATGACGCGCGCGGTGAACGTCGAGGCGTTCATGCCGTGCTCCGCTGCGGAGACGAAGTAGGCGTCGACCGCCTTGACGTGCGCCGGGTCGGGCTCGCCGCGCCAGCGCACCATGAAGCGCTCGACAATGGTGGAGCACTGGTCGATGCGTGACTGCGGGATGGCCGGGTTACCCAGCCCGCGGGCGGACTGGGCGACATAGGACAGCCCCATGACGGCGGCGCGGGCCAACTGCTCGCGGGCCTCCTCGTCGCTGATGTCCAGCAACGGGCGGTAACCCCAGACCGGCGAGAGCATCGCCAGCGCGGCCTGCACGTCGACGCGGACGTCACCGGTATGCACCGGGATCGGGAACGGCTCGGCCGGCGGCAGTCCGGGGCCGAACTTGCCGTCGACCAGCAGCGCCCACACGTTGCCGAACGTGACGACGCCGACCAGGTCCTCGATATCGACGCCGCGATAACGCAGCGCCCCGCCATCCTTGTCCGGCTCGGCAATCTCGGTCTCGAAGGCGATGACGCCTTCCAGGCCAGGGCTGTAGTCGTCTGCCATGGAAACGTGCTCCGATCGGGTCGTTCGGCTGGGCGCCGGTTCGGGTGGGTCGCACCCTCGCTGCATCCATTCTGCTCACACCGCGTCATGTGCTGGCTAGGCAGGTGGAAACATGGACGCAATGAGCGATCCAGCCGCAGCGCGTCGTGGGTATTTGCGCGGTCAACTGGACGAGGCGATCGTTTCGTCCACCTGGCTGGAGCACCTGCAACTCTGGTACGCCGATGCGGCAGCCGACCCGGCCGTGGTCGAGGCCAACGCCATGCAGGTCGCGACGGTCGACGCCGCGGGCCACCCGTCCGTGCGCACGGTCCTGCTCAAGGGCTTCGACGACCGGGGGGTGGTCTTCTACACCAACTACGAGTCGGCCAAGGCGCGCGACCTGGAGGCGAATCCGTACGCCGCCGCCGTCCTGGTATGGCTGTCCCAGGAGCGGCAGGTGCGCCTGTCCGGACCGGTGACCCGGCTCGAGCGGGCCGAGACCGAGGCCTACTTCGACTCCCGCCCCCGCGGCTCGCAGCTCAGCGCCTGGGCCTCGCCGCAGTCGACGGTGGTGCCGTCGCGCGCCGTGCTCGAGGACGCCGCCCAGGCGGTCGAGCAGCGCTTCGCCGGCAGTGACGTGCCCGCGCCGCCGAACTGGGGCGGCTACCGCGTGACGCCCGAGGTCGTCGAGTTCTGGCAGGGCCGCGCCGACCGGCTGCACGACCGGATCCGTTACCGCCTCGACGGCGACTCTTGGGTGATCGAGCGGCTCGCTCCGTGACCGATCCGCTCGACGTCCCCGATCCGGCGGCTGGACCGGAGCAGGCTCGGACATTGCGCAGGCTGCTGACCCGGCACGCCGTCGACACCCGGCCGCTGGCGATCGCACCGTACCGGCGGCTGTTGGTGGGGCAGGGCACTTCGTTCATCGGCTCGATGCTCACCCAGGTGGCCGTGCCGGTGCAGATCTACGCCCTGACCCGCTCGTCGCTGTACGTCGGCTTCGTCGGGCTGGCGGGTCTGCTACCCATCGTCGTCTTCGGGCTGTACGGAGGCGCCATCGCCGATGCGGTCGACCGGCGTCGGCTGTACCTGTGGGCGTCGATCGGCAGTTGGGTGGTCACCCTCGCCCTGCTCGTGCAGACGCTGCTCGACGTGCGCAACGTCGGGCTGATCCTGGCGCTCGTCGTGGTGCAGTCGGCCATGTTCGCGATCGCGTCGTCGGCGCGCGGCGCGATTATCCCGCGCATCGTCGACGCGGACCTGGTCCCGGCCGCGAACACGCTCAACTTCACCGTCAGCAACCTCGGGCAGGTCGTCGGTCCGTTGATCGCCGGGCTGCTCGTCGGGCTGCATAACGGCTTTGCCTACGCCTACGCCATCGATGCGCTGCTGTTCACCGCTGCGCTCTATTCGGCGCTGCGGCTGCCGGATATCCCGCCGGATGGTTCGGTCGCGCGCCCCAACCTGCGCGTGGTCGCCGACGGATTGCGGTTCATCGCGACGCGGCCGGTACTGCTGATGTCGTTCCTCGTCGACATCGCGGCGATGGTGCTCGCCATGCCACGTTCGTTGTTCCCCGCGCTGGCCGATCTGCGCTTTCACGGCAACGTCGGCCCGCTGTACGCGGCGCTCGCGATCGGTGCGGTGGTGGCCGGGCTGACGAGTGGCTGGATCGGCCGGGTCCGGCGCCAGGGCCGGGCCCTGGTCATCGCGATCGTCGGCTGGGGCGTGGCCATCGCGGTGTCAGGCCTCGCGCATCAGCTGTGGCTGGTGGTCGTCCTGCTGGCCGTAGCCGGCGCGGCAGACTTCGTCAGCGCTGTGTACCGGCAGACGATCCTGCAGACCTACGCGCCGGACGAGATGCGCGGACGGATGCAGGGCGTCTTCATCGCGGTGGTCGCGGGCGGGCCGCGGCTGGGCGACGTCCGGGCCGGCGCGACGGCCAGCGTCGCCACGCCGGAGTTCTCCTGGGTCGCCGGCGGGCTGACGTGCATCGTTGTCGTGCTCGTGGCCGGTTACCTCGTGCGGTCGTTCTGGTGCTACGACTCCGGCGTGGTGGAGCCGGTCGAGACGGCTGCGGTGCCCGACGGGTGAGTCCGGCACGCGCCAGACGTCACGCCCGCTCGGTAGCGTCTGGCGTATGGCGCTGACCGGACAGCAGTTCGACATCGCCGCGGGCGATCACGAGGCGACGATCGTCGAGGTGGGCGCTGGGTTGCGCCGCTACGCCCACGACGGCGCCGATGTCACCGTCACCTACGGCGAGATCGAGTTACCTCCGAAGGCCTGCGGGGTAGTGCTGGTGCCGTGGCCCAACCGGCTGCGCGGCGGCAAGTACAGCTTCGGCGGCGCCGCGTACCAACTGCCGCTCACTGAACCCCTGGTCGGCAACGCCATCCACGGGCTGGGCCGCTGGGCGCGCTGGCTACCGGTGCGCCACGATCGATCGGCCGTGACGCTCGCGCTCGACATCGTGCCGCTGCCCGGATTTCCGTTCCAGGTCCGCGTCGAGGTGACCTATGCACTCGACGCGGAGCACGGCCTCATCGTCACCGCGGTCGCGCGCAACACCGGGACCGAGCGGGCCCCGTTCGGTGCCGGCTTCCATCCGTATCTGGCCACGCGCGGACATGCCATCGGCGACGTGACGGTGAAGCTGCCCGCGCGCGAGCGCATCGTGGTCGACGAGGCCAAGGTGCCGGTCGGGGTGCAACCGGTCGCCGGCACGCACTACGACCTGCGCCGCGGCCGCAGGCTGGGCGAGCTGCGGATGGACGACGGTTTCACGGGGTTCGCGACGGTGGGTGGCCGCAGCGCAGTGGAGGTGCGTACCCGCTCAGGTGGAGCCCAGCTCTGGTTCGACGAGACGTTTCGCTACGTGCAGGTGTTCACGCCCGACACGGTGGCGGACGGGCGGGCCGGGGTCGCGGTCGAGCCGATGACCTGCCCCGCTGATGCGTTCAACTCCGGGACAAGTCTGATCGTGCTGGAGCCGAGTCAGTCGTGGACCGGCTCCTGGGGCATCCAGCCCCTACCCCCGCGCCACCGCATTCTCTAATCGGGGTCCGTCAGCGGACGGACTGGTAGCGGGCCAGGGCCTCTTCGCGCTCGCGGGCGTGGTCGACGATCGGCGGCGGGTAGCCGGCCGGGACACCGTCGGCCAGCTGCCACGGCTCGTGCACAGCGCTACCGGCGACGGCACGCAGCTCAGGGATCCACCTCCGCACGTAATCGCCGTCGGGGTCGAACTTGCGGCCCTGCGTCGTCGGGTTGAACACCCGGAAGAACGGCGCCGCGTCGGTGCCGGTACCGGCCGTCCACTGCCAGCCGTGCTGGTTCGAGGCCAGGTCGGCGTCCACCAGATGACGCATGAAATGCCGTGCGCCGTGCGTCCATTCGATGTGCAGGTCCTTGACCAGGAAGGACGCGACGATCATCCGGACCCGGTTGTGCATCCAGCCCTCGCCGAGCAACTGCCGCATGCCGGCGTCAACGATCGGGTAACCGGTGCGCCCGGATCGCCAGGCGTCGAACGCCGCAGAATCGCTTGCGGCATAAGGCATTGCCGCCAGTCGAGGCTGGAAGTACTCGCGCGCGCTGGCCGGCCAGGCGTGCAGCACCGCGGCGTAGAACTCACGCCAGGCCAGCTCCTTGCGATACGTCTCGTCGGCTGGGCCGAGGTCGGCCAGCAGCGTGCGGGGGTGCAGGCAGCCCCACTTCAGATATGGCGAGACGCGTGACGTGCGGTCCAGGTCTGGACGGTCGCGGACGTCGGGGTAGGCAGCCAGGTGGCGCGCGCGATACGACCGCCACGCCTTGCGCGCCGCCGCCTCGCCTGCCTCGGGCAGCCCCAGCCCGGCCGGCAGCAGCGGATCAGGCGGAATGTCGATGCCGTCCAGGTCGGTGCGCCAGTCGACGCGTCCGGTGACCGCCGCGGCCGGAGCGCGCCAACCGTGTTCCCGCCAAGCCTTGTAGAACGGCGTGAAGACCTTGAACGGCGAGCCGTCCGACGTCACCACCCGCCCCGGGGCGACGGCATACGGCGAGCCGGTGCGCACGAGCGGCACCGCACCGAGCGCGTCGCCGACCGCAGCATCGCGGCACATGCCGTACGGGCCGAAGTCGGCGCTCACGTGAACTGACGTCGCACCCGCCTCGCGGACCACCCGTGGCACGACGTTCTCCGGCTTGCCGCGCAGCACCAGCAGCCGCCCGCCATGCTCGCCCAGATCAGCGTCCAGAGAACGCAGCGTCCGGTACAGAAAAGCGATCCGCGGCGCGCCGGCCGGGCGCAACAGCGCAGCGTCCAGGACGAACAGCGCGACGACCGGGCCCTCCTCGGCCGCGGCGTGCAGCGCGGGCTGGTCGTGCAGGCGCAGATCTCGTCGCAGCCACAGCACAGAAGTCACCGCGCCAGTCTGCCCCGGTCACGCAGCGCCGATACCTGGCACGATGGTCAGATGACTGACGAGGAACTTTTCGGTGACACCGTTTACGAGTCAGGCGACGCGGTCGACGATTCCGACACTCTCGATCCCCTCGACGACCTGACCGGGGACGACCCCGACGAGCCGATGCAGACCGGGTACAGCCCGCCTGACCGCGAGCCGTACAACCTGCGCCACGCGCCGACTCCGTTCGAGGAACTCATGGGTCCGTCGCTCGACGAGCAACTGGCCGAAGAGGAGCCGGACGTGAGTGTGGACGACGTCGACCTCGCCGAGGCCGACCCGCCGGCCGGTCGGCTGCTCGCTCCCGACGAGGGACTCGGCGAGGACACGGAGTCCGAGGAGATTGCCGAGGATGTCGGCCCGGCCGGATACGCCAGGACCGCCGAGGAGTCGGCCATGCACATCGTGGACGAAGACGAGATTCAGTGAGCTGACGCGGCGGCGGAGCGACGGCTAGAAGAGTTGGCCGCTCTTATCGAGGAAGGAACCTGATGCAGCTCACCAAATTCACTCATTCCTGTGTGCGGCTCGACGACGGCGACCGGTCGTTGGTGCTCGACCCCGGCTCATTCAGCGAGGTGGAGACGGCGCTCGACGGTGTCGTGGCCGTGCTGATCACCCACGAGCATCCCGACCACCTCGACCCCGAACGGCTGCGCAAGGCTGCGCAGCAGAATCCGAGGTTGCGGATCTGGGCGCCCGCGGGGGTCGCGGCGACGCTTGGCGATCTCGGTGAGCAGGTGGTCGCGGTGGCACCAGGGGAGTCCTTCGACGCGGCCGGCTTCGCGATCAAGACCTTCGGCGGGCAGCACGCGCTGATCCATCCGACGGTCCCGATCGTCGCGAACCTGGGCTACCTCATCGACGACACGGTCTACCACCCCGGCGATTCGTTCATCGTGCCGCCAGTGCCGATCAACACCCTGCTCGCTCCCCTGCACGCACCGTGGTCCAAGACGGCCGAGGTCATCGACTTCGTAGTCGCCGTTCGGGCTCCGCGCGTGCACCAGATCCACGACGGCCTACTGAACGACATGGGCCTCGGCTTCGTCGAAGGACACGTGGCGCGCATCGGCGCCCAGTACGGAAGCGAGTTCAGCCACCTCAAGGTCACCGAAACCGTCGACATCTGACACCGCGGCCCGCGGCGACTGACCTGCGACACGAGCGCGGGAACGACATTCCCTGCAGGTCAGTCAGCGCGGTGACCAAATTCGGCCAGATCGAACACCTGTTTGATAGCATCGTTGGCATGTCGGCTGCATTTCAGGGCTCGCTTCTCGACCTCGGCCACGAGGTCACGCCTGCTCCGCTCGAGGGATCGGTGCGGCGCACCCAACTCGGCAACGGGGCATGGCTCGATGTACGGCCCAGCTGGATCGCCGGCGCTGATGTCCTCTTCGACCGGCTGGAGCAGGTCGTGCCCTGGCAGGCCGAGCGCCGCCAGATGTACGAGCGGGTCGTCGACGTCCCACGCCTGCTGTGCTTCTACGGCGAGGGCCAGGCATTGCCCGACCCCGCCCTGGATGCGGCCAAGGACGCCCTCGACACCTACTACGGCGGCGAGCTGGGCGAGCCGTTCGTCACTGCCGGGCTGTGCCTGTATCGCGACGGCCGCGACAGCGTGGCCTGGCACGGCGATCGGATCGGCCGCGGCAGCACCGAAGACACCATGGTGGCGATCATCTCCGTCGGCGCGCCGCGCACGCTCGCCCTGCGCCCCCGCAATGGGGGAGCAGCCGGAGGGGGCGCAGGGGCGCAGCGCTTCGAACTTGGGCACGGCGACCTGATCGTGATGGGCGGCAGTTGTCAGCGCACCTGGGAGCACGCGGTGCCCAAGACCGCGCGGCCCGTCGGCCCGCGAATCAGCATCCAGTTCCGCACCCGCGGCGTGCGCTGACTCTTACTGCGTTGCGGAGTCGCCGCTGTCGCCGGGGTCCGGGCTGTCGGTCTCACTCGCGTCGGGGCTCTCGGGAGCGTCCGACGCATCAGCGGCGCCGTCGTCCGCGTCATCGGTCTCGGTGTCGGGCGTGTCGGACGCGTCCGGGGTGTCGGGAGTATCGGACGGATCGTCTGTCTCAGTCCCGGGTGCCTGGGTCGGATCTGGCGTGTCGGTCTGGTCCGCGCCCTGCGCGCCCTGCTGCTCGTCGACCGTCTCGTCGCCGGCCGGGTCGGATGAGTCCACCGGTTCCGGCGTTGCAGTGTCCTGGGCAGCGGTGGTCGCATCGATCAGATTGGCGGGGGCCTGCACCGGCTTGTGTACGGCAGGCGAGCGAGCCGGACCCGCGCCCGAGTCGGAGGCGAGGGCAACGCCGGTAGCCACGATGAGGCAGACGGCGGTTGCCGCTCCGGCCGCAATGGTGTGGACGCGTCGCATGGTGATGCTCCTTCAGTCGACCAGGTGAACGGCGGGGGCCGCTCAACTGAGACATCGCTGATGGGGGTCCACAGGGTTACTCGGACCGCATAATGTGCCAAACTGTCGGCCACGGGGTCGGGTCGCGGAGGCGTGCCTTGACAGTTGTTGTTCTGAGCGACGAAATAGTCGCAGCCGCTGCGCGCGGCGAAGGCGCTGCGTTCCGGGCGGTGTACGAGTCCCTTGCCCCGGCGGTGCTCGGCTATCTACGGGCCAAGGGTGTCGCCGATCCCGAAGCCGTCACGAGCGACGTATTTGTCGCAGTGCTACCGAAGCTCGACCGGTTGGCCGGTGGCGCGGCGGGGCTACGCAAGTTGGTGTTCTGCATTGCGCACGCGCGCATGGTTGACGACTATCGCGAGCGGGCCCGGCGCCCTCAAGCCATCGAGTACGCCCCGGACACCGACCGGCGAACCGTCATATCCGCTGAGGACACCGTGCAGGCCGAATTCGCCAGCGCGCGAGTGATCGAGGTCCTCGCAATGCTGCCCACCGACCAGCGAGAAGTGCTCGCACTGCGGGTGGTGGCCGACCTCTCGGTCGAGCAGGTTGCCGAGATCATGGGTCGCTCGGCGGGCGCGGTGAAGCAGTTGCAGCGCCGTGGGCTGGCGGCTATCCGCCAGGCCGTCGAGGAACGGCAGGTGCGGCTATGAGGCACGTCCACGACGATCTGAAAGAGACCTCCCAGCAGTTCGCCGCCGACGACGTCGCGAGCCTGGACGAACATCCGGTACAGGTGAGCATGTTTCTCGCCGATCTCCGAGCGCTGGGGGGCGACGAGCCTCCGGCGCCTTCGGCCGCTCTGGAAGCGCTGTTCGCAGAATCGGGCCTCACCGACATCGATGCGCGGCGGCGCGACGCACGCAGCAGGCGGCGACGGGTGAGTTTCGCGGTGGCCGCAGCAGCAATCACGACCGTCGGCCTGACGGGCGTCGCCGCGGCCAATGACACACTGCCGCAGCCCGCTCAGCGGGTGGTGTCGCGACTGGTCAACGACCTCACCCCGTTCCACATCGGCAGCGCTCGCGTTCCATCGATCGCGCCGGTAGAGGAGCGTGCGCCCGCCGTGTCCGACCGCGGCTCGACGGTGGCTCCGAATGACCCGATGCAGTCAGACGAACCGGCACGGGGACCCGCGATAGCGCAGCCGACGAAGTCCGACGACGGCAAGGCTGACTCCGGTGCCGCTTCCGGCGGGTCGGGTGCGGACGGTCAGGACAGCCCGAGCGACGGCGAGGACGGCGCGAGTACCGATTCCGGCGGAGCGGTTGTGGGCGGTCAGGACAGTCCGAGCGACGGCGAGGATGACGGCAATCCCGGTTCCGGTGTGTCGGTGAAGGACGGTCAGGACAGTCAGAGCGACGGTGCGGCTGACGTGGGCTTCGACCCCGGCGGCAACGACGGCACCGCAGGTATCGCCGACACCTTGGGCGCAGGCTCGGCTGGGCTCGGCGGCTAGGCCCGCTAGCACCCGGTAATCACCGTCGAATATGACCCCGCAGGGGGCGTCGATCGGGTTGAATGGGCTGCGACAAAGGGGGTTGGCGGTGGCGATTTTCACGCCCGGGTTCCATGGTCGCCGCAGCACGGATGTGCAACTGCCGCCCGGTCAGTATCTGACCGAGGACTTCCCCGTGCTGTCGGCCGGGCCCACCCCACGAATCCCGCTCGACCGGTGGGAGTTCGTCATCACCACCGAGACTGAACAGCAATACCGATGGTCGTGGGACGAGTTGTGGGCGTTGCCGCAAGACACGCCGACGGTCGACATCCACTGCGTGACCAGGTGGTCGAAGTTGGCGACCTCGTGGCAAGGCGTCTCGCTGGACACCGTGCTGGCCGACGTCGAAACCGCGGCCGACTTCGCGCTGGTGCATTCCTACGGCGGCTACACCACGAACGTCCCGTTGGAGGATCTCCTCGACGGCAAGGCGTGGATCGTCCACCAGTTCGAAGGCGAGGATCTGCCGTCCGAACACGGCGGCCCGGCCAGAATGATCGTGCCGCATCTGTACTTCTGGAAGTCGGCGAAGTGGGTCCGCGGCATGCAATTGCTGCTGCAGGACGAGCCGGGCTTCTGGGAGACGGCCGGCTATCACGATTACGGTGACCCGTGGCGCGAGCAGCGGTATCAGGGCGACTAGGCGGCCGGCTGACCTGGCGCGGCGCCAGGTTGGTCGAGTCTCGCGACGAGACGGCCGCCGCGCGCACGCTGATGTTCGAGGTGCCGGACTGGCCAGGGCACCTCGCCGGCCAGCACGTCGACGTCCGGCTCAGCGCCGAGGACGGCTATCAGGCGGTGCGGAGCTACTCACTGGCCGCGCCGGCTGACGGTGACCGGATCGCACTGTCGGTGCAGCGGGTGCCCGACGGCGAGGTGTCGCCCTACCTCACCCAGGACTTCGCGGTGGGCGATTCGGTCGAGTTGCGCGGCCCGCTCGGCGGCTGGTTCGTGTGGCGCCCGGCCGAGCGCGATCCGGTGCTACTGGTGGCCGGCGGCTCGGGCATCGTCCCGCTCATGGCGATGGTGCGGGCCCGTCGGGTCACCGGCAGCCGGGTGCCGTTCCGGCTTATCTACTCGGTGCGATCGCCCGCCGACCTGTACTACGCCGACGAGCTTCGTGTGCCGCAGCCTGGTGACGGGGGTTTGGACGTGGCCTACGTCTTCACGCGCGAGGCGCCCGACGGGCACTCGCGCCCCACCGGACGGATAGCGGTCGCCGACATCAACAACGGCGGCTGGCCGCCTGAGTTCGAACCCAACTGTTTCGTCTGCGGACCGACCGGCTTCGTGGAAATCGTGGCGGACATCCTGGTCGCGCTCGGGCACGACCCACGCCGGGTCAAGACCGAACGCTTCGGCCCTACCGGAGGTTGAGATGACTGAGCTCTACGAAGACGGCAATGCCCTGGCCGGGCCGCTGGGTGAGATCTTCGCCGTCGATGTCACCGTGGCAATCCAGCGATGCGCGCACTGCGGTCGGACTGGGCCGGTCGCCGCGCTGCGGGTCTACCGGCACGCCCCGGGGCTGGTCGCTCGGTGCCCGGGCTGCGACGGCGTCGTCCTGCGGCTCGTCCGAACGCCGGACGCCGCTTTCCTCGATCTCACCGGCGCACTCAATCTGAGGATCCCGCTCGAAGCTTGATCCTTGACCGGAAGGAATCCGCATGACGAGCCCACACACCCCCGTCGTATTCATCCACGGCCTCTGGCTGCACGCCACCAGTTGGGGTCCGTGGGCCAACCTGTTCCGCGAGGTGGGCTATAACCCGATCGCGCCGGGCTGGCCGAACGAGCCGGCCACGATCGACGAGGCACGTGAGCAGCCCGACCTGGTCGCCAACCTCGGCATCGAAGACGTCACCGAACACTTCGCCAAGATCATCGAATCGTTGCCCGCGAGTCCGATCATCATCGGGCATTCCTTCGGTGGCCTCGTCGCCGAGAAACTGCTCGGCCAAGGCATCGGTTCCGCGGGTGTCGCCATCGACCCGGCGCAGATCAAGGGGGTGCTGCCGCTGCCGCTTTCCCAGCTTCGTTCGGCGCTGCCCGCGCTGGGCAACCCGGCCAACCTGCACAAGGCGATTTCACTTACCCAGAAGGAGTTTCGGTTCGGTTTCGGTAACGCGTTGCCTGAGGAGGAATCCAACGCGCTGTACGAGCAATGGAACATCCCGTCGCCCGCGCGGCCGCTGTTCCAGGCGGCAGTGGCCAACTTCGCCCTGCATTCCGAGGCCAAGGTCGACACCGACAACGAGACCCGTGGCCCGTTGCTGCTGATATCCGGACTCGAGGACCACACCGTGCCTGACGTGGTGACCAGGTCGACGTTGAAACAGTACCGAGACTCCGCCGCCGTGACCGAGCTCAAGCAGTTCGAGGGCCGCGGCCATTCGCTGACTGTCGACAAGGGCTGGCGCGAGGTGGCCGACGCGATCCTCGACTGGCTGAAGACCAACGGTCTCTGACGTCGCTAGTGGTGACGACCGGAAGTTGTTCGGGGGATGTCGGTGATCAGATGGATGCATCGCAAGGCGGAGGAGGACGGCCCTACCGCTGTTGTACGGCCGACGACGACAACGCAGCGAGGCGCCATCTGAGCCCGACAGGCACCGGACGAACTTCCGGTCGTGACCACTCGCCTGGTGTAGCCAACGCTGCAGAGGGGTCGCCTGATGGCTGTTGATTCGGCCGCACCTGCGCAGGTCAGGCTGAAGGAGCCGTCGGGACGGTGGGTACTGGTCGCGGCGGTCCTCGGCTCGGGCCTGGCGGGCATCGACGCGACCGTGGTCAACGTCGCGCTGCCAGCGCTGGGGCGCGATCTGAATGCCGGGTTCTCCGGACTGCAATGGACGATCAACGGCTACACGCTGACGTTGGCGGCGCTGATCCTGCTCGGTGGCTCGCTCGGCGACCGGTACGGACGGCGCCGAGTATTCGTTGTCGGTGTCGTGTGGTTCGCGCTGGCCTCGGCGCTGTGCGCACTCGCGCCCAACATCGAAGTGCTGATTGCGGCCCGTGCTCTACAAGGCATCGGCGGCGCACTGCTTACGCCGGGCAGTCTGGCGATGATCTCCGCGTCGTTCGTGCCTGAGGACCGGGCCAAAGCGATAGGCGCGTGGTCGGGGCTGGGCGGGATCGCCAGCGCCATCGGGCCGTTTCTCGGCGGCTACCTCGTCGACGGGCCGGGCTGGCGGTGGATCTTCCTGATCAACCTGCCGCTGGCTGCCGTCGTCGTCGTGATTGCGCGACGCCACGTGCCCGAATCCCTGGACCCCGACGCGGCCCGACACTTGGACGTGCTCGGGGCGGTGCTCGGCGCAGTGGGCCTGGGCGGCGTCACGTATGCACTGATCGCTGCCGGCGGTGGCTGGTCGGCGAACGTGATCATCTCCGGGGTCGTGGGCGTAGTAGCGATCATCGGCTTCGTCCTGAACGAGCATCGCAGTACCCACCCCATGCTGCCGCCGAAGATCTTCGCCAACCGTCAGTTCACGGCGGCCAACCTCGTCACGTTCGCGGTTTACGCCGCGCTCGGCGGCGTGTTCTTCTTCCTCGTGGTGAACCTGCAGGTCGTCGCCGGGTTCTCACCGCTGCTCGCCGGCACCGCTCTGTTGCCGGTGACCGTGATCATGTTGCTGCTCTCGGCTCGCTCGGGCGCGATGGCGGGCCGCATCGGACCGCGCCTGCCGATGACCCTCGGTCCGCTTGTCGCGGCCGCCGGCGTGCTGCTCCTGTTGCGCGTAGGCCCGGGCGCGTCGTACCTCACGGACGTACTGCCGGCCGTCACCGTGTTCGGGCTCGGGTTGTCGCTGATCGTGGCCCCGCTGACCGCCACCGTGCTCGCGGCGGCGGAGACCAGGTACGCGGGCGTCGCGTCCGGGGTCAACAACGCCGTGGCCCGCGCGGCCGGCTTGCTGGCCGTGGCTGTACTGCCCGTGATTGCTGGGATCTCCGGCGACGACTACGAGCATCCGTCGGCGTTCTTCCACGGCTTCCGGATCGCGTTGATGACCTGCGCGGCATTGCTCGTTCTCGGCGGGGTAATTTCGGCGGCGTTGATCCGCGACCCACCGAAGGCTCGCCCTGCCGCGGAGCCGGACCGGCGGCATTACTGCGGGGTGGAGGGTCCGCCCATCTATGCCGACCGAGTGCCATCCGGTACCGGCACCGGGAGGTCCTGATGACGGCGCCGGAGGAACACACGCGCCTGCTGGCCGCCGAGTCGCTCGCGACCGGCGACGTGACGGGGTGGTTCGAGCGGCTCTACAGCGCGGCGGACCGTGGCGAGGCAGTCGTGCCGTGGGACCGCGGCGGCGCCCACCCGTTGCTCGTGGAGTGGGCCGAGGGACGACGCGTGTCTGCCGGCCGTGCGCTGGTAGTGGGGGCGGGGCTAGGCGGTGACGCCGAACTCGTCGCCGGTCTGGGTTACGACACCACCGCGTTCGACGTCTCTGCCACGGCAGTCCGGTCGGCCCGCGAGCGATTTCCCCTTTCGGTGGTTAACTATTCGGTAGCCGATCTGCTCGACCCGCCAGTGGGCTGGCGGGGTGCATTCGGTCTGGTCGTCGAGAGCCTGACGGTTCAGTCGATGCCCCGTTCGGTGCGGACGGCTGCCACTGAGAGCGTGTCGTCGTTCGTTGCGCCGGGCGGGACGTTGGTGGTGATCGCGGGGGAGCTCGGCGACGGCGATCCGGCCAGTGGGCCGCCGTGGCCGTTGACGCGGGCAGAGGTCGAGGCGTTCGGCGCGGGTGGGCTCACTCCTGTTCGGATCGAACTCTTGCCCGCCCCGCAGGATCCCACCGCGCGTCGCTGGCTGGCGGAGTTCACGCGGTAGCGGGGTGGCCCCACCCACTGGATCGATCCACAACACACACCCAGACCCAACCAAGCCCACCACCCACTCGGCGTCTGACGCGCCCACGGTGGTAGTAAAAGGCGACCACCACACGATGAGCTCCCCCGCAAGCGGGGGGACCCCCAGCGCGAAGAGCCGCCGCCACGCGGCCGCGCCGAAGGCGCGAGTGGCGCGAGAGATCCCCCCGAGCGCCAGCGAGCGGGGGAGATCGAGTGACACCTCGGCGGATAAGGATGGGCGTGCGCTCGCGTGGGTAGATCTTCTCCGTGATCGACGACCCGCAGCCGACGGCCGATGATGTGACGCGCACCGTCGGGGTCGAAGAGGAGTTCCTGCTGGTCAGCGCCGACGCCGGTCATCTGGTCGCGGCCGGTGACCGGGTAGCCCGACTCACCCAGGTGCTGGCCGGTGACTCCGACGCGGCAGATCACGAGTTGAAGCAAGAACAAGCCGAGATCGGATCGAGGCCGTGCTCGACGTCGGCTGAGCTGCGCGATCAACTCATCGAGCGGCGCCGCGATCTCAGCGCGGCCGCCGCGAGCGTGGACGCTCGCGTGGCGGCCCTGGCGACCTGCCCGTTCGCCCAACAGTCCTCGATGACCGCAGAACCGCGCTATCAGCGGCTGATCGAGCGGTTTGGTGCCGTGACCGGCGATGAGCAACTCACCTGCGGTCAGCACGTGCACGTCAGCGTCGCGTCGGACGACGAAGCCGTGGCGGCGGTCGACCAGCTGCAGCAATGGCTGCCGACCCTCCGGGCGCTCAGCGCGAACTCGCCGTTCTGGGACGACGGTGACACCGAGCACGCCAGCTACCGGTCGATGCTCTGGGCGCGCTGGCCGACGTCGGGACCCACCCAGCCGTTCGGCAGCGCCGCCGGCTATCGCGACACCGTCGACCGATTGATCAAGTCTGGTGCGGCCCTGGACGAGCGGGCGATCTACTTCGACGCCCGATCCTCTGCGCGGTACCCCACCGTCGAGATAAGGGTGGCCGACGTGAGCACCTCCGTCGATCGAGCCGTCGCCATCGCGGCATTGTGCCGGGCGCTGGTCGACGAGTCCGTGCGGCGCTGGCAGGCCGGCCGGCCGCCGCCACCGATCCGGGCCGAGATCGTACGGGCGGCGGGCTGGATGGCGGCCCGATTCGGCTTGACCGACCGCCTGCTCATGCTGCCCGAGGCCGAGCCGGTGGCAGCAGCCCACGCGGTCCGGCGGCTCGTCGAGTTCGCCCGCCCGGCGCTGGACCGGCTCGGCGACGCCGAGGTCGTCGACACCGAACTCGACCGACTGCTCACCAGCGGCTCCGGCGCCGACGAACAACGCGCCCTTGTGGCTGGCGGCGCCGACCTGCACGAGCTGACCGCGTGGGCCTGCGATCAGACAACCGCCTGAACCTGTCGATTTACGGGTGGGCCGTTCGTCGTGGTGATGAACGAGTGCCTATCAAGGAAGGCGCCGTCGGAAACTGGAGGCAATCATGAGCCACCCCGTCGTACACGCCGAGATCCGCTCGAGCGACCCCGATGCAACCAGGGCTTTCTTCGGTGAGGTGTTCGGTTGGACCTATCCGACCGAGGGCGCCTTCCCCGGCTACACATTCGTCGAGACCGGCGTGCCCGGAGCGCTGTACACCGCCATCAGCCCGTTGCAGGGCGACAGCGACGTCGTCACGTTCTTCGTCGGCGTCGAGGACATGGACGCGACCATCGCGGACGCCACCCGGCTGGGCGGCAAGGTCGTGCAGCAGCCGACGAGCGTTCCGGGCGTGACCTTCGCGTTGATCGCAGACCCGCTCGGGCACGTCGTGGGCCTGGCCCAGCAGACAGGCTGATCCGGATCACGTCGGGCGGACGGTCCCAAGGGAGCGACTTCGGGATCGGCCGCACCGGCGCGGCCGTAAGCCGCTCTACGGTGGACGCATGCCCGTCTCGCCCGTACGCCGACCACCCCTGTTGCTCGAACTGGACCTCACCGAACTCCCGGTGGCGCCGGACCCCGACGACCCGCTTGGCCGGCTGCGCGCCCGCGGTCGGCACCAACTCAGGCCCACCCTGCGCGCGCTGCACGAGGCTGCGGCCGACCGCCATGTGGTCGGCCTGATTGCCAAGGTCGGTGGTTCGCTGCCGTGGGCCGCGATGCAGGAACTGCGCGTCGGGGTTCGCGCTTTCGCCGCGAGCGGCAAGCCGACCCGCGCCTGGGCGGAGACCTTCGGCGAGGGCTCCAACGACATGGCCGGGTACGTGCTGGCGAGCGCGTTCGACGAGATCTGGCTGCAGCCCAGCGGCGGTCTGGGCCTGCTCGGCGTGGGGATCGAGACGACCTTCTTGCGCGGCGCGCTGGACCGTTTGGGCATCGAGCCGCAGCTCGAGCAGCGCTACGAGTACAAGAACGCGGCCGACCGCATCATGCGCACTGAGTTCACCGAGGCCCATCGCACGGCCCTTGACCGGCTGGCCGAGTCGATCTTCGAGGAAGCGGTCGCCGCGATAGCCGACGGCCGACGCATCGACCCCGCTCGGGTGCGCGAACTCGCAGACACCGGGCCGCGTACCGCGGCGGAGGCGCGCGACGCCGGGCTGGTCGACTCGCTCGGCTACCGCGACGAGGTCTATGCCGCACTGCGCGCCCGCGTCGGCCCCGACGCCGAACTGCTGTTCGCCGACCGGTGGCGTCCGCGCCGCCGCCTGCATTTTCCGGAGCGGCGCACGAGCCACGTCGCCCTCGTCGAGGTTCGCGGCGCGATCGTGTCCGGGCACACCCGCCGCGGTCCGATGGGACGTCAGGTGGGCAGCGACTCGGTCGGGGCGGCCCTGCGCGCCGCGACCGACGACGACCACGTGCGCGCAGTCGTCATGCACGTCGATTCGCCTGGCGGTTCAGCCGTCGCTTCGGACACGATCTGGCGCGAGGTGTGCCGGGTGCGCGAAGCCGGCAAGCCGGTGGTCGTGTCGATGGGCGCGGTCGCGGCCTCGGGCGGCTACTACATCGCCTGCCCGGCCGACGTGATCCTGGCGCTGCCCTCGACCCTCACCGGGTCCATCGGCGTGTTCGGCGGCAAGCTCGTCGTGCGCGAACTCCTCGAGCGCGTCGGGCTGAATACCGGCGCGGTGGCCCACGGTGCCCGGTCCCTCATGTTTTCATCCCGCCGCCCGTTCACTGCGGACGAGCGGGATCGCTTGGCCGCCACGATCGACAACATCTACGCCGATTTCGTGGCGAAGGTCGCGCGTGGCCGCGCTCGCCCGATCCCCGAGATCGAGAGCGTTGCGCGGGGCCGGGTCTGGACGGGCGCGGACGCCGTGGGCGTCGGCCTGGTGGACGAGCTCGGTGGCCTGCGCGACGCCGTGCGCATCGCCCGCTCGCGCGCCGGGCTGCCGGCCGATGCGCCAGTGCGTCCCGCTGTTCATGTCAGGGCCCTGGCTCGACTCCGCCGCCCGAAGAACACTGAAGACCCGCGGGCCATGGCACACGTTGCGCTCCCGGGGCTGGCCGACGTCGCGGCCGCTCTGGGGCTTCCCGCTACCTGGGCGCTGCGGATGCCGTCGATCACCGTCCGCTGAGGCCGGCCCGCGGCAGTGACCTGATCAAGACGGCTAGGAACCGTTCATGCGAACCTGATCGTCCCGGAAAGCATCGCGCCGGACGGGGTAATTGAATCGGGCGTCGTGCTGCTGGCGTACCGCTCCCGCTAGGTCAGTGGGTGCGGTGGGTGACGCCGATCAACACGACCTTCCCGGACGAGGTCGGGCCATCGTCGACCAGTTGGCGAGTGACGGTGAGCGTGGGGTAACTGCTGGGCGCCACGCCGGCCCACAGCGTGACGTCGTCGAGCTGATTGAATGTGCCGACCGGGACGAGGACGCCTGCGCTGTTCTTGAGCCACGCCTCGTAGTAGGCGCCGCCGTCGCGCCGGGGCAGACCCTTCGCGTGCAGATGGATCTTCCAGCCGCTCGGGGTCTTGGTGAGCGTCACCTGCCCGGACGCGTCCGGTGCCAGTGTGGTGCCGTTGATGGACGCCGCGTACTCGACCGACTGACTCGGGTGGCTCGTCAGACCGAACGTCAGCGCGACGGCAAGCAGCACGGCGGCCGCAACGCCCCCAACGGCAATGGCGATCCATCGTGGTCGACGGCGCCTGTTCGAGTCGCCGTCGACGGGCAGGGCGGTTGGCACGGGTTCGGCACTAGCGGCTTGGGTGACCGCACCGACGACACGTTCGGCCAGGCCGGGGTGCGGCTCGGCCCACACAGCCGGATCGGTCAGCAGGCCGCGCAGTTCGTCGAGTTCAGCGCGCTCGGCCGGGTCGAGCCGCGCGCTGGTGTCGCCACTCAGATAGGCGATCCGCTCGTCGTCAGCCATGGTGCCTCCCCTCCTCGGTGCCCGCTGCGGTCGTGCCGACCGGCTCGCTGCGCAGGTGGCCGAGCAGGCCAGCCAAGCGTCGGTGTGCCCGAAAGCTGCGGGATTTCACCGTGCCGACCGGTATCGCCAACTGACCGGCGATCTCCGCGTGGGTGAGCTCGTCGAAGTGCTGCATCCGGATGAGCTCACGGTCCTGGCCGGGCAGGTTCTCCAACGCTTGACGAACCTCCCACACGTCATAGATCTGCTCCGCCGACGGAGGCGCGGTCACCAGCGCGTTCTCATGCGAGGCGATGTCCTCGACGCCTCGATGACGGCGTTCCCTCCGGTACACGTCGATAGCCGCGCGGCGGGCGATGGCCGCCAGCCAGGCGCCAAGTGCTCGGGACGGATCGTAGGTTCCCGCCGCCCGCCACGCCTGCACGAAGGTCTGTTGAGTGGCGTCCTCAGCCAGGCCGGCATCGCCGAGAACCTTGTACGCCACGGAGTACACCAACCGGCCGTAGGTCTGGTAGACCGCCCGGACCGAGTCCGGGTCGCCCGCGCCAAACCGGGCCGGTAGATCGGCGTCGCCGCTCGCCGGGACGGACACGGTGGTTCGCATAGGGATCACCGACGTCCGGCCGGGGGCTGGGGGTCGCGCAACGCATGCTGCCGCGCTGTCTGTCATTCCTTGGATACGTACGCGCACCCCAGATCGGTTCGCGCCGGGGTCCACGGCCGCACCGAGCCTTGCGACATAAGGGATTCACAACGACAAAGCGAATGCGTCGTGGCCAGACCTCAGATTCGGCCCGCGGCCGCTTTGGCCAGGGTTAAGGCTTGAGCGCCCGGCGGCGCGCCGGCTTGGCCGGTGATGACAGCGACGGCGACGAACGTATCGCCCTTGTAGAAGTCGACGCTGGCCGCCCGGCCGCTGGATACCCGGAACGCGGCGTCGCCCACACCCGACACATCGAACAGCTGCCCAGGCTTCGCTTGCGCCCGCAACTGGTCGTAGTCGACCTGGCCGCGAGAGGGAACGAGATTCACGGTAACCATGGCGGGCAGCTGGCCGTACAGGCACGAACTCGCGCCGCGCGCCCCCGGCACGACCTCACCCGGGCCGGGATCTGTCCCCAGCGCGGTTCCTGCCTCTTGCTCGGTGACCAGTGCGCACACGTCCACCCCTGCGGTCGGAGCCGCCGGAGACGTCGCGCCGAGCGGCGTGCCGCTGGCGCTGGTCGGGTCCGCAACCGGCGAACTGGCGGTGTTTCGCGCGGCGACTGCAGCAGCTGTCTTGGCCTGCGTGGGTGACGAGCTGCTGCACGCGGCGAGCAGCAAGCTGGCGGCCGCGCCCGAGGCGGCCAGAGCGGTGGCGCGCCGATGAAGCTGGGTCATGACGGTCTCTCCGGAGCTAGGTGATTGAGTGAGTGACGGTTCTGGAGGACCGCGGCCGGCGACGTGCGAGGCAGGTCGGCAAACCGGGTCCGTACCGCGTCGGCGCCGAGCTCGGCGTCGAACGTCATGTCGTAGCGGTCCATCGCGAGTGCGGCTCGGGCCTGTCTGCCCAGTTCGGGCCGCAGCCGCCCGACGGTGGCCGCCATGACGCGTAGGGCGCCGCGCGGCACGTGCCGCGGCTCCCTCGATCCGCCGCGGCCCGCGATGACCATCCGGGCCAGGTCGGTCATGGTGAGGTTGGCCGGGCCGCCGATCTGCAACGTCTGGCCTCGGGTCTCCGGCGCGGTGACGACGTGATCGACGAGGGCGGCGACGTCGCGGACCGAGACGAAGTTGATCGGGTTCTGGCCGCGGCCAAAGACCAGTGGACGGTTCGATCGCCCGGCCGTAGTGGTGAACAGGTCGAGCCACAACTCCACGAAGGCGCTCGCCCGCACGATGGTCGCAGGCACCCCGCTGGCGGCCAGGGCGATCTCCGCCGCGTACTTCATGCGGAACAGTTCCAACGGGCTGTCCGATGCAGCACCCACCCCGGACATGAGCACAACGTCGGCTCCGGCGGCTCGGGCGGCCTCGATCAGGTGAACGTTGCCGTCCCTGTCGATCGTCGCGGGTGAGCCCCCGCCCGGCCCGGCGAAGCCGTGCACGGCGCAGACCACGACGTCGACACCGGCTGCGGCGGCCGTAGTGCTGGCCGGGTCGCGTACATCGCCGGTGATGACCTCGACGTCGTCCCCGGCAAGATGTGCCGCACGCTGCGGGTCACGCGTCAGCACCCGCACGCCGACGCCGCGAGCGGTCAGCTGTCCGACGACGAGGGTGCCCAGCCGGCCCGTGCCCCCGGCCACGAGCACGCGGGCAGTCACGGCGCCGAGCCAGGCGTGACCTGGCGCCGCACTGCCGCGTCGACTCCGGCGTCGCCGTCATCGACCGGTTCGAGGAAGAACCGGGCCGACGTGATCAGCCCGTCGCCGACGGTGAAGACGATGACGCCGCGCATCAGATGCGCGCTGCCGTCGGGCCGGGTGCCGCGCTGCTCCCATTCGCTCCACACCGTCTCGTCGGAGACAGCGCAGGCCACGACCGTGGCCGCGAGGTCCGGTATCGCAGCGAGGATCTGCGTCCAATTGAGGCGCACCTGTTCGTTACCGACGAAACCGCGCGCCGGGTGCACGGGTGTGTCGTTGCGGTAGTCCGGAGCGAAACAGGCGACGATCGCCTCGATGTCGTGCGCGTTGGTCGCGTCCTGCAACCGGGTGAGCACTGCGGCTGGACCTGTCTTGTTGCCGGAATCCGGCATGACGCCCTCCGAGATACGCGATGGGGTGTTGTTGGCACTGGTTCGACGGCTAATCTGTTCCAGTAGCCTATATTCGTTCTATGACTATGGAACCAACTATGGATTCTGTCAAGCGGCGCCCCTACGACGCCAG
>JAOPWD010000167.1 GCA_025965875.1 Pseudonocardiales bacterium
CCGGCCGGGTTGAGCTGCCGGTACTGCTGATCCTGGGCGTCGAACTGCATCCGTACGAAGGCCTCGCGGTGCCCTTCGGCCCAGTCGACCAGCGACAACTCCTCGTCCCGCGTCGACGCGTACACGCTGACCAGGAAGTCCCGGTCGTCGTCGGTGGCCGTTCGCAGGATGACCTGGTCGGCAATGGTGGGGTCGGCTGGATACATGGCGATGGCTATGTCCGCGGCGGGAAGACACCCTGCAGGGCGATATTGAAGCAAAGGGTGAGGTAGGGCTGCATGTTGTTGTGCGGCTGGTCGCCGCCCGTCGGCGCGAGCGCCTGCGGAGCCAAGGACGCCGGGGGCGAACCAGCCGGCGCGTACGGCGTGGCGCCCGTCACGCGGGCGAGCGCGTTGTTCGCCGGAGCGGTGCGGTTCCCAACGGAGCTGTTACTCACGAGTGTGTGCGGGTGTGAGGGGATCTCAGACTCCAGCAAAGTCACTGTCTGACTGCCGCCCGTCTCACCGAGGTCATGCAGCGACAGGCCGGCTCCCTGACCGGGATGCATGGGCGCGTTGCCCTGGAGGTCGGGGAGCGCGAAGTTGGACTTGCCGTCGCCACCGTAGGTCGTCCCGAGTAGCGAGAACAGCGCGGTGTTCTGCGACAGCGGCATGAGCTGGCCGTCGCAGAACGCCCAGCCCTTGGGCGCGAAGTTGAAGGGGAAGATCCGGATCTCGGCTACGAACGGGTCGGCCATGTCACTCCTACGTCTGCGAGGGGAAGATTCCGAACAGCGAGATGATGAAATCCACGCAGAGGTACGGCTGGACGTTCGTGTGCGGCTGCGATCCGCCGGTCGAACCGATCGCTTGCGCCGCCATCGCCGACGCCGGGTTGCCCGACTGGTACATCGACACGACCGACGACTCCGCCAGCACGCCGTCGTGCGGGTTGGCGGTGTTGCCGATGCCGCTGGACGCGATGAGCGGATGGCTGTGGATGGGGATCTGCTGGACGGTCAGCGTGATCGCCTCGGCGCCGCCGGTCTCGGCCAGGATGAAGCCGTTGCCCTGATGGATCGGCAGCCGGCCACGCAGGTCGGGCAGTGCGAACGTCGACTGACCGTCGCCTCCGTACGTCGTGCCGACGAGCTGGAACAGCGTCTCGTTCTCGCTGATCGGCAGCAGTTGGCCCTCGCAGAACATCCACCCGGCCGGTGCGAAGTTCCCGGCGAACATTCGAACTTCTCCAACGTATGGCTGAGCCATGATTCGACCTCAGTTCTGGCTCGGGAAGATGCCTTGCAGGGCGATGCAGAAGCTCAGCGCCAAGAAGGGCTGCATATTGAGGTGCGCCTGGGACCCGCCGACGTTCGTGACTGAGGCAGGGTTCATCGCCACGGGGTTGCCCGGTGCGACGTAGGGATTCGCCGGGGCGGCTCTGGCCAGTAGCGCGCCGGTCGGGATGATCAGCGAGCCGTCGCTCGCCGCGGCGTTGGCGACGTGGGTGTGGCCCGGCATCTCGGCGATCGAGACCGTGTGCGCCTGTTCGCCGCCACGCTCGCCGAGGGAATGTCCGCTGCCGACGTGGATGGGCGTGCGACCACGCAGGTCGGGCAGCCCGAAGTTCACCCGGCCGTCTCCGCTGAACGTCGTGCCGAGCAGGGAGAACAACGCCTGGTTCTGGTTGATGGGCAGCAACTGCCCATCGCACAGCGCCCAGCCCTTCGGCGCGAAGGCGAAGCTCATGATCCTTATCTCTGACAAGAAAGGTTCAGCCATGTCTGCCCTCTCTAGGGGAACGAGCCGCAGGTGCCGACCGGCACGAGCGACACGCCCGCGTCGATCTGTGTCGGCGCAGAGGCGGAGTTCGTGACGGTATTGGAGGCGAGGATGCTCGTGGCTACGGACGCCCCGCTGCCTTCAATCTGGTGGGTCGAACTGTGCCCCGCGTCGAAGGTCTCGCCGAGCGTGTAGGCGGCCTCACCGCCCACTGGCCAGCTCGTCGGGTCGTAAGCGGTGTTCCCGGTGATCACCGAGCACACCGTCTCGGCCGCCCCGAACGAGTCTGAGGTTACGAAGATCGATGCCAGCGGGCACGGGACGTGGAAGCCGCAACCGATGTCCTGATTCGTTCCGGACGGACGAACAATCGTGTTTCCGGTGACCTTGAACCGAGCCCCGCCACCCCCGGAGGTAGTGCCCACCGCGGTGATGTCGATGCCGCGGCCGTTAGGCACCTCGCGGATGGTGTTGTTCGAGATCGTCATCACGATCGCCGTGGCGCTCTGCCCGAACACCCGGATGCCCATGCCGGTCGTCGAGCCGGAGTCAAGGACGCCGGCTGTGCCGATGCTGTTGCCTGAGATCTTCCCGGTCAGGGTTCCGCCCGTCGCCGTCGCGGACGAGAAGGCGTTGACCCCTTGGCCGGGTGCGCTGCCGGTGATGGTGTTGTTCAGGAAGTTGAACGTGTGGTTGGCCGAGTGTGCCTGCTCGAAGCTTGCGCCGATACCGTCGTTGGTGAACGTGCTGTTCTGCACGGTGAACGAGCTGATCGTCCCGGTGTCCTGAGCTTGGACGGTGATGCCGCGCGCGGGCTTATTGCCCGAGAACGTCGCACCGTCGACCATCCCGCTCGTCAGCACGGCCGCGCCGTGGATGTCCACGAGGAACCCGTTGGCGCCGAACGCGGCCGACGCGTTGTTGAACGCGCTGGCGCCCGTGACGTTCAACGAACTCATCGTCCCGGCCGTGTTGTCGATGAACACGCCGTTGCGGGCAGAGCCCGAGACCGTGATCGCGCTCCAAGCGTTCGCACCGGTGAGGTTCGCGATCCGGATCCCGTCGTCAGCGGCGTCGTTGCCGTTGTTGGTCAGGCTCGTGCCGGTCATGGCAAGACCGTTGACGGTCGAGCCCAGGATTCCGCTCTCTCCGCTGTTCGCGATGATCATCCGGTCGAGTTGCACGCTGCCGGTGGACGTCAGCGAGATCGAGTCCGACGTCGTGTTCTGGATCGTGCCGCCGGTGCCAGCGGTGCCGGTGCCGGTCACGCTCAGCCCGCCGCTGGAGCCGGTGGTATTCAGCACGATGCCGTTCGCTCCGCCGCTGACGGAGATGCGCTGGAACGTGATGCCACTCGCGCCGATCGTCGTGTTGTCGATCGTCAGGCCGGGAGCGGTGGTGGCTGAGATGGTGTTGCTGGCGCCAGTGACGCTCACGGTGCCGCCGCCGGTCGCGCTCAGACCCACACCCGATGTCGTCGTGAGGGCGAGACCACCGCCGGTGAACGAGACGGCGTGGCCGGTATTGGAGGTCAGCGAAACGGCGTTGGTCCCGGTCGTGGTGATCGTCTTCGCCGAACCACTGAACAGCGTCGAGCCGCCGGCGTTGCTGGTCACGGTGATGCCGCCGCCTGCATCTGCGCCGTCGGTGATCGTCCCGCTCAGGGTGACTATTGCTCCGGTTCGGCCGCTGATGAGCGCGGTGTTGCCAGTGCCGTCGCTGATGTTGCCGGCGTACGTGATCGTGCCCGAACCGCCAGTTACGGAGAAGGCGATGCCGGCGAATCCGGTGAGCGTGCCGCCAGTCGCGCTGAGCGTGCCGAGGCCGAGGGTGTTGAGCGAGATCCCGCGGCCAGAGCTGTTCGTCGAGCTGACGGTGTCGAAAGCGAGCGACACCGTCGGCAACGGCACGCCGGTTGTCGCGCCGGTGACGTCGATCGCCGGACCACCGGTCGCGCTGACGTTCGACGTGCCGCCACCCGGAACGGTGACGTTGCCGGCGTTGTTGAGCACGAACGCGCCGGTCGCGCCCGACGTCGTCGTCAGCGTGAGGTTCGAGAACGTCGTCGTGCCGGGCGTGTTGACCATCGACAGGCCGCCGCTGGCCGATCCGGCGACGGTGATGTCATCGAAGGTGCTTCCCGCACCCATGTCCGTGCCGTTCGCGTCGAGGCCTTTCGCGGCGGTGGTAGTGATCGAAATCGTTCCTGTTGCGGCGAAGTTCACCGTGCCTGCGGCGGTTAGCAGCACACCGACCGACCCGCTCGTCTGACCCGACGCCGCCGAGTTGTCGACCGTGAGAGCGGAGACGTTGAACGTGCCGGAGGTGCCGTTGAGTTCCAGACCAGGCTGGGTACCCGCCGTACCGGTGTCGATGATTCGCACATCGTCGATCGTGCCGCCGGCGTCGCCCGCGCCACCCGCAATGCCGCCGCCGGTGCCCTGCGGGTTGAGCTCGACGCCGCGCACGGTATTGCCCGCGGCCAGCACGACGACGTCCGCGTTGGTATCGGTGATCGTCGGCCGCTTGGCGGGCACCCCGGTCTGCAGCGTGTCGGCGCCGACGACGAGATCGGCAGCTTCACCGATCAGGCGCTGGGTGGCCTTGAGGTCAATGCCGGCGTCGTAGCCGGTCGTCGTGTTGTCGCCGTCCTCGAGGAAGATCGTGTCGCCCGCGGCCGACGCCGTCTGCGCCTGGGCGAGGGTGCCGAACGGCGCCGTGGAGGTACCCAAGCCGACGCCGGCAATGTTGTTGACGTACCAGACGCAGCCAGTGATCGCGATCGTCACGGTTCCGGCGTCCGTTGCCGCGGTGCCGGGCGGCTTCGTGGAGTTCTGGTCGGTGACGGTGTAGGTGAAAGAGTCTGAATGATCGGTGCAGCTCGTCGCCGGCTTCGGCGTGAACGTGAAGTCGCCGTCGGCCTCGATCACGACGCTGCCGCCGTCG
>JAOPWD010000169.1 GCA_025965875.1 Pseudonocardiales bacterium
CCACCGCGGTGCTCGCGCTCGTCGAGCGGTTGGGGGCGTGACGGCGCAGCTGTCCGACGCTCGCTTGGCGGCAGTGCTCGCAGCGCAGGCCGGCGAGCTGCTGCTGAGGCTCCGCGATGCCGGGGGCAGCGGCCGGGAGCTCAGTGACCGCGGTGACGCCCAGTCCAATGCCTTCCTGTTGCGCGAGCTCGCCACCCACCGTCCGGATGACGCGGTGTTGTCGGAGGAGTCGGCCGATACATCGGCACGACTGCACCGCGATCGGGTCTGGATCATCGATCCGCTCGACGGCTCCCGCGAGTACGGGCTGCCGGGACGCTCGGACTGGGCCGTGCACGTCGCGCTGTGGCAGGCGGGCCGGGGCATCACCGCGGCCGCCGTCGCCCAGCCGGCCCTGGACGTGGTCTACGCCAGCGACGCCCCCCTGCCTCCTGCCCCACCGCGACAGCGCAACGTGATCCTGGTCAGTGACACCCGCCCGCCCGCCTTCGCCGCGGACGTCGCGGCAGCGATCGGCGCCGAACTGGTACCGATGGGCTCGGCGGGCGCGAAGGCGATGGCGGTACTGCGCGGCGACGCGGTGGCCTACCTGCACGCCGGGGGCCAATGGGAATGGGACTCGGCCGCACCGGTCGGCGTGGTGCAGGCGGCGGGCCTGCACGCGTCACGCATCGACGGCACCCCGCTGCTTTACAACAGCGCGCACCCCTACCTGCCCGACCTGCTGATCACCACACCGGACCTCGCCGACCCGCTGCTCGCCGCGATCGCGGCCCACTCCTGACCGCTGCGCCGTTAACGGGCTAGCGTGGAAGGCGACCGCCTTCGAGGAGGTGCCGTCGTGACAGATCCTGAGGATTCGGTCGAGCTCATGCCGGCCGACCTGGCCGAGGTCGAGGTCGACGTTGCCGACGAGTTCGAACGGCCGCTCCCCTTGGAGGCCGATCCGGCCGACGTCGTCGAGCAGAAACTACCCGTCGATGACGATAGCGAGGACTACCCCGACGTCTGATCGGCACGCGATCGTCGCAGCGGAACCCCCGCGATCACCCGATCAGGAGAGGCGGACCCTGTCCTCGGCGTCCGGCTCCGCCGCTTCGTCGAAGACTCGGCTGCCGCGGACGTCGTCCTCGCTGATCAGAATGAGGTCGCCGCGGCTCACGGCGCCCTCAGCCGCGACGAGCCGGTTCGCCTGGCGCAGCCGCGTCCGCTCTAGCGCGTTACGGACACTGCGGGCGTTGGCAAAACGCGGCAGGGCCAGGCGCCGCTCGAGGTACTCCTCGAACGCCGCCTCGGCCTCCGGCGTGAACTTGTAATCGTCACGGTCCAGCATCAGAGCGGCGATCGCCACCAACTCGGACTTGCGGTAGTCCTCGAACTCGATGTGGTGGGCCACCCGCGAACTCAGCCCGGGATTGGCGGAGAAGAATGTCTCCATCCGGTCCTCGTAGCCCGCGAAGATGACGACCAGCGAGCCCCGCTCGGACTCCATCTCCTGCAGCAGGATCTCGATCGCCTCCTGCCCGTAGTCGCGTTCGTTCTCGGGCCGGAACAGGTAGTACGCCTCGTCGATGAAGAGCACGCCGCCAGCGGCTTTGGCGATGGCCTCCTTGGTCTTGGGCGCGGTATGGCCGATGAACTGGCCCACCAGGTCCTCGCGGGTCACCGCGTGCACCTTCGGCACCCGCAGGTAGCCCAGCGCGTGCAGGATCTCGGCCATCCGCAGTGCGACGGTGGTCTTACCCGTGCCCGGCGCGCCGGTGAAGCTCATGTGCAGCGACGGCTTGCTGGCCGAGAGTCCGAACCGCGCCCGCGCCCGGTCGACGGTCAGCAACGCGGCGATCTCGCGGATTCGCAGTTTGACCGCGGTCAGCCCGACGAGTTCGCCGTCGAGACGGTCGAGCACCGCCTGCACCTTCGCGCTCGCTTCGTCCTCGCGCAGGTCCACCTTCTCGTCAGCGCCGAGAACGGTGTTGACCTCCTCGGCCGGCTCGGCCGGCTCGTCCTCCGACGTCTCGTCCGGAGCCGTCTTGCCGGCGGTCCCCTCCGCGCCGGGCCGGTACATCGAGAAGCCGGACTGACGTCCCGAGGTCACGACGATCCGTTGTCGCTGCGCGTGTACCGGCTGCCGGGAACTGCCTCGGTCGAGTAGGGATGCAGGGCGTACCGCTGGACGCGGCCCTGCGCCTCGGTGCGGTCCAGCCGGAAGCCAGGCTCCTCCGCCGGGCGCTGGACGAGGAAGCTCAGCCCCGTGGTCTGCCGGCCCAGGCTGGCGTCGTAGGCCAGTACCCGCACGTAGTGATTCGGGAACGTCCTGCGGCATTCGTTGATCTCGCTCAGCACGCCGTCGGGTTCGTCGAGGTCGAACATCGGCAACCCCCACATCTCCCAGTAGACGTTGCGCGGGTGCGGGTCGTCGGTGTACTCGATCGACACCGGCCAGTTCCTGTCCAGGACGTAGCGGACCTGGGCGCTGATCTCCTCGTCGGTGAGGTCCGGCAGGTAAGAAAACGCTCCATGACGCAGCAACATGTCGGCTCCTGCTGGCTCGGGTCAGGCGTTCGTCGTGGGGACGACGTCAGGCGCGTCCGTCGACGTGTAGTCGAAGGTGATGTCGCCCCAGGTGTCCAGCGCCACCTCCAGCGGATGGCAGACCTTCGCCGCGTCCCGCAGCAGGTCAGGACCCTCCCTGAGCAGGTCACGCCCCTCGTTGCGTCCCTTCACGACGGCCTCGAGCGCGACGCGGTTCGCTTCGGCACCAGCGGCGATTCCGAGCGGGTGGCCGATGGTGCCGCCGCCGAACTGCAGGATGACGTCGTCGCCGAACAGGTCGAGCAGTTGGTGCATCTGCCCCGCGTGGATGCCGCCCGAGGCCACCGGCATGCAGCCAGGCATGCTCGCCCAGTTCTGGTCGAAGTAGATGCCGTTGCTCGGGTCGGTCGGGATGTGGTTCTCGCGCAGCGTGTCGTAGTAACCGCGGGTGGTCGCCGGGTCGCCCTCGAGCTTGCCGACCACAGTTCCCGCATGAATGTGATCGACGCCGATCAGCCGGCACCACTTGGCGATCACCCGGAAGCTGACACCGTGCGTCTTCTGCCGCGTGTACGTGCCATGACCGGCACGATGCAGGTGCAGCAGCAGGCTGTTGCGGCGCGCCCAGTGCGCCATGGACTGCATCGCCGAGTAGCCGATCGTGAGGTCGATCATGACGACGATGCTGCCCAGTTCCTTGGCGAACTCGGCCCGCTCGTACATCTCCTCGACCGTGGCCGCGGTGACGTTGAGGTAGTGGCCCTTGATCTCGCCGGTGTCGGCGACGGCCTTGTTCACGCCCTCCATCGCGTAG
>JAOPWD010000178.1 GCA_025965875.1 Pseudonocardiales bacterium
GTCCCGGTGGTCCCGGCAGCCGTGGCCGTGGTGCCACGACAGCCGGCGCATTCGGCCGCAAGGGCGGCGGCCCGGCCCGTGGCCGCAAGAGCAAGAAGCAGCGGCGTCAGGAGTTCGACAACCTCGACGCTCCTTCGCTGGGCGGTGTCCAGGTCCCGCGCGGTAACGGCCAGGTCCTGCGGCTGTCCCGCGGTGCCTCGCTGTCGGACTTCGCCGAGAAGATCGACGCCAACCCGGCGGCGCTCGTCACGGTGATGTTCCACCTCGGCGAGATGGTCACCACCACGCAGTCGGTGAACGAAGAGACACTGCAGCTGCTCGGTGCCGAGCTGAACTACCAGGTTCAGGTCGTCAGTCCTGAGGACGAGGACCGCGAGCTGCTCGAGTCCTACGACCTCACCTTCGGCGAGGACGAGGGCGAGGACGCGAACCTCATCGCCCGACCGCCCGTGGTCACCGTCATGGGCCACGTCGACCACGGCAAGACCCGCCTGCTCGACGCGATCCGCAAGACGAATGTCATGGGCGACGAGGCAGGCGGCATCACCCAGCACATCGGTGCCTACCAGGTCCACGTCGAGCACGAGGGCGTCGACCGGGCGATCACCTTCATCGACACCCCCGGCCACGAGGCGTTCACCGCCATGCGTGCGCGCGGTGCGTCGACCACCGACGTCGTCGTGCTGGTCGTCGCTGCCGACGACGGCGTGATGCCGCAGACGATCGAGGCACTCAACCACGCCCAGGCGGCCGAGGTACCGGTCGTCGTGGCAGTGAACAAGATCGACAAGGAGGACGCCAACCCGGCCAAGGTGCGCCAGCAGCTCACCGAGTACGGGCTGGTCGCCGAGGAGTACGGCGGCGACACGATGTTCGTCGACGTGTCGGCTCGGTCGGGTCTCAACATCGAGAACCTGCTCGAGGGCATCCTGCTCACCGTCGACGCGGCGCTCGACCTTCGCGCCAACCCCGATCAGGACGCGCAGGGCATCATCATCGAGGCACGGCTGGACCGCGGTCGCGGCCCGGTGGCCTCGCTGCTGGTGCAGCGCGGCACGCTGAAGAAGGGTGACTCGATCGTCGCCGGTGACGCGTTCGGTCGCGTCCGGGCGATGACCGACGAGCACGGCGAGCCGGTCGAAGAGGCGGGACCAGCGCGTCCGGTGCAGGTGCTCGGACTCACGTCCGTGCCCGGTGCCGGCGACTCGTTCCTCGTCGTCGAAGAGGACCGCACTGCCCGGCAGATCGCCGACCGGCGATCGGCGCGAGAGCGAAACGCCCAGCTGGCGAACAACCGCCGCCGGGTGTCGCTGGACGACCTCGACAAGGCACTGGCCCAGGGCGACATCCAGCAGCTCAACCTCATCATCAAGGGTGACGTATCCGGTTCGGTCGAGGCGCTCGAAGACGCGCTGCTCAAGATCGACACCGAGTCCGGCATCAACGACGAGGTATCGCTGCGGGTCATCAGCCGTGGCGTCGGCGCGATCACCGAGAACGACATCAACCTGGCGATCGCCTCGGATGCTGTCGTCATCGGGTTCAACGTCCGGCCCGAGGGCAAGGCCCGTGAGTCGGCCGAGCGCGAAGGCGTCGACATCCGGTACTACTCGATCATCTACCAGGCCATCGACGAGATCGAGGCTGCACTCAAGGGCATGCTCAAGCCCGAGTACGAAGAGGTGCAGCTCGGTACCGCCGAGGTCCGCGAGGTGTTCCGGGTGCCCCGCATCGGCAACGTGGCGGGTTCGCTGGTGCGCAGCGGCCTGATCCGGCGCAACAGCAAGGCCCGGCTGGTCCGCGACGGCAGCGTTGTCGCCGAGAACCTCACGGTCGAGTCGCTGCGGCGGTTCAAGGACGACGCGACCGAGGTCCGCGACGGCTTCGAGTGCGGTATCGGGCTCGGGTCGTTCAACGACATCAAGATCGATGACGTGATCGAGACGTACGAGCTCCGCGAGAAGGCTCGCGCCTGACGGTGAGAGTTGATCTTGTGGCGGTTCGGCTGCTCCGGCAGCGGATCCGCCACAAGATTGTGCGGGAGAGGTGAACGGTCGTGGTCGTCGGCACGCTGGCGGTCGACGTGTTGCTCGGGGACGTGCACTCGCTGAAAGAGAAGCGCGCCGTGGTCCGGCCCATCGTGGCCGAACTGCGGCGCCGCTTCGAGGTCAGCGCCGCCGAGACGGGCGAACAGGCCCTGCACCGGCGCGCGGAGCTAGCCGTGGCGATCGTGACCTCGACGCACGCGCACGCGGTCGAGGTGCTGGATGCATGTGAACGCCTCGTCGCGGCCCGTCCGGAGATCGAGCTGCTGTCGGCTCGCCGGCGACTGCTCGACGACGAGGATCTGAACTGAGCGCGAGTGGTCAGGTGCGCCGAGTGGTCAGATACGAAGGACCACTCGCGAGGTAAGTGACCACCCGACAGATAAGCAAGGGAGAACGAGATGGCCGACGCGGCACGGGCCCGGCGCATGGCTGGGCGGATCAAGCAGATCGTCGCCACCGGTATCGAGATGCAGGTCAAGGACCCGCGACTTGGCATGGTGACGATCACCGATGTGCGCGTCACCGGCGACCTGCATGACGCGACGCTGTTCTACACGGTGTTCGGCACCGAGAACGACCGCGCGGCGTCGGCCATGGCACTCGAGTCGGCGAAGGGCGTCCTGCGCAGTGAGGTCGGCCGCCAGACCGGCGTGCGTTTCACCCCGACCCTGACCTTCGTCCTCGATGAGGTGCCGCAGGCGGCCAAGCAGATCGAGGAC
>JAOPWD010000188.1 GCA_025965875.1 Pseudonocardiales bacterium
GGCCGGGCCTGCTACCAGTCCTGGAAGAAGCCCAACCCGTCGACGGCAACGAATGCGGGCTACCTGCGGCACATCCTCGAGGTCGGCCACCTGTCGGTGCTCGAGCACGGGTCGGTGACCTTCTACCTCACCGGCATTTCCCGCTCGCTCACGCATGAGCTGATCCGGCACCGCCACTTCAGCTACTCCCAGCTGTCCCAGCGCTACGTCCCCGAGCGCGATGCCGCGATGGTCGAGCCCGATGTCATCGCCGACGACCCGGAGTTGCACGCCAAGTTCCTGGCTGCCACCGAGGCCGCGATCACCGGCTACACCGAGCTGCTCGAAGGCCTGGAGAAGAAGTTCGCCGATGTCGAGCACGCCACGCTGCGCCGCAAGCAGGCTCGGCAGGCCGCGCGGGCGCTGCTGCCCAACGCCACCGAGACCCGCATCGTCGTCACCGGGAACTACCGCGCCTGGCGGCACTTCATCGCCATGCGCGCGTCCGAGCACGCCGACGTCGAAATCCGCGCTCTGGCCATCGCTTGCCTGCGTGAACTCGACCGGGTGGCCGGCAACGCATTCGCCGACTTCGAGATCACGACCCTGCCCGACGGCACCGAGATCGCGTCCAGCCCTCTGGTCAGCGAGGGCTGAGACGGTACTTTGGGGACATGACCGCAGCTGATCCGCGCCGTCCGTTCGGGCGGCTGCTCACCGCAATGGTCACTCCGTTCGGCGTGAGCGGTGAGCTGGACCTCGACGCCGCGGTCGCGCTGGCCACGTACCTTGTCGACGAGCAGGGCAACGACGGGCTGGTCATCAACGGCACCACCGGTGAGTCACCGACCACGAGCGACGCCGAAAAGGCTGAGCTGGTGCGCGCCGTGGCCGACGCTGTCGGCGACCGCGCGCACATCGTCACCGGCGTGGGCACCTTCGACACCGTGCACACCATCCACCTCGCCGAGCAGGCGGCCAAGGCCGGCGCCGACGGACTGCTCGTCGTGACGCCGTACTACTCCCGCCCGCCGCAGGCCGGCCTGCTCGCGCACTTCCGGGCCGTCGCCGACGCCACCGAATTGCCGGTCGCGCTGTACGACATCCCCGGCCGCAGCGGCACCGCGATCCAGACGGAGACGCTGATCGAGCTAGCCGGGCACGAGCGGATCGTCGCGGTGAAGGACGCGAAGGGTGACCTGGTGGGGAGCTCGCGGGTCCTGGCCGAGACCGACCTGGCCTACTACAGCGGCGACGACGCGGCGACGCTGCCGCTGCTGTCCGTCGGGGCGGTGGGCGTGATCGGTACGTCCACGCACTTCTCCGGGGCGGGCACGAAGGCGATGATCGAGGCGTTCGAGCGCGGCGATGTCGCCGAAGCGACCCGCCTGCACCGCCAGTTGTTGCCTATCTATACCGGGATCTTCCGCACCCAGGGCACGATCCTGGTCAAGGCCGGGCTTAAGCTGCGCGGCCGCGACGTCGGCCCGGTCCGGCTGCCGCTGGTTGACGCCACCGAGCATGAGATCAGCCACCTGCGCGAGGACCTGGCCGCCGCCGGCCTCTGACCCACTGCCCGCACCACCCCGCCGCCCGCGTTGAGTGACGTATCTCGACGTTGAGAGACGCCCAAATCGCCGTCTCTGATCACGCAGATACGTCACTCAACGCGGGAAATCGAGGGTTACGCCACGAGCGTCACCTCCCTCGTAACCGTCGAGTCCAGCGTTAGGGTTGCTCGGTGGCAGGAGCATCCGGAACTCGAACCCGTACGCCCGCCAGCCGCAAGGCTGCGGCGAAACGCGGGCGTGGCCGTAAGAAGCAGCGCTCACCCCTGGCGGTGCCGCTGATCGGACTCGGCCACGGCATCAGCGCCATCTGGCGGGGCAGCGCCCACGTCGTCGGCGGGGTGGCCCGCGCGGTCGGCCGCAATGCGGCCACCGCGCGCGAACTCGAACCGGAGCACCGCCGCGACGGAGCCGGGCTGGGCTTCATCGCGTTCGGCTTCATCTGCGCGATGGCCGTCTGGGCCGACTCCGCTGGACCGGTTGGCCGGGCCATCACCTCGGCCTGCCGGTTCTTGCTCGGCAACGGCGCCGGGCTGCTGCCGCTGATCCTTATCGGCATCGGCGCGCACCTGCTGCGCCAAGAGCCGCAGCCGCAATCACGGGGCCGCATCCTGGTCGGCTCGGCAGCCTTGACCCTGTCAGTACTGGGGCTGCTCGATCTGTGGGCCGGCACGCCGCACACCGGGCACGGCCGCTCCTACGCCGGCGGCGTGATCGGCACCGCCGTAGCCGGACCGCTGTCCACCGGACTGTCCGCGGCGATCGCCGTTCCGCTGCTGCTCGGGCTGGGCGTCTTCGGCATCCTGGTCGTCACGGCCACGCCGATCAGCGCGCTGCGTGAATTCGTTCACGACTTCTTCGCCTCGACTCCCGCGGATGCCGTCGAGGAGCCGGTTGTCGCGCCGACCCGCAAACGCCGCTCGCTGCGCACGCCGCTGGCAGATCCGGACGCGAGCACGGCCGACCTGCCCAGCGTCGACGACTCGGTCGCGCTGGCCGCCGCTGAACTCGCTGCCGCGCGCGGTCCCAAGCCGCGCAAGCCGCGCACGGCCAAGCCGGCCGTCGAGGACCTGGAGCCGATCACCCGCCCGGTGCAGCTCGAGCTGAACAACGGCGCGGGCATGTACACCCTGCCGTCGTTGAAGGATCTCGCACACGGCAGCCCGCACCTCGAGCACACCAAGGCCAACGACGAGGTGATCGCCGCGCTGGCGCAGGTCTTCTCCGAGTTCGACGTCGATTGCGCGGTCACCGGCTTCAGCCGCGGCCCAACGGTCACCCGCTACGAGGTCGAGCTGGGCCCGGGCGTGAAGGTCGAACGGATCACCAACCTGACCCGCAACATCGCGTACGCGGTCAAGAGCGCCGAGGTGCGCATCCTCAGCCCGATCCCCGGCAAGAGCGCAGTCGGGGTCGAGATCCCGAACGCCGACCCCGAGATCGTCATGATCGGCGACGTGCTGCGCTCGCCCGTCGCCCAGCGCGACCACCACCCGATGCTGGTCGCGCTCGGCAAGGACGTCGAAGGCGGCTTCATCGTCGCCAACCTGACGAAGATGCCGCACCTGCTCGTGGCCGGCGCGACCGGCGCGGGCAAGTCCAGCTGCATCAACACGCTGATTCTGTCCATCCTCGCCCGCGCCACGCCCGACCAGGTGCGCATGGTGCTCATCGACCCCAAGCGGGTCGAATTCGCTGCCTACCAAGGGATTCCGCACCTGGTGACTCCGGTGATCACCAACCCGAAGAAGGCCGCCGAGGCCCTCGGCTGGGTCGTGCGCGAGATGGACATGCGCTACGAGGACATGGAGTCCTCGGGCGTGCGCCACATCGACGAGTTCAACCGCAAGGTGCAAAGCGGCGAGCTCGTGGCACCGCCCGGCTCCGAGCGGGTCTACAGCTCCTACCCGTACTTGCTGGTGATCGTGGACGAGCTGTCGGACCTGATGATGATCGCCCCGCGCGACGTCGAGGACTCGATCGTGCGCATCACCCAGCTCGCACGCGCTGCCGGCATCCATTTGGTGATCGCCACCCAGCGGCCGTCGGTCGACGTGGTCACGGGCCTGATCAAGGCCAACGTGCCGTCGCGGTTGAGCTTCAAGACCTCGTCGCTCGCGGACTCGCGGGTCATCCTCGACCAGCCCGGCGCCGAGAAGCTGCTCGGCAAGGGTGACGGGCTGTTCCTGCCGATGGGTGCGTCCAAAGCGGCGCGGATGCAGGGTGCTTTCGTCACCGACACCGAGATCCACAGCATCGTCTCGCACTGCAAGACCCAACTGCAGCCGACCTACCGCGACGACGTCACGGCGCCGCAAGCCGAGAAGAAGGAGATCGACGCCGACATCGGCGACGACTTGGACCTGTTCCTGTCGGCCGTCGAGTTGGTGGTGTCGACGCAGTTCGGGTCGACGTCGATGCTGCAGCGCAAGCTGCGGGTGGGCTTCGCGAAGGCCGGTCGGCTGATGGACCTGATGGAGTCGCGCAGCATCGTCGGTCCGTCCGAGGGGTCGAAGGCACGCGAGGTGCTGGTCATGCCTGACGAGCTGGCCGGTCTGCTGTACACGCTCAAGAACGGCGGGACGGCCGATGATCTGGTGGTCGCCGACGAGCCCGCCTACGAAGGATCCGACGCCGACGCGCTCTGACGTCTCAGCACGTCTGGTGGCCACCACATGCCGAGTGGCCACCTACTACCGCCCACTCGGCGGGTAGGTGACCACTCGGAAAAGGAATTGTTCAGCGCCCTCGGTTCAGGTGGCGTGCGGTGTAGAACATGCGGTGCAATGAAAGCCTTCTCGCGCCGCCACGGCGATGCTTGCCGAGGTATTTGTCCTCGTCGGCCACGACGGCAGTCGGGGCCCAAGCGCGATAGACCGGGTCGATCCGATCTGCAGTGGTCACAGTAATCACCTCCGTATCACCGACGCTAATGCTCGATATCGGTGTGACACGTGAGGCGCGCGGGACAGTTGGGTTACAGGTTGAGCAACATTCGGGTGTTTCCGAGGGTGTTCGGCTTGACGTACTCCAGGGCCAGAAACTCCGCGACGCCCGGGTCGTAGGACTGGCGCAGGGCGGCGTAGGTGTCCGGGTCGACGGGGGTGCCCTCGATCTCGGCGAAGCCGTGTCGGGCGAAGAAATCGGTGTGGAAAGTGAGGGCGAACAGCCGGGTCAGCCCCAGGTCGCGGGCGGCCGCGATCAGCCCGTCAAGGACTTCGGCGCCGATGCCGGCGCCGCAATGGTCAGGGTGCACGGCGAGGGTGCGCACCTCGCCGAGGTCGGCCCACAGCACGTGCAGGCCACCGCAGCCGACCACCGCGCCGTCGAGCTCGGCCACCCGGAAGTCCTGCACGTCCTCGTAGAGCGCTACGAGTTCCTTGGCCAGCAGCTTGCGGCCCGAGCCGGCGTAGATGTCGACGATCGCCTTGATCACCGGCACGTCGCTGGTGCGGGCCCGACGGATGAGAGCAGTCACGCCCGCACCGTATCGGGGTAGCCCCGCGGGGCTCAGCAGTGCACGGCCCGGAAGCGTTGCGCTCCCGAGCAGCATGGTCGAGGTCGGCTCCGACTCGGCACCCTGATCGCTGTAGCCGTCTGGTGATTGGCCGTTGACGAACGCGTAACTGCCAGCGAGGACGACGTTCGCCGAGGGTCGGGCGCGGCAGCGGGCGCAAGCCGAGACGTCGTCGCCGGGCTCCGCCGACGTGGCCCAGCCGTCGCGGGTAGGCAACGGGCTCATGCCTCGTACGACGCGCTCATGGCGCCGAAGTGTTGCACCCGCCCGTCGTCGGCGAGGCAAACCCCGGCGCGCGGGTAACCTGCTCACGTGTCACAGCCCTCTCGCAGCGTCTCCCTGGTCACCCTCGGCTGCGCACGCAACGAGGTCGATTCCGAGGAGCTCGCCGGGCGGCTGGGCGCGGGCGGCTGGACCCTGACCGATGGCGATGATGCCGACGTCGTCGTGATCAACACCTGCGGTTTCATCGATTCGGCCAAGAAGGACTCGATCGACACCGTGCTCGCCGCTGCCGACACCGGCAAGAAGGTGGTCGCAGTCGGCTGCCTGGCCGAGCGTTACGGCGCCGAACTGGCCGAGTCGCTGTCCGAGGCAGATGCGGTGCTCGGCTTCGACTCCTACGCCGACATCGCCGCCCGCCTCGACGACGTCGCCGCCGGGCGCCCGATCACGCCACACACGCGCCGCGATCGCCGCACCCTGCTGCCAGTGGCGCCCGCACAGCGACCGGCCGCTGTCGCCGAAGTCGCGGTGCCCGGCCACGCCTGGCTGCCGACCGGCATCACCCGCACCCGCCTGGACGACTCGCCGGTGGCCTACCTCAAGCTCGCCTCCGGCTGCGACCGGCGCTGCACCTTCTGCGCCATCCCGACCTTCCGCGGTTCGTTCGTCTCCCGGCCGCCGGCCGACGTCCTGGCCGAGGCGCGCTGGCTCGCGGGGACGGGCGCGCGGGAGCTCGTGCTCGTCAGCGAGAACTCGACGTCCTACGGCAAGGACCTCGGTGACCTGCGGGCCCTGGAGAAGCTGTTGCCCGACCTCGCCGCTGTCGACGGCATCGACCGGATCCGGGTCTCCTACCTGCAGCCGGCCGAGCTGCGGCCGTCGCTGCTCGAGACACTGGCCACCACCCCGGGCGTGGCGCCGTACTTCGACCTGTCTTTCCAGCACGCCAGCCCCGCCGTGCTGCGTCGGATGAAGCGCTTCGGCTCGACCGAGGCATTCGTCGATCTGCTGGCCCGGGTGCGCGAGTTCGTGCCGGACGCCGGCGCCCGCAGCAATGTGATCGTCGGCTTCCCGGGCGAGACCGAGGCCGACGTCGCCGAGCTGGAGCGTTTCCTGACCGAGGCACGGCTCGACGTCGTCGGTGTCTTCGGCTATTCCGACGAGGACGGCACCGACGCGGCCAGGTTCGATGACAAGCTCCCCGCCGACGTGATCGCGGCGCGCGTGGAACGCGTCACGGCCCTGGCCGAGGAGTTGATGAGCCAGCGCGCCGAGGACCGGGTCGGCACCCGGGTCGAGGTGCTGGTCGAGGAGACCGGCGATGAACTGGTCGGCCGGGCCGCGCACCAGGGCCCGGACGTTGACGGAACGACCCGGCTGGTCGGCGCCGCGGAGGCGGTTCAGCGCGGCCGGTTCGTGTCGGCCTTCGTGATCGACTCCGAGGGCGTCGACCTGGTCGCCGAGGTCAACGGTGCGCCATGGTGAAAACGCCGCCGGTCACGGCAGACCCGATCGCCGACCCGCCGAGTACAGCGTCGGCGTGGAATATCGCGAACGGCCTGACCGTGTTCCGGTTGCTGCTCGTCCCGGTGTTCATCGCCGCGCTGTTTCACAACGGCGGTCACGACACCGAGTGGCGGATCTGGGCCTGGGCCGTGTTCGCCGTCGCCTCGATCACTGACCGCTTCGACGGCGACATCGCGCGCAAGCGCAATCTGGTGACGGAATTCGGCAAGCTGGCCGACCCGATCGCCGACAAGGCGCTGGTCGGCGCGGCGCTGGTCGGGTTGTCACTACTGCACGACCTGCCGTGGTGGGTGACGGTGGTGATCCTCGTGCGCGAGGTCGGCGTCACGATCCTGCGGTTCTGGGTGATCCGCCATGGCGTGATCGCGGCCAGCCGCGGCGGGAAGGTCAAGACCCTGCTGCAGGGTGTCGCGATCGGCCTGTTCGTGTTGCCGCTCTCGGGCTGGCTGCACGCCGTCGCCTGGGTGTTCATGATTGCCGCTATCGTCGTCGCGCTCGCGACAGGTGTGGACTATGTCGCTCGCGCACTTCGGCTGCGCCGCACGGGGCGGGCCACCCGCATCACCGCATGAGCACCCCCGCCGACGTGCATGCACGGCTGGGCGCGATCGCAGCGACGGTGGCGGTCGCCGAATCACTCACCGGTGGCCTGCTCTGCGCGGCGCTCACCGAGACCGCGGGGGCAAGTGCCACTGTCCGCGGCGGCCTGGTCGTCTATGCCACCGATCTGAAGTCCGCGCTGGCCGGCGTCAGCGAGGCACTCCTGGCGCAACGGGGTGCGGTCGATCCCGAGGTGGCCCTCGCCCTGGCTCGGGGCGCGCGCACCCGACTCGGCGCGACCTTCGGGGTAGGGGTCACTGGTGTGGCCGGTCCGGATATGCAGGACGGCAAGCCGGTCGGGACGGTGTTCGCCGCCGTTGCGGGGCCGCGTGGCGAGGTTGTGCGTGAGCACCGACTGTCCGGCGAACGCGCGGCGATTCGCGCCGAGGCGGTCCAAGTCTGCCTGGACCTGTTGCTCACGGAATTGAACTGACGCGCCGATCGTTACGTTCGCTGAGAGCGGACGTCAGTTGCCTCGCCGCTCGATCGACGTGCTCGCCCGGTACCTTTGACAAAGACTGACGATGCTCGCACTGAACTAGCCGTACCCGAACAGGGGGTCCTCCCGATGCCAGTGCTTCGCCAAGTGGTGGGTGAAACCCTCCGCGGCCTGCGCCTACGCCAGCGCCGCACCCTGCGTGAGGTCTCCTCGAGCGCGCGCGTCAGCCTCGGCTACCTGTCCGAGGTCGAGCGTGGCCAGAAGGAACCCTCCTCGGAACTGCTCGCCGCCATCTGCGGAGCGCTCGATGTCGAGCTGTCCGAGCTGTTCTGGGAGGTCAGCACCACCCTGCGCCGCGAGGAGAAGCTGCTCGCCGGTGGCCGGATGGCCGCGATGCCCGGAACCGGATCGGCTCGCATCAGCGTCGCCCCCGGCGGCGAGACGATCGGCCCCAAGGTCCGTGCGCTGCCGACCGTGGCCGCCTGAGCCACGCCAGCTGTCCTACCGGTCACAGCCCGGCGATCGGGCTGCGCGTCATCCCCGCGAGCCCGCCCCGGCGGGGTAACTTTCGATCCATGACCGAATGCTGCGAGCGAGGCCGGGCATGAGCCCCCGAGACCCGCTGTTCGACACGCTGTTCCGGCCGACAACGGTGGCCCCGGCCATCGCCTCGGCTGCCCCCGTCCGCGTGGCAGGGACGCGATCGCGCGCGGGCAACGCGATGAACCGCACGCGGGTGGCGTTGCTCGACGGCGCGCTCCGTAGCGTCGAGGTCAACGCAACGAAGATCACCATGGCACAGGTGGCCGCGGCGGCGGGCGTGGCCAAGGCGACCCTCTACAACCACTTCCGCACCCGCGAGGCGGTGCTCTCAGCATTGCTCGCGGCCGAGGTCGCGAAGCTCGTCGACGAATTTTCCGGCCGGCCGTTGGCCGATGCACTCGGGGGCGCCGCCAACGCGATCTCGCGCCACCCGGCGTTGCGCACCCTCGCCCGCATCGAGCCGGGCACCCTTGCCGTACTCGGCTGCATCGATTCCAGCGCCGAGGGTTGGCGCAGCGCACATGCGGGCGTGGCGGCCCTGCTCGGCGCCGAGCACCGTAGGGGCACCGACACGGTGCTGCGCTGGCTGGCGTCCTTCCTCATCACCCCTGGCAGTCCGGCCTCGATCGCGGCCGACCTCGCTGTCGTGCTCGGTGGCCTGCCCGCCGCGTCCCCGGGGGATGCGGCCCAGCCGGCGAGTCCGGTCTCCCGCGCGGCCCAGCCTGCCTGAGCGCCGACCCTGCCAACCCTGCGCGTCGGGCGAGCGTCTGAGACGATGAAGTGGTCACGCGGTCGGTGCTTGCCGACCCCGACCTGCCTGGAGGGCACCAGATGGCCAAGCCGAATCCCGTCGTCAAGGCGTGGAAGTACATGTCGGCCTGGTTCGGCGCGAAGGTCGACGAGAAGGCCGACCCGAAGATCCAGATCCAGCAGGCGATCCAGGAGGCACAGCACCAGCACCAGCAGCTGACCCAGCAGGCCGCGGCGGTCATCGGCAACCAACGTCAGTTGGAGATGCAGCTCAACCGGCAGTTGGGCCAGATCGAGACGTTGCAGGCCCAGGCCAAGCAGGCACTCGTGCTGGCCGACAAGGCGCGGGCCGACGGCGATCCGACCAAGGCGCAGCAGTTCGAAGAAACCGCGCAGGCGCTGGCCAACCAGCTCGTCAACGCAGAGTCCTCGGTCGAGGACCTCAAGAAGCTGCATGACCAGTCGCTGCAGGCTGCCGCCCAGGCTCGCGAGTCCGTGCAGAACAACGCCGCCGTGCTGCAGCAGCAGCTGGCCGAGCGGACCAAGCTGTTGACTCAGCTGGAGCAGGCCAAGATGCAGGAGACGGTCTCGAAGTCGTTGCAGCAGATGAGCGAGATGGCAGCGCCGTCCAACGTGCCATCGCTGGCCGAGGTCCGCGACAAGATCGAGAAGCGCTACGCCACGGCCCTCGGACAGGCCGACCTCGCGCAGGATTCAGTCGCGGCCCGGACGATGGAGATCCAGCGCGCGACGGTGAACCTGCAGGGTGCCGCCCGGCTCGACGAGATCCGTGCGTCACTCGAGGCGGACAAGCCGGCCGTCACCGGCGGTGCGGCCGCACCGGCGATCGATGCTCCGGCGACTGGCCCGGCGGCGGCTCCCGTGGTCGACACCACCAAGCGGGCCGATCCCGAGCAGGGCTGAATCAACCCAGGTCCGGCTGGCAGGTCGGGCACCAGTACGTGCTGCGCTGCCGCGGGGGCTCGCCCTGGTCGGCGCGCCGGATCGGGGTTCGGCACCGCAGGCACGCCTCGCCGGCCCGCAGATAGACCCAGTGCTGCTGGCCGCGGGCCAACAAGCCGGTGGTCGACTGCTCCGGGTGGTCGCGATTGGCGCGCATCAGCCGCTGCGCAGTGGTCACCAGCCGGGGCAGGTCGCGCACGTTACCAACAGGCGTCCAGGGGTGCACGCGCTCAACGAAGAGCACCTCGCACTTGTACAGGTTGCCGATACCGGCCAGATTGTTCTGCTGGAGCAATGCCTCGGCGATCGCCGTCGCCGGCTCGCGCAGCAATCGGCGCACGGCGACGTCGAGGTCCCAGTCCGGTCCGAGCAGGTCGGGACCGAGGTGGCCGACGAGCTCGGCCTCGGCGCTGGTGGCGACGAGTCGTAGATCGTGGACCCGATACCCGGTGGCCAGCCACTCGGCGTTGCCCAGCTGGGCCCGGATCATATGGTCCGGATGTCTGCGAGGGCGTTGCCCGGCTCGGCTCAGGTACCAGGAGCCATCCATCCTCAGGTGACTGTGCAACGTGTGCCCGTCGTCGAGACGAATCAGCAGGTGCTTGCCGCGCGCGACCACCTCGGTGACAGCCGTGCCGCGCAGGTCGACGGTAGCCAGCTCAGGCACCCGCAGGTCGAAAACCGTGAGCAATAGCCCTGACAGGCCCTGGTTCAGCCGTCGCGCGCTCAGCCATACTGTGTCGCCCTCTGGCATGTGCCTATGGTCTCGCGAGAGGCGGATTGTGGTGGTGGATGTGAGCGACCGCGGTTTGAGAGTGCTCGTAGAAACCGTTACCGGGTTCTGGCGCCGGCTCCTGGTCATCGGCGTCCTCAACATCATCGCCGGCTTGGCCGCCCTGATCTGGCCGGGCGCCACGGTGCTGGTGCTGGCGGTCCTGCTCGGGATCTTCCTGCTGATCTCCGGCGCGGCGCTGCTCGCGATCGGCGCCTCGGTGCGCTCGGTCCTGATGATCGTGCTCGGCCTGCTCGCCCTGGTTGCGGCGGTCATCTGCCTGGTGCACCCGGGCGCGGGGGTGTTCGCGATCCTGCTCGGCTGCGCCCTGTGGTTCTTCGTGAACGGCGTGGTCGAAATCAGCGCCGCGATACTGGGCGTGGCCGGTCGGCTGTTGTGGGGGGTGCTCGGCGTTCTCAGCATCGCTGCCGCCGTGATCATGGTCAGCAGTCCGGGCGTCGCGGTGTTTACCGTGGCGCTGATCGCCGGGATCTCGTTCTTGATTCACGGGGCGGGTGAGGTGGGCTTGGCGTTGCGTTTGCGCAGTGCGCACCGGGTGGTCGTCAGTGCATGACGCCCTCACGCGCGTAGCCGCAGCCCCCGGGGCGTCGGGCGGAAACCGGCGGCCTCGAGCGCGTCGCCTAGCGGCGAGGAGACGATCGGTGCGCCGTCAGCGCGTTCGACCTGCAGCTTGCCGAGCGCACCGTCGCGGACGGCCAGGGCGAGCGCGTCGGCGGCCGGCTGTAACACGGTGACGTCGTCTGTGAAGGAGAGCAGGGTGCGCCCACCGCGCTCGACGTAGATCGCGCAACTGCCGTCGACCAGGACAACCAGGGCGCCGGACTTGCGGGCCGCCTGGTGGCCACGACGAGCCCCCTCGACGGGCGGTGCCACGGGCCACGCCAGAGCAGCGCCGTAGGGATTGGCCGGGTCGGTGGCGGCGAGCACGAGCGTCGGGGCCGGCTCGCGGAGATCGGACGGGCGGGCCTCTGCGCGCAGCCTATCGACCGCTCCGGGCAACGCGAACTGCGCCGCACCGAGTCCGTCGACGAAGTAGCCACGGCGGGCCCGGCCGGATTCCTCGGCGGCCTTGAGCACCGGATAGACGGCCGCGAAACCGCCCTGGACCCGTTCGCCGGCGACCGAGCCACGGGTGACCAGCCCGTACCGATCCAGCAGCACGTCGGCCGCGGCCAGCGCCCGGCGGGTGGGGTCGCTGTCGCGGGCCGGTGTCGCCGACCAGCGGCCGCCCATAGCCGGCGGGCTCGGACGTACCGAGGGCGAGCCGCCGCCGGGCGCGGTAAGGCCGCTGTAGCGGCCGTACCGGGAACGCGGAGCGCGGGGGCGGCGCGGGTGCGCCGTACGGGTGCCCGAGCCCAGCAGTGCCCGCACCGGCGCCAGGGTGTCGTTGGTCAGCGCGCCCGCCCAGACCAGGGCCCACATGGCAGCGGTGATGTCGTCGTCGCTCGCGGTGGGCGCAACCAGGCCGACCCGGTCGGCCACGGCACGGTAGAACAGGGCCTGGTCACCGGGGAGTGCCGCGCGGATCACCCGTTCGAGCGCGCCGTCGGCCTCGTCCGCGCTGCCGATCGAGCCGTCGTGGTCGTCGGGCTGCAGGAGCAGGGGGGCCAGCTCGGCCGGGGCCAGCACGACCCAGCCGTCGTTGCCGGTCAGGGCGCCGGCACCGGTCCACAGCACCTCACCCGACAGCGTCAGTTCATCGAGCAGGGCGGGGGAGTAGTCGGCGACGCGGCTGGGCAGCACGAGCGACTCGAGTGCGCTGGCCGGCAGCGGCACCCCCGCCAGCTGCTCGACGACGCGCATCAGCCCGTCGACGCCGCGGATGGCACGGGCCCCGACCCCTTGCCACGACGGGATGAACCGGGCCAGCGCCTCGGCCGGCACCGGCTCGACCTCACGACGCAGCGCGGCCAGCGACCGCCGCCGGATCGTGCGCAGCACCTCGGCGTCGCACCATTCCAGCCCGACCCCGCCCGGGCGGAACTCACCCTGCAGCACCCGGCCGGCCGCCGTCAGACGGGCCAGCGCCGCGCCGACTACGGCGACGCCCAGGCCCAGCCGGATGGCGACGTCCTGCGCCTGGAACGGGCCGTGGGTACGGGCGTAGCGCCCGACCAGGTCGCCCATGGGGTCGCGTACGGGTTCGGTGAACGCCTCGGGCACGCCGACCGGGAGGGCCGCACCGAGTGCATCGCGGAGCCGGCCGGCGTCCTCGATCGCGAGCCAGCGCTCGTCGCCGGCGATGCGGACCCGGATCGCACGGCGGGCCGCCTCGAGCTCGGCCAGATCGCTCGCCGTGGCGCCCCGGGCGATCGCTTCGACCGTGGTCAGGTCACCCACCCCGCGCAGCAGATCGTGCACCGAGTCGGGGCCCTGGGCGTGCCGGTCCTCGGCCAGGCGGGTGAGCTCGGCCTCGACAGCTGCGATGCTGTCGGGGTCGAGCAGCTCACGCAGTTCGGTGGCGCCGAGCAGTTCGGCCAGCATGGCCGAGTCGAGCGACAGCGCCTGGGCACGCCGCTCGGCCAGCGGCGCATCGCCGTCGTAGACGAACATGCCGACATAGCCGAACAGCAGCGAGCGGGCGAAGGGCGACGCGGCGGGGGTCTCGACGTCGACCAGCCGGATCCGGCGGGCTGCCAGGTCGCGCATCAGCTCCACCAGCCCAGGCACGTCGTAGACGTCCTGCAGGCACTCCCGCATCGCCTCGAGCACGACCGGGAAGTCGCCGTACTCGCGGGCTACCTGGAGCAGCTGGTTGGCGCGCTGCCGTTGCTGCCACAGCGGTGCCCGGCGGCGCGGGTCGCGCTTGGGCAGCAGCAGGGACCGGGCGGCGCACTCGCGAAAGCGCGAGGCGAACAGGGCCGAACCGCCGACCTCGGCCGTGACGATTGCCTCGATCTCATCGGGGTCGAACACGGCGAGTTCACCGCCCGGTGCCTCGGCGTCGGTGTCGGGCAGCCGCAGCACGATGCCGTCGTCGGAGTGCATGGAGGCGACGTCGAGTCCGTAGCGCTCGCGCAGCCGCGCCCCCATGGCCAGCGCCCACGGCGCGTTCACCGTCGCGCCGAACGGCGAGTGCACGACCAGGCGCCAGTCGCCCAGCTCGTCGCGGAAGCGTTCGACGAGCACGGTGCGGTCGTCGGGAAGGTGTCCGGTGGCCGCACGCTGCTCGGCGAGGTAGGCGAGCAGGTTCGCGGTGCCCCAGTCGTCCAGGCCGGCCGCGCGGGCCCGGGCCGCGCCGGTCTCGGGATCAGCGGCCGCGACCTCGCGCAGGAACGCTCCCAGGGCGCGGCCCAGCTCGATGGGCCGCCCCGGGGAATCGCCCTTCCAGAACGGCATCCGTCCCATCTCACCGGGCGCGGGCGTCACCAGCACCCGGTCGTGCGTGATGTCCTGGATGCGCCAGGACGAGGAGCCGAGCAGGAACACGTCGCCGACGCGCGATTCGTAGACCATCTCCTCGTCGAGCTCACCGACGCGGCGGCCCGGACCGTCGGCGCTCGCGAGGAAGACCCCGAACAGGCCGCGGTCGGGGATCGTGCCGCCGCTGGTGACAGCCAGACGCTGGGCGCTGCCGCGGGCGGTCAGCTCGCCGGTGACGCGGTCCCAGTTGAGCCGGGGGCGCAGCTCGGCGAACGCGTCGGACGGGTAGCGCCCGGCGAGCATGTCGAGCACTGCCTCGAGGGCGGAGCGGGGCAGGCCGGCGAATGGGGCGGCGCGGCGCACGATCTCGTCCACCTCGTCGACGGTGAACGTGTCGAGGGCGACCATCGCGACGATCTGCTGAGCCAGCACATCCAGGGGATTGCGTGGGTAGCGCATCGACTCGATGGCTCCGTCGCGCATCCGCTCGGCCACGACAGCGCATTCGAGCAGGTCGCCGCGGAACTTGGGGAAGATCACGCCACGCGACACGGCACCGACCTGGTGACCGGCCCGCCCGACCCGCTGCAGCCCGGAGGCCACCGACGGCGGGGACTCGACCTGGACGACGAGGTCCACCGCGCCCATGTCGATGCCGAGTTCGAGCGATGACGTCGCCACGACGGCGGGCAGTTGACCGGCCTTGAGTGCCTCCTCGACCAGGGCCCGCTGTTCGCGCGACACCGAACCGTGGTGGGCGCGGGCCACCACGATGTCGCCGGCGGGTCGCCCGGCATCGGACTGCGCCATCAGCTCGGCGGGGGTCCGGCCGGTAGGGGGCGGCGGTGCTGCCCCGGCCCGTTCGGTGGCCAGTTCGTTCAGTCGGGCGGTGAGCCGCTCGGCCAGGCGCCGGGAATTGGCGAACACGATCGTCGAACGGTGCGCCTCGATCAGGTCGAGCACCCGCTCCTCGACGTGCGGCCAGATGGACGACCGGCGCTGGGCGCTGGACGCGGGGCCGCTCAGGTCGTCGATCGGCTCGCCAAGATTGGACATGTCCTCGATCGGTACGACCACTTGCAGGTCGAAGGTTTTCGTCGGGGGTGGCTGTACGACGGCGACGGGCCGGCCGCCGGCCAGGAAGGTGGCCACCTCGTCGACCGGGCGGACCGTGGCCGAGAGGCCGATGCGCTGGGCCGGCGCGTCGAGCAACTGGTCGAGGCGTTCCAACGACAGCGCCAGGTGAGCGCCCCGTTTGGTGGCGCAGACGGCATGTACTTCGTCGATGATCACGGTGTCGATGCCCCGCAACGCCTCGCGAGCGGCGGACGTGAGCAACAGGAACAGCGATTCGGGAGTGGTGATGAGGATGTCGGCGGGCCGGCGGGCGAAGGCGCGGCGCTCGTCGGCCGGGGTGTCGCCCGAGCGCATCGCGACGGTGACGTCGGGGACGGGCAGTCCGAGACGCGCGGCGGACTGCCCGATACCGGCCAGCGGGGAGCGAAGGTTGCGCTCCACGTCGACGGCCAGGGCCTTGAGCGGGCTGATGTAGAGCACCCGGCAGCGGCGCAGCGGATCGTCGGGGATGGGCAGTGCGGCAAGCCGATCGATCGAGGACAGGAATGCGGCCAGCGTCTTGCCCGATCCGGTGGGCGCCACGACGAGGGTGTGCTCGCCGCCCGCGATCGCGTCCCACGCGCCGAGTTGGGCTGCCGTCGGTGCCGCGAAGGCGCCGTCGAGCCAGTCCTGGGTGGCGGGGGAGAAGCGATTCACCCCTCCAGTTTGCCTGGCGCCACCGACAACGTGCTTCTGCCTGTCGATCGCTTGTCGTTCCGATCTTCCTGCGCGTGGATCCGATCTTCCTGCGCGTGGAACGGTGACGCGCAATATGCGCAGGAAGATCGCGGGATACGGCTGCGGCCATTCCGATCTTCCTGCGTGTGCGGCGTTATGACGCACCACGTGCAGGAAGATCGCGGGCGACGGCGGCCCGCCGTGGGATCTTCCTGCGTGTGCGGCGTTATGACGCACCACGTGCAGGAGGTCCACCACGTGCAGGAAGATCTACCACGTGCAGGAAGATCCATCACGTGCAGGAAGATCAGCCGGCGGCGAGGCGGTCGATCAGCCGGTCGCGGACCTCCGGCCAGTCGTCGTCGGTCATCGAGTACTGCACCGTCGTGCGCCACGAGCCGTCGCGCCGGATGCGGTGTTTGCGGAGCTCGCCCTCCCGGGTGGCGCCGAGCCGGGCGATGGCGTCCTGCGAGCGGACGTTGTGCACGTCGGTGTGCCAGACGACGCGCGCGGCGCCGAGGGTGTCGAACGCGTGCGTGAGCATGAGCAGCTTCGACTCGGTGTTGTGGCCCGTGCGCCACCATCGTTTGCCCAGCCAGGTGTGTCCGATACCCAGCGTGCGGACGCCCGGGTTGACCTCGTAGTACGACGACGTGCCGGCGAACTCTCCGGTGGCGACGTCGAACTGCGCATAGGCGAACCGGTCGGACCCCGCCCGGGCCCTCAGGGCGGCGAGGATGTCGGCTCGCGCATCCGCGACTGTCTGCGGGGCCGTCGGGTACATCCAGCGGAACACCTCGTCGGCGTCGTCGCCAGTGCCTGCGGCGGCCAGGTAGCCGGGCGCGTGTTCGAGGGCAAGCGGTTCGAGCCGGATCAAGCGGCCGGTCAGGACGGGCAGGGCGTACCAGAGGTCGGAAGACACGCCGCCATCCTCCCAAGCGGGGCCACGGGTTATCTGGCCCGTAGCCGGCGCAGCATCCGGGCATCCTCGAAACCCACCCGGCGGGCGGCGGATTCGATACTCATGCCCTGGCCGATCAGTTGCTCGGCCACCTCCAGCCGCAGCGCCTGCTGGTAGCGCAACGGGGTCAGGCCGGTGGCGCGGGTGAACACCCGGGTCAACGTGCGCTCGCTGACTCCGGCCCGCGCCGCCAGGTCGGCGAGGCGCATCGGCCGGTCGAAGCCGGTGTCGATGAGGTTCTGTACCCGGTGCACTCCGTCACTCAGGTGGGCTCGGTGCCGCAGCATCGTGCTCACCTGCTGGGCGTCGCCGTTGCGCCGGGCGTACACAACCATGGAGCGGGCCACGCGTGCCGCCACGGCGCTCCCGTGTCGCGACGCCACCAGGTGCAGCGCCAGGTCGATGCCACTGGCGATGCCGGCCGACGTCACCACTCGGTCGTCCTCGGTGAACAGCACGTCGCGCGCCACATGGGCGCGCGGGTAGCGGCGCGCGAGTTCGTCCTGGTGCTCGTGGTGGGTGGTGCAGCGCCGGCCGTCGAGCAGTCCCGCCCGGCCCAGCGCATCAGCTCCCGCACAGACGCTCGCGACCGTCCCGCCGCGGGCGTGGTGGGCCGCGAGGGCGTCCAGCGTGTCCGAGCGAAGTGGTGCACTGCCGGCCAGGCGGTCACCGCTCCAGCCCGGCACCACGACCAGATCCTGCGGGCCGAGGGCAGGCCAGTCCAGGTCGGCCCGCACCGGAAGTCCCTGCGCGGTGGGCACCGTCGGCTGCTCGGCCACGTAGCCAAGTTGGTAGTCCAGACCCATCCCGCCCGCGGTCGAGAACACCTGCGCGGGCCCGGCGAGGTCGAGCAGGTGCAGGCCGGGGACGAGCAGGAAAACGACGGCAGTCACGATCCGGTCATCGTGCCACAGCGCCGGCCAGGCCGACCATCTCGTCCGTGGTGGCGATCGTGGCGAACTCACGTGCCGCCAGGACCCGTTCCGTTCGCTCGATGACATCGGCAGCGCTCATCGTGCGGGGATCGGCCAACAGTTCGGCCACGGTCTGCTCGGTGGGCGCGTCGGGATGGGGTATCGCGGAGGTCGTGGTGGCGTCCGTGACGAACGTGACGGCATA
>JAOPWD010000193.1 GCA_025965875.1 Pseudonocardiales bacterium
GTCCTCGATCACGCACTGGTCACCGCGCATGCCGGGGCGCAACGTCGGCTGTTCGCAGTGGACCTGCATGAACCGTCCGTGCATGCCGACCCGCCATCCGGCTGGGCCGCCCGTGGACTACGCAACGTGCCTAGTGGTCCGGTGCACTTCGCGGCAACGCCGGCCTACCCGGTCGGCCGCCCTAGCTGGTACCTGACCCGTGCCGGGTTCGCGTGGGGTGGACTGGGTGTGGCCGCCTGCTGGTACGGCGGGGCGCACGCGTTGGCGCACACCCTGCGCGCTGCCGCCGCCGGCCGGGAACCCGACGGCCTGCTCTCGATGCATGTCGGCGCTGCGGACGTGGCGATGTACGGTGCAGCGGCGGGCTTGCTCGAGGCCGCTCGCGCCGTCGACGATGCGGACACCCGCGACGGGCGCGCGGGGGAGTTGCTCGCGCTGCGGGTCCGATCGGTCGTGGTCGACGCGGCCGAGCGGGTTCTAGCCCATGTCGCGCACGCCCTCGGCCCCGCGCCGCTTGCGTTCGACGAAGAGCACGCCCGCCGGGTGGCCGACCTGCAGATCTACATCCGTCAGCATCATGCGGAGCGCGATCTGGCCACCCTCGGCAAACTCCTGTCCGGGGGCGGGCCATGACGCTGCTCTTCGACCACCGCACCGAAGGCACCCCGGAACAGGCATGGTTGGCCAGCCAGCGGCTGTCTGCCTGCCGGGTCGTCGAGCTGCCGTCCGGCGTCGCGCGGCTCGTCGTGCTGGCCGCGCACCCCGACGACGAGACGCTCGGTGCCGGCGGGCTGATCGCCGCGGCGGCGCGATCGGGCCTACCCGTCGAGGTGATCGTCGCTACCGACGGAGAGGCCTCGCACCCCGGTTCGCAGACCCACCGACCGGCCGCGCTGGCCAGGCTCCGCCGTGCCGAGGCGGACGCAGCGGTCACGGCGCTGGCACCGGCCGCGCCGCTCACGTTCCTCGGCCTGCCTGACGGCGGACTCGCAGCGCACGGCAGGGTGATCGTCGACGTGCTGACGGAGCGCCTCGACGCGAGCACGTTGCTGGTGACTCCGTGGAGCGGCGACCGACATCCGGACCACGAGGCCAGCGCCGTGGCCGCCGGGGTGGCCGCGGCGCAGCGCGGCTGTCCGCACTGGCAGTACCCGATCTGGGCCTGGCACTGGGCTGACCCGTCCTCGGCCGACTTGCCGTGGAGCGAGCTACGCCGAGTCGAGTTGGACCAGGAATCTGCCGAGGCGAAGCGGGCCGCGGTCGCCGCCTACATCAGCCAACACAAGCCGCTCTCGGAACTGCCCGGCGACGAGGCGATCCTGCCGCCGCACGTCACCGCGCACTTCGCGCGCGAATTCGAGACGTTCATCGTGCCGCTGGCACCGGCAGCGAACACCGACTACTTCGAAGCGTTGTATGCGCGCAGCGACGACCCATGGGGTCTGCGGAATCGCTTTTACGAACAGCGCAAACGTGACCTGGTATGCGCGGTGCTGCCACGTGACCGGTTCCGGCGGGCGTTCGAGCCCGGGTGCGCCACCGGTTTGCTGACCGCACGCCTGGCGCGCCGGTGTGACGAGGTCCTCGCGTGTGACGTCGTCGATCGTGCGGTCGCTCTGGCGCGTGAGCGGTTGGCCGCACTGCCCAATGTCCGCGTCGAAAGCCGGCGCATTCCGGACGACTGGCCGACCGGGTCGTTCGATCTCGTGGTGCTCAGCGAGGTCGGCTACTACTGCCAGGATCTGGCTGCGTTGTCCGGGCGGATCCGCGCCGGGCTGGCATTCGACGGCGTCGTCGTGGCCTGCCACTGGCGCCATGACGCCCCCGATCACCCGCACTCGGCTGACGAGGTGCAAAACGCGATCGGCGCCGGCCTGAACAAGATCGCGAGCCATATCGAGGAGGACTTCCTGCTCGACGTCTGGACTCGCTCGGGCGAATCGGTAGCGCGGACAGGGGGAATCGTCAGATGACCACACCGGCCGTCGACGCGTTGTATGCGCTGCGCGAGCAGACGCAACGCACGATCTCGGAGCTGACGGGCGATTTCCAAGCCGTCCTGCGCGCGTCGACCGACACCAACGCCGACGACGAGCACGACCCCGAAGGCTCGACCATTGCCTTCGAGCGCGCCCAGCTAGGGGCGTTGCTCGACTCCGCGCGGCACACCCTGGCTGAGATCGACAGCGCGCTCGAGCGGGTCGCGGCCGGCACCTACGGCGGCTGCGAGATCTGTGCCACGCCGATCAGTCCGGAGCGTCTGGAGGCCCGCCCCGCCGCACGCCTCTGCCTCGCCTGCGCCTCGACTCATCGCACCGGCTGAACCCGAGCATTTGGAATGATTGGCACCGTGCGCCGCGCCCGGATCCTGACCCTTGCCATTGTCGTCTCGCTGAGTGTCGCCGGTTGCCAACCGGCACGGACGAAGCCGGCCACGACGTCCACAGTCCCGTCCACGTCCCGATCGGCGTCGGCGTCCGCGTCCCCGTCCGCGTCGGCGGCGAACGGAATCCCACGACCGGACCACATTGTCGTGGCTGTGCTGGAGAACGCGAGCTACGACCAGATCGTCGGCCGGCCCGAGGCGCCTTTCCTGAATTCGCTCGAGCAGTCCGGCGCCGTCTTCACGCAGTCCTTCGCGATAACTCATCCCAGCCAGCCGAACTACCTCGCGCTGTTCTCCGGCTCGACGCAGGGCATCACCGACGATTCATGCCCGCATACCTTCACGACAGGAAACCTGGGCCGCTCGCTCCTTGATGCCGGGCTGACCTTCGCCGGGTACTCCGAGGACCTGCCCTCGGTCGGATTTACGGGCTGCAGCGCGGGGCAGTACGCCCGCAAACACGGCCCGTGGGTCGACTTCAGCAACCTGCCCGCGTCGGTGAACCAGCCGATGGCTGCGTTCCCGTCGGATCCGGCCAATCTGCCCACGGTGTCGTTTGTGATCCCGAACCTCGATCACGATCTGCACGACGGCACGTTGGCGCAGGCCGACCAATGGTTGCGTGATCATCTCGGCAGTTACGCGTCCTGGGCGCCCAAGCACAACAGCCTGCTGGTGATCACGAACGACGAGGACGACTTCACCGACGTCAACCGGATCCTCACGATGATCGCCGGTGCACACGTCGTTCCCGGCCACTATGCGCAGCGCATCGACCACTACTCGCTGCTGCGCACGATCGAGGACGCGTACGGCCTACCGCGCCTCGGCGCAAGCGCCACGGCGACGCCCATCACAGCGATCTGGTCGAGCTGAACAGCGCGCCGCGTGGCGTTCGGGCCATGACGATCACGTCGAGCTGACCTACAACGGCGAACTGGGCACCGACCTCTGGGGCCCGGGACAGCGATGGGGTGATGCGGTAGCCGGCCCGTGGGAGCGCACGGTGGCCGCCACGTTCACGGCCGTCAAGGACGAAGCCGAACGGTGAGCTAGTCGGCCAAAGCGGGGATAACCGTCTTTGCGAACAGGTCCACGCTCGTCGGGTCGTAAGCGGCGTCGATGAAATAGTTGATCGCGTAGGTCATGCCCATCGCGCGCGCCTCGGTGAGCCGCTCGACGATCTGCTCGACCGTGCCGACGAGCGGACCGCTTGCGAACTGCTCGTACGTCCGCTCGAGGACGTCGGCGCTGACCAACGGCGCATAGTGCGCACGGACCCATGCCAGCTTGTCCTGCACGTCCTGCTCGGTCTCGCCGATCACGACGTTGTAGTTACCCGAGCGCACGATCGTGTCGAAGTCGGTGCCGACCTCGCGGCAGTGCGCAGCCAGCACCTCTGACTTGTGCTTGAACGTCTCCGGCGTCGCGTCGAAGTTGGTGTACTGCGCGTACTTCGCGGCGATGCGCAGCGTCTTCTTCTCGCCGCCGCCGGCGATCCAGAGTGGGATACCGCCTTCCTGCAGCGGCAGCGGGCGCCCGATCGCGCCGTTGACCTGATAGTGCTTGCCGTCGAGCGTCGCGGTACCTGTCGTCCACAGCTGCCGCATGATCTGCACGCCCTCGTCGAGCATGCCGAGCCGCTCACCCGCGCTGGGAAAGCCGAAGCCGTAGGCGCGCCACTCGTGCTCGTACCACCCGCCGCCGATACCCATCTCGACGCGGCCACCGGAGATGATGTCGACGGTGGTGGCGACCTTGGCCAGATACGCGGGGTTGCGGTAGCCCATGCAAGTGCACATCTGGCCGAGCCGGACGCGGTCGGTAGCGGCGGCGAAGGCGGCCATCAGCGACCACGCCTCGTGGGTCGCCTCCTCGGTGGGCACCGGCACGGTGTGAAAGTGGTCGTACACCCAGATCGACTCGAACGGGCCGTCGTCGGCGGCTCGGGCGACGTTGAGCATGGTCTGCCAGTGGTCAGCGGGTTCGATGCCGGCCAGGTCGAGGCGCCAGCCTTGGGGAACGAAGAGTCCAAATCGCATAACTCCACCCTATTGTTCGAACTTGTGAGGATGGACAGCGGCTGGGCGCGGGCGCGATTCGGCGTCGCACGGGTGGCCCGGCTGGCCACCGCAGACGACTTCGGCCGCCCGCACCTGGTGCCGATCGTCTTCGCCGTCGACGGCTCGGTGATCCATTCCGCCGTCGACGCGAAGCCCAAGTCGAGCAGGGCGTTGCGGCGCCTGGCCAACATCAGCGAGAACCCGCAGGTGAGCCTGCTGGTCGACTACTACGACGAGGACTGGACGCAGCTGTGGTGGGCGCGGGCCGACGGGCGGGCGCGGGTGGACGACGACGGTCGTACCGCGATCAGCGCGCTCGCGCGGCGCTATCCGCAATACCGCGAGGCGCCGCCGGACGGGCCGTTCATCGCGATCACCGTCGAGCGCTGGTCCGGCTGGTCGGCCGCCGACGGGTGATCAGGACCCGCCCGTGTCTGCGGGTGTCATCGGCGGGGCCAGGTGCGTCAGGTCCTCGGCTCGATGCCACCAGTTCGCGTTGTTCCGGAACTCCTCGCCCAGGGCGGTGCGCTGCCCCTGACCCCACAGGCGAGACCAGTCGCGCGCAACGCTCAGGACACCCGCGGCGGTGATCAGAGCTGTGCCGATACCGCGCCGGCGCCACTCCGGTGCGACGTAGACCTGATTGACGATTCCGCTCACCGGGTACCAGCGCACGGCACCGAGTTGGTCGTCGTCGCCCAGGTTCACGTTGGACAGGTCGGCGTCATCCAGGAGGCAACCCGCCGGTTGGTCATGACCGCTGAACGCGAGCAGGTTGGTCGCCGGCGGCCGCGCCGACGACTCGCGGATCTCGGCAAACCACAGCGGTGGCGCGTTCGGTGCCACACTCTCGGCGAGGACCAGCGCGCGTACCTTGCCGTCGTCGAGCTCGACAGTGCAGATGCTGCCCGCCACACCACCGGCCGCCTCGGCGGCATCAAGATCGACCTGCGTGCCGTCCGGATGGGCATCAGACTGCACCGCGATCAGTCGCGCGTGATCGCCGTCGCCCGAGACCCGGGCGAACCACCAGTTGCCGACGCCCGGGCGCATCTCGACTCAGGCGTTGCTACGCCGCCGTCGCCCGGCCAGGGCGAGTCCGCCGCCTGCGACGAGGAGCAGCGACCCTGCACCCAGCAGTTGTTCGGACGGCGCACCAGTGCTCGCCAGCCCACCCACATCGGCCACAAGCGGCGCGGTCACGGTGATCGTCACAGTGGCCGTCGAGGTGCCGTGTCCGTTGGTGATCGTGTAGGTGAAGCTGTCGGTACCGGCGAAGCCGGCCGCTGGTGTGTAGCTGATTGTGGTGCCGTTGATCGTGGCGGTGCCGTGCGTGGCCGCCCCGACCGCTGTGAGCGAGAGTGTGCCGCCCTGCGCCTTGTCGTTCGCCAGCACCGCGACCGTGACCGGCCGGCCGGCGGAATCGGTGCCGCCGAGGGTGCTCGCCGCATCGTCAACCGCGATCGGTGGCGCTGTCACGGTGATCGAGACGGTGGCCGTGGACGAGCCGTTCGCGGTGGTGATCGTGTACGTGAACGCGTCCACCCCGAAGAAGCCGGCGTTGGGTTTGTACGTGATGTGGGTGCCAACAAGCGCGGCCGTGCCGTGCGCGGGCGTGCTTAGCGCCGAGATCGTGGTTGGCGCCCCGTTGGTCGTGTCGTTGGGCAGCACCTGGACCTGCACCGAGCCGCCGGTCTGGACGGTGCTGACGTCGTTCACCGCGATCGGGGGCAGGCCTGGATCGGTGAAGTTCAGCGTGACGATGTCGAATGGAAAGGACACGCAGGGCGGCGGGTCGGCGGCAGGCGCGGCGCTGGGTCCCGCGATGTTTGGCACGACGTTCAGGGGCACGACGTTCACGGGCGCGACACATGGCCCGACCGTCTGCGGCAGCGGGTCGATGCGCAGGTTGGGCTGTGGCGGTGAGATCTGGCGGACCACGAGAGAGTCGCCTGGACCGGGAGCGAACGTAGCTTCGCACCGGCTGTTCACGCCGGTCGGGTCGCTGGGATCCGCCACGGTCGTGCAGGTCAACGGCGGGCCCGTGGGTGCAACCGGGCCGGTCTCGGCGATTTCGATCGTCGATCCGATGGTGGTCGTGCCCGGGGGGTAGTACCCGCCGCTCTGGGTCTGCACGCCGACGAAGACCTTCTGGTACCCGTAGATGGGGAGGGCGGCCGGGGTGACGGCGGCGGGCTTGACCTGTGCGCGTTTCGCGGTGCCAGCCTTGGCCGGTGCCGCTGAACTGGTCGGGCTCGGGTCGGGGGCGGTGTCGGTCGGCGGGTCGGTCGGGCTGGCTGGATCGGTGCTCGATGCAGTGTCGGTCGGGGTCGCAGCGTCGGTAGGCGTTGCCGTGTCGCTCGGCGTCACCGTCTCGGTCGGGGTCACCGTGTCCGTCGGGGTCACCGTGTCCGTCGGCGTGCCGGGGTCGGTGGGCGGCGTCCCGGTATCCGCCGCGCCCGGCGCCGGGGCGTCAGCGTGGGCGATGGGGGCTGCGACCAAGGCCACGGCGAAGCCGGCGGCGCCGAACCTGGCGAGCCGGGTGGCGATGCTGCGCGCAGGGGAGGACGGAAGCGGCAGAGGTGAACGCATGGTTGTGTTGCCTCTCGCGGTAATCGACGCTCCGCCGGATGCGATGCTGTCGAGCGGAATGGTCCGGCAAAGGCGAACTAACCGCAACCTGACACGGCGCACTGCGCCTCGTGAGTTCCCGGGCGTCATGCGCAATGTCCGCGCTCAGTCGCAAATGCGTCCCGTCACGCTGGGTAACGACTCGGCTACAGGGGGCAACATCAGCGGGTGAGGTTCGACGTCAGACCGAGGTAGCTACGCGGCAGCGCAGGGCAGGGCAGCAGCCTGGCCGCCTCTGTCAGCCGGCGTGCGCTGTCGGCGGTCAACGGAGGAGAAAGCAGGTCGCCCTGTGCCTGGTCGCAGCCGAGTTCGGTAAGCGCCTGACGTTGGACGACGTGTTCGATGCCTTCGGCGATCGTGGTCAGCCCAAGGTCGTGGGCCAGCTGCAGGATCGTGGTCACGAGGGCCGTCCCCTCGCTCGCCGGGTTCGCCAGCAGATCGACGAACGACTTGTCGACCTTGAGGATGTCCACCCGGAACTGCCGCAGGTAGCTCAGCGACGAGTGCCCGGTGCCGAAGTCGTCGATGGCGATCCGGACGCCGAGCGCGCGTAACGCAGCGAGTTTGGTGGTAGCGCCGGCGGGGTCGGTCATCAGCGCGCTCTCGGTGATTTCAAGTACCAACTGGGTCGGCGGCAGTCCGGTGACGGACAACACCGAACGGACATCGTCGACAAGCTGGGGATCTTGTAGCTGCCTCGCCGAGAGGTTCACCGCGATCGTGAGGGCACCGCCATGCTGCGCGGCCCAGGTGCTCGCCGCGGCGCATGCAGTCTCCAGTACCCACCGGCCGAGAGGGACGATGAATCCGGTCTCCTCGGCAAGCGGGATGAAGTCGTTCGGACTGAGCCGTCCCAACGTCGGGTGGTCCCAGCGGATCAACGCTTCGAACCCGTGGAGTCGTCCACTGCGCAGGACGAAGTCCGGTTGGTATTCGAGGATGAACTGATCGGATTGCACTGCTGTCCGGAATGCGTTCGTCATCTCAACCCGGTTGGTGATGCGCGTCCGCATCGCGCGCTCGAAGGTTCGATGGCCGTCGCGGCCGGCAGCCTTTGCCGCGTACATTGCCGCGTCGGCGTCGGCGAGGATGCCGGTGGGTGTGTCGGTTCGACTCGCGTCACTGAACGCGATACCGATGCTGGCCGAGATGCGCACGGTGTGGTGGGCCACCTGGATTGGCTCGCGCAGCACAGCGAGCATGCGCTCGGCGGCGATCGCAGGGACGCCAGGGTGGGCTACCACGTCCAACAGCACCGCGAACTCGTCGCTGCCCAGCCGAGCGATGGTGTCACCGGGCCGCATGACCGAGCGGAGTCGCTTGGCGACCGTGACCAATACGTGGTCGCCGACAGCATGTCCGAAACCGTCGTTGATGGACTTGAACTGGTCGAGGTCGCAGACACACACCGCCACCGAGTTGCCGGAGCGGTTCGTCGCGGCCAGGGCTTGCTCGATCCGGTCGTAGAGCAGGGCACGGTTGGGCAGGCCGGTCAACGGGTCGTGGAAAGCCTGGTGGCGCAGGTCGCCCTCCAGCGTGTCGCGAACCGATAGCGAATGTTCCAACAACTCGGTGCGTCGTTCGAGCTCCCGGTTCTGGTCGCCGACCCGCCTAAGCAGCCAGGAGCCCCGAAGCACGATCAGCGCGAACAGGGCAGCGGAGACACTGGAGAAGAACGGGATATCCGGATCAGCAGTGTGCGTCAATGCCCCTTCCAGCATGATCGCCGGTGCGGTGAGTCCCGCTACCACGACGGTTGGCACCCAGCTCCGTGACGAGGCGGCCCGCTGTTGGCGAGCGGCTACGGCCATCGACGGGTGCAGCGCCGCCGCAGCTATCAGCACGTAGCTGACCAGCCAGCCGGCGTCCACGAGATTGCCGTCGGTATAGGTGCCGCGCAACACGAGCAGGTCGTACCCGAAGTCGGAGGCCAACATGGCCACCATGGCTAACGCGACCAGCCGGTGGGCCGTGTGCCTGCTACTGCCGTAGATCACCGAACTGACGACTATGAAGACGATGCCGACGTCCATCATCGGGTAGGCCATCGTGATCAGCCTGCCGAGCCCGGTCACCGACGTGTCGTCGACGAATGACTCCATCAACAGGCGCCACGACAGTGCCAGCGCGGCGACGGATACGATCGCGGCGTCGGCGGTCCGCTCGCGCGCGCCGCCGTGTTTCTTGCCTCGACCGAGACAAATGATTCCGGCGATAACCAGCGGGTAGCCGGCCAGGTAGAGCGAGTCAGCCACGGACGGGACGGGCGGCTCTCGGTGCAGGAAGAACTCGTACACGGCGAAGACTCCGTCACCGAGTACGAAGCACAGGTTGCCGCCGGCAAGCAGTCTCCAAGCGGCGCGATGAGCCGGGCGATGCAGCCTGATGCCAAGCAGCACACACCCCGTGGAAGCAAGTCCGATGCCCAGATACGCAAACTCGCGCCAACCGGGACTCGGCGCCGCGAAGTACGCCGCGCTCGCGGCGCTGCCACCGATGAGAACGACCAACCACAGCCACTGAGCAGCCCACGAGACCGGTGCAGGAACGGCCGACGCTGGGACCGCGCGCTCGGTGCTCAGCGCGCCGTCATCGATCATCGATCCTCCGGATGCCCTCGAGTGGAGGTCATTGACCGACGACATCGGTCATGTATGGTTCCTGTTAAGTAATTACTCTAGACGCTATTTCCTGTGAAGGCGAATTGCCCGGCGGAGCGAATGAGCCCTGCCGGACCTGTTCGGTGGCGAATGGGGACACATCCACCCGCATGACGACGGCAGCCTGCACCTGAACCTGGCGACACCCGATGTCGAGCGGCTCATCGAGCTGGGCTGGGCGGGCGCACATCCCCGCTGGCGGAGCCCACACGAGGGCGGACGGCCGCCGGGACAGTGGCACCGCGATGACCCGTCTGACGGGCCAAGGACTTAGGTCAGTTGACGACCCACATTTGTCCGTAGAGCGGGCCGTTCTTCGGATTGGACAGGTAGTTACCAACCCTATCCGAGAGCACGATGGTGGACTTCAGGTTGTACAAGCTGAGCCAGGCCGCATCGTTGGTTAGTGTCCGGTCGAGTGTCGCCCACTCGGTGTTAGCACGCGCCGGGTCGGTGCGCTGCGTATCGAGAGCACGCATGAACAGATTGTCTGCGGACCGGTTGCAATATCGGCCAGGAAAGCCCGAGGTGCAGGACAGCGTCCCGAGGAAATTCGTGGGCGCGGGGTAGTCCATCAACCACAGCAGGGTTCCGATCTGCCCGGGATTGTCGCTGGTGAAGTATCTGTCGTCAAAGGATGGGGCGAAATGGGCTTTGTATCCCAGTCGGGTGAGCACGTCCGCGACGTACTTTGCGGTGGCTATGGCCGGCGGGTCATAAAAGTACGAATCAACGGTAACGGGCGTGCCGCGAGTGCCTGAGCGGTCGACCAAGGCCGTGGCTGCGGCGAAGTCCGGCCCGTGGTAAATGCCGTCCGGGCTGGCATTGGCCGTGTACGGGCAATATCGGCGGTAGCCGGGGAAGTTGGGCGGGAGGATCTGGCATGTTGGCGCAGCGACCGACTCGCCACCGACCAAGTCAACGATCGTGTTTCGGTCGACGGCGAAGTTGATCGCCTTCCGCGCATCTGCGTTGTTGAACGGGGCAACGCGTGTGTTGAGGAACAGAAAGCTTGTCGCCGCGGTGAAGTCCGAATGGAAGTGGTCGGGATTGGCTCGTAGGAAGTCGGCGTAATCGGCGGCAAACGGGGCTCGTGCGTCCGCGTCGGCGATCCCAGCTAGAACGTTCTGGACTGCGTGGGTGACGTCAGGCTCAACCGTCCATTCGATCTCATCCGGATAGCCCTCGGGCTGCGCTGCGAAGGACCACGGATGGAACTGTGGATTGCGTATCAGCGTGAACTTCGTCTTGCTTCGATACTCGCCGATGACGTACGGACCGGTCGCTGGGCGAGGCGTCGTCGCGCGCCTGCCTGGGTCACCGGCTGGTGTGGCAAACAACGGTTCAGTCAGTTTGTAGAGGAAATCGGGATCCGGGTCGCGGAGATGGAACGTGATCTCGAAGGTGTTGTCATTGGTGACCACACCTTTGGACAGGTCGCAGACTGTCTTGACGCGAATACAGCCTGGCGCTCCGACGATATTTGCGAGCAGGTCGGGGACGTCACTGATGGTCAATTCCTGCTGCAGACCGAGTTTGAAGTCACCGGGCTTGACCTCGGCGCCGTTCGAGTAGTTGATGCCCCTACGCAACCTGAACGTGTACGTCCGCCCGCCGTGCGTGGGCCGCGGCAGATCGAGCGCGAGGTCCGGCACCAGGGTCAGACCTGCCCCACCCCCGGTCCGTCGTAGCCCGACCAAACCGTCGTAGACCAATGAGAAGGCGTTGAACACGTATGCGTCATCGGCGCGCGACGGGTCGATGCCGTTTTCGCTAGGCAAGTGCTCGGTGGTGATGTGGAGGGTGCCGCCAGCGTGTCCCGCTCCCACCAATGCACGAGTAGTCACGTAGGCCGACCTGCCGTCGCTGGCCACTCCGCGGACGGATGAGCCGGTTGCGATCCGCTTGACCGCGTGACCCGCACCGCCGGGGTCGATCATGGTAACGGTGCCATCGAACTCGTTCGACACCCACAGCCGGTTACGCACAGCGGTGACCGAATGTGGTCCGTCGCCTACTCGGACCGTTGTCACGACCTGCCGGCTCGTAGCGTCGATGCGGCTGACGGTCTGACTCAACGAGTTGGCCACCCACACGGAGCCGTGGGACACGACGATGCCGGCAGGCCCGGCGCCGACAGGGATCGAGCTGCCCGCGACGCGCGATTGCGCGTCAATCGGCGACACTGTTCCGTCGCCGCTGTTCGAGACCCAGACCGTGTTGGCGTCGACAGCAATCCCCTCGGGGCGGAACCCGACAGCGATAGGGGGGTCCGGCTTTGCCGTGATCGGGTCGATCCGGACGACGGTGTCGTCGTTGGTGTTGACCACCCAGATTCCATTCGCACCGACTGCGATGGCGCCTGGCAGATTCCCGACTCGAACGGTGTCGGTGACCTGACTGGTCTTCAGGCTCAGCTGCGACACGCTCGCCGCCCCGCTGTTCACCACCCAAAGGTGCGAGCCGGATACCGCGAGTGCCTGCGGGGCGGCCCCGACAGATGTTTCTCGGACGACGATGTGTCTCTTCAGATCGATCTTCGACACTGTGCCGGCGCCGGTATTGGCCACCCAGGCTGCTCCCTGCGCCAGGGCGACCCCGTCCGGACTGACGCCGACGGTGACCGCGTCATGAAACGACCCGTCCGAGGCGATCCGAACCACGCTGTTCGCAGGCAACGACCTCAGGCTGGATGGCCGCGTGTGGCGCACCGCGTACACGGCTGCCGCTGCGACAACGACGGCGCCGACCACGGACATCGCGGCCAAGCGCGTCGACACCCTATGCACCGGTGGCGGCACCGCGCGGTCGTTCGGCTGCTTGGCCTCCGGCGCCCCGGGCCGGGCTGGATGGTCAAGCAGCAGCCTGGCATCCCGATTGAGCATCGATTGATGAAGGTGGGTCAGCTCCGGGCCAGGCTCGACCGCAAGCTCACCCATCAGCCGCCCGCGAACACACCGAAACGCCGCCAAGGCGTCCGCCTGCCGCCCGGCGCGGTACAACGCCAAGATCCATTGCGCCTGCAGGTGCTCGCGCAGCGGATGCGAGTCCGCCAACGAGTTGAGCTCGGCGATCATCGACCCGTGGCGTCCGAGCGCCAATTCCGCCTCGATCCGCGATTCAGTCGCCCCTAAGCGCAGCTCATCCAAACGGGTACCGAGCCGGGCGACGAAGTCATAACCAGCGAGATCGGCCAGCACCGGTCCACGCCACAGCGAGAGGGCGCGATGCAGGTCTGCCGCGCCCTCGGCCGGCATTCCCCGATCAACGAAGCTCTCGCCAGACTCGATCAGGGACTCGAACTCTGCTGCATCAACCGCTCCGGGATCGACCTTCAGGCGATATCCGCCCGGTTCGGTGACCAGTACGGCCGGCGGTTCACCCTTGGCTCGATGGGGTTCCAGCACCTCGCGGAGGTGAAATACATAAGTCTGAATCGTTGCCGCATATCCGGGTGGTGGCCGTTCTCCCCACAGCGCATCCGCAATCTCGTCCACAGAGATCGCGCGTTCCCGCTCCGAAAGCAGGAAGGCGAGCACCGCCCGCTGCTGAGCGCCGCCCAAACTTGCGGGGGTTCCATCCCGAGACACCTGCAGCGGGCCGAGAAGGGAGAATTGAATCCGGTGCTGCGCGGCTCCGTCGTTATCGCCCACAACAACATCACCTCGCGCCACGCTCCCGGCAAGCCATGCATC
>JAOPWD010000212.1 GCA_025965875.1 Pseudonocardiales bacterium
ATCCTCGAGGCCTCGTGGGCACTGGAGATGGTCTCGGCTGACCTCGCGGACCACACGGAGGCGACCAAGGCCTTCGCGGAACGTCGCCAGCCCCGATTCACCGGGCGATAGGCCGGCGAACATGGCGTACAACTATCTGCACACCGAACGGCGCGGCGATGTCGGTCTGCTCGTACTCGACAACGTCGCAGCGCACAACGCCTTGCGTACGGAGACTCTGCAGGAGATCTGCCAGGCGGTGGACGAGCTGATCGCCGCCACCGAGGTACGGGCGATCGTGTTCGCCGCCGACGGGCGGCACTTCTGCGCCGGCGCCGACTTCGCGTTTCTCGAACAGCTCACGACCCTGCCGGCCGGCACCGTGACCGATCAGATCTACGGCCCATTCCAGGGCGCCGTTCGCCGGATCTTCCGTTCGACCAAGCCGACGGTGGCTGCCATCGACGGCGCAGCGGTCACCGTCGGCTGCGAGCTGGCGTTGGCTTGCGACTTCCGGGTCGTCACCGAACGCGCGACGTTGCAGGAATCGTGGATCAAGGTCGGGCTGCTACCGGCCCTCGGCGGGATGTATCTGCTGCCCCGGCTGGTGGGTCTGGCCCGAGCCAACGAGATGGTGCTGCGTGGACGTGGCATCTCTGGGCGCGAGGCGGTGCAGTTCGGGTTGGCGACCGAGCTGGTCGAGCCCGACCAGCTGCGCGACCGGGCTGTCGCGCTGGCCTCTGAGCTTGCCGCTATGCCGGCCCGTGCCTACGCCCAGGCTAAGGACGGCTTACAGCGTGGCCTGGACTCGACCATCGATCGCGAGTGGTCGGCAGCGAGCAATGCCCAGGCGACGTTGATCGGCAGCGCGGAATTCGCCGCAGCGGTGCGGCGGATCTCCGGCGCGTCGGGAACGTCCCAACGCCCATGAGCAAGCTCGCGGCCGGTCAGGCCCTCGGTCAGAAGGGACTACAAAGATGTCCGAAGTAACCATTGACAGGTCCAGCACGCTGGACACGCTGTTCGAGCCGGCGCAGATCGCCGGGTTGTCGGTGCGCAACCGCTTCGTTATGGCGCCGATGACTCGGTGCGAATCCCCTGACGGGCGGCCGACTACCGAGGTCGCGACCTACTACGGTCGCCGGGCCCAGGGCGGGGTCGGCCTCATCATCACCGAGGGAACTTCGGTGGGGCATCCGGCGGCGTCGAACGACAGCAACATTCCCCGCTTCGAGGGTGACGCGTTGCCAGGATGGAAGCAGGTCGTCGACTCCGTCCACGCCGGGGGTGCGCGGATTGTGCCGCAGCTGTGGCATGCCGGGCTGCTGCGCAAATGGCACGCCCATGGCGTCAAGCACGGCTACGGAGCCCGGCAGGATGTTAGTCCTTCTGGCTGGTTGAATTCCGATGAGAAGATCTGCGACCCGATGTCGATCGACGACATCGAGGCCGTCGTGACCGCGTTCGGCGCGGCGGCCCACGACGCCCACGAGCTCGGATTCGACGGGATCGAATTGCAAGGCGCCCACGGGTATCTGATCGATCAATTTCTGTGGGCCGGCACGAATCGGCGCGACGATCGTTACGGCGGCACCCTCGGACGGCGATCGCAGTTCGCCGCCGACATCGTGGCCGAGTGCCGCCGGATGACCACGCCCGACTTTCCGATCATCTTCCGCTTCTCGCAGTGGAAGCAGCAGGACTACACGGCTCAGCTGGCCACAACTCCCGAGGAGCTCGAACAGGTCCTCAGCCCGCTCTGCGATGCAGGCGTGGACATCTTCCACCCCTCCCAGCGCCGCTATTGGCAGCCCGAGTTCGACGGCAGTGACCGGACCCTGGCCGGCTGGACCCGAAAGGTGACCGGCAAGCCCGCGATCATAGTGGGATCGGTCGGTTTGGCCCTCGATCTGCGTCAGGCCGGCTTTGCGGCCGGCGCCGCCGCCGAGGTAGCCAGCCTCGAACGTATACCGGCCATGTTCGATCGCGGCGAATTCGATCTAGTGGCCGTCGGCCGGCTGATGGTCGGCAATCCGGAGTGGTGCAACGCCGTCCGTGCCGGTCATCTCGCCGACATCAAGCCGTATTCCTCAGAAATGCTCGCCCGGCTCACCTGAGCCCGCCGGCGGCCTAACCGATAAGAGGTTTCGAATGAACGGTGTAATCGAATCTGGAAGCCAATTCGGCGCAGCCGAACAAGAGGCGCTGCGCGACGCCGTACGGGGGCTGTTGGCGCGCGACTGGTCGTACGCGGCGGCTGGCGATCCAGCGCAGGTGGACAAAGTTTATCTCCAGTTGGCCGAGCTGGGGGTGGCCGAGTTTTGCTCCGATGCGAGTGACGGCGGCCTCGCCGCGGCGACCACGGTCCTGGCCGAGCTCGGCCGGGCGAGCTGCTCCGCGCCGGTCCTGGAAGCCGTCTTGGCCAACCTCGTTGTGAGCCGGGCCGCTGTCCCGCTTCCGGCTACAGCCGCTTCGGTGTTCGCGGGTGTTCGGTCCGGCCGGCTCCGGCTTGCGGTGTCGTTCGACGTCGTGCAGGCACACCCTGACGAGACGTTCGTGTTCGCTGATGGAACGGCCAGCGGAACGCTTAGTCACGTCGAGGGTGCCGACCATGCCGACCACCTGCTTGTGTTCCGGCCGGGCGGGCACGT
>JAOPWD010000216.1 GCA_025965875.1 Pseudonocardiales bacterium
GGGATACAGCGCGAGCCAAGGCTGGTCGGGCATTTTCACCTCCCTACCGCGGGCAGACCACGGTAGTAGACCGAGTTGCCGACCGGTCACTTCCGTCGGCCAGGACATTCTGTCTGTCAAGCGCTCGATTGACAAGGTAATGTGGACTTCATTCGCTCGTTCCGCGCCGGCCCGCTGGCACCGACGAAAGGAACTCTGTGAGCACGCTGACCTTCGACTTCTCCGGCCGTACCGCGATCGTCACGGGGGCGGCGCAGGGGATCGGCGCGGAGCTGGTGGCGTTCTTCCGCGACGCCGGCGCGGACGTCGTGGCCGTCGACATCGACGCCGAACGGCTCAACCTCGTGGCCGACAAGACCGGCGCCATCGCCGTGGCCGGGGACGTCTCGACCACAGAGACAGCCAAGGCCGCCCTCTCCGCAGCGCTGGCGTCAACCGGTCGCATCGACGTGCTGGTCAACAACGCGGGGGTGCTCCGCGACAACGTCGTGTGGCGGATCGACGACGACGACTGGGATTTGGTCCTCGGCGTGCACGCCGGCGGCACGTTCCGGTTCACCCGCGAGTGCGTCCCCACGTTTCGCGAGCAGGGCTCCGGGCGCGTCATCAACGTGACGTCCTACACCGGGCTGCACGGCAATCCCGGCCAGGCCAACTACGCGACGGCGAAGGCCGGGATCATCGGGTTCACCAAGACGGTGGCCAAGGAGTTGGCGCGCTTCGGGGTCACAGTCAACGCGATCTCGCCGAATGCGGAGACCCGGATGGTCGATAGCATTCCCGAAGATCGCCGTGGCGCGATCGAAGCCTCCATTCCGCTGGGCCGGTTCGGTGCGCCGAGCGAGATGTGCTCGGCGGTCGGCTTCCTAGCATCGGACGAGGCGGGCTACATCACCGGCGTGGTGCTGCCGGTCGACGGCGGGCTCGCGATGTGATCGCGTTGAAGGAGGAGATGTCATGGACTTCTCGCTGAGCCCGCGGGCCGAGGAGCTAGCGCAGTCGATGTGGGACTTCCTGGTCGCCGAAGTGCTCCCCGCTGAGGCGGACTACGACGCTTACCGGGAGGCAGCCGGTCCGCACGACCACACCGTGCCCCCGGTCGTAGAGACGCTGAAACGCAGCGCACGCGAGCGCGGCCTGTGGAATCTGTTCCTGCCCGCGCTGTCGGGGCTGAACAACGTGGAGTACGCGTCCCTCGCCGAGATCTCCGGTTGGTCGACCGAGATCATGCCGGAGGCGATCAACTGCCAGGCCCCGGACACCGGGAACATGGAGACGCTGCACCTGTTCGGGACCGAGGAACAGCGCAAGGAATGGCTCGAGCCGCTGCTCGACGGCGTGATCCGGTCGTCGTTCCTGATGACGGAGCCTGCGGTGGCCAGCAGCGACGCCAGCAACATCGAGTGCCGGATCCGCCGCGACGGTGACGACTACGTCGTCGACGGGCTCAAGTGGTGGGCCAGCGGGGCGAACGATCCGCGCTGCCGCATCTTGATCGTCATGGGCAAGACCGACCCGGACGCCCCAAAGCACCGAAAGCAGTCGATGATCTTGGTGCCGATCGACACTCCCGGCGTGACGGTCCGACGATCGCTGCCGGTGTTCGGGCGGCAGGACCAGCACGGCCATGCCGAGATCGAACTGCAGAGCGTCCGCGTGCCCGCGGCCAATCTGCTCGCCGAGGAGGGTGACGGCTTCCGGATCGCCCAGGCCCGGTTGGGGCCGGGCCGCATCCACCACTGCATGCGGGCCATCGGAGCGGCCGATCGCGCCCTGAGCATGATGATCGAGCGAGCCCAGACCCGAATTGCGTTCGGCGCGCCGCTGGCCGATCAGGGTCTCGTCCAGAATGCGATCGCGCAGTCCCGGCTGGAGATCGAGCAGGCGCGGCTGCTTACCCTCAAGGCGGCCTGGATGATCGACCGACACGGTGCCAAGGCGGCAGGAACCGAGATCGCGGCGATCAAGATCGTCGCACCGACTGTGGCCACTCTGGTCATCGACCGCGCGATCCAGATCCATGGCGGGGCCGGAGTCAGCGACGATCTGCCGCTGGCCAAGTCCTATGCGTGGCACCGGGCGATGCGGATCTTTGACGGTCCGGACGAGGTACACATCCGCTCCCTGGCTCGCTCAGAACTGCGGCGCAAGCCGGGCTCGCCGCCCGCCTGGCTCGAGTCGGGCAAATGACCCAGCTCTCGACGAGGGCCGAAGTGCCGGTGCGCGTTCGCCACAGCGTCGCCGACGGCGTCGCGCGGATCGTGCTCGACCGCCCTGAGGCGTCCAACGCCCTCGACCTGGCCGCGGCCGTCGGCCTGCACGACGCGGTTGATGCCGCCCGCGACGACGCGGTCCGGTGCGTGGTGGTCGCCGGCTCGGGGCCGCGGTTTTGCGTCGGTGGTGACCTCGACTCGTTCGTCGGCTCGGACGACGCGGCCGCCCGGCTCTACGACACCGCGCTGCTCACCGAGGGGGCATTGCGTGAGCTCGGCGAGCTGCCCAAACCGGTCGTCGTCGGGGTGCACGGCGCGGTAGCGGGTGCAGGACTTTCGTTCGTCCTCAATGCGGACCTCGCCATCGCCGCGCGGTCGACCAGGTTCGTCATGGCCTACGCGGCGGTGGGGCTCACCCCCGATTGCGGCGTCTCGTATTTGCTGGCGCGGGTGATCGGGCAGCGGCGAGCAATGCA
>JAOPWD010000235.1 GCA_025965875.1 Pseudonocardiales bacterium
GGCCACCGGAGCTGGCCCGCCTGCAGGTCGGCGGCACCGAGCTGACCGACGCCGATCCGCCACCCGAGCCGCCCGCCGGCACGCCGCTCGTCCTGCTCTCGCCGCACGTGGAGCTGACCGCCGGCAAGGCCATGGCGCAGGCCGCCCACGCCGCCCAACTCGGCTGGCGCGCCTCGTCCGCAGCCGACCGGGAGTCATGGCGCGCGGACGGCTTCGAGCTGGCCGTGCGGAACGCGACGCCCGCCCAGTGGGCAACAGCACTCCGCGAGGGTGCGCCAGTAGTCCACGACGGCGGCTTCACCGAGGTAGAGCCAGACACCCAAACAGCCCTAGCCGTCCTGCCCTGGCTCCGCTAACCCCGCTTTGCACCTTTCAGCGCCCCAAATCAGGCCGATTCGGGGCGCTGAAAGGTGCAAAGCAGGGATTAGAGCAGGGATTCGTAGAGCTCGACGGTGCGGTGGGCGATGGTGTCCCAGCCGAATTCGTGGACGGCGCGCTCGCGGCCGGCCTTGCCCATGGCGGCGGCGCGGGACGGGTCGCCGCACAGGGCGTTGACGGCTTCGGCCAGGCCCAGCTGGAACTCCTCGTCGGTCACGGCGGCACGCGGCACGAGCAGCCCGGTGAGCCCGTCGGCGACGACCTCGGGGATGCCGCCGATCGCACTGGCCACGACCGCCGTCTCGCACGCCATCGCCTCGAGGTTGACGATGCCCAGCGGCTCGTACACCGACGGGCAGACGAACACGCTGGCGTGGGTGAGCAGCTGGGTGAGCTCCGGGCGGGCGAGCATCTCGCGGATCCACACCACGCCGGAGCGGGTCGCGGCCAACCGGTCGACGGCGGCCTCGGTCTCGGCCGCGATCTCGGGAGTGTCCGGCGCGCCGGCACACAGCACCAGCTGAATGGCCGGGTCGAAGCGTGCGGCGGCCGCGAGCAGGTGTCCGAGCCCCTTCTGCCGGGTGACCCGGCCGACGAACAGCACGAACGGCCGGGTCGGGTCGACGCCGTAGTGCGCCAGCACGTCGTCCGAGGCGACCGGCGCGTACAGCTGTGTGTCGATCCCGTTGTGGATGACGTGCACCCGCGCCGGGTCGACGAACGGATAGGCGGCCAGCACGTCGGCCCGCATCCCGTAGGACACGGCGACGATGGCGTCGGCCGTCTCGTAGGCCTGCCGCTCGGCCCAGGACGAGATCCGGTAGCCGCCGCCCAACTGCTCGGCCTTCCACGGCCGCTGCGGCTCGAGCGAGTGCGCCGAGAGCACGTGCGGCACGCCGTGCAGCTGCGCGCCCAGGACGCCGGCCAGGTTCGCGTACCAGGTGTGCGAGTGCAGCACGTCCGCCCCGCCCACCGCGGCAGCGATCTCGAGATCGACGCCGAGAGTCTGCAACGCGGCGTTGGCCGACAGCAGTTCCACGGGCGGCGCGTAAGAGCGCACCCCGGCCTCGGGACGGCTGCCACCGAAGCAGTGCACGTCGACGTCGACGATCCGGCGCAGCTCACGCACCAGGAACTCCACATGCACCCCCGCCCCTCCATATACCTCCGGGGGGTATTCACGGCTCAGCACGGCAACGCGCATGAAGCAGACCTTAGCCCGCCGCAAGATCGGCTGTACGTGGTCCGTGAGACGGCTAGGGTTAGGGCATGGCACGGGAGCCGCGGGTCCTCGGCATGGTCCTTGCCGGTGGTGAGGGCAAACGGCTGTGGCCATTGACCGCCGACCGGGCCAAGCCAGCGGTGCCGTTCGGCGGCAACTACCGGTTGATTGACTTCGTGCTCTCGAACTTGGTCAATGCCGGCTACCTGCGCATCTGCGTGCTCACCCAGTACAAGTCCCATTCCCTTGACCGGCACATCACCCAGACGTGGCGGATGTCCACGGTGATCGGCAACTACATCACCCCGGTGCCGGCGCAGCAGCGCCTCGGCCCGCGCTGGTACACCGGCAGTGCCGACGCGATCCTGCAGTCGTCCAACCTCATCTACGACGACAAGCCCGACTACATCGTGGTCTTCGGTGCCGATCACGTGTACCGGATGGACCCGCGCCAGATGGTCGCCCAGCACATCGCCTCCGGCGCGGGGGTCACCTGTGCGGGCCTGCGGGTGCCGCGGACCGAGGCCACCGCGTTCGGCGTCATCAATTCCGACCCCGACAAGCGGATCATCGACTTCCTCGAGAAGCCGGCCGAGCCGCCAGGTCTGCCCGACAGCCCCGACGAGGCCTACGCCTCGATGGGCAACTACGTGTTCACCACCCAGGCTCTGCTCGACGTGCTCAAGGAGGACTCCGAGGACGAAGGCTCGGTGCACGACATGGGCGCGAGCATCATGCCGAAGATGGTCAAGCACGGCAACGCCTATGTGTACGACTTCTCGGACAACGACGTGCCCGGCGCCGAGGAGCGCGACCGCGGCTACTGGCGCGACGTGGGGACGATCGACGCGTACTACGACGCGCACATGGACCTGGTGGCCGTGCACCCGATCTTCAACCTTTACAACCAGCAGTGGCCGATCTACACCTACCACCCGCAGTTGCCGCCGGCGAAGTTCATCGAGGGCGGTATCGCCCAGGAATCGATCGTCGGGGCCGGCACGATCGTGGCCGGCGCAACCGTGCGGCACAGCGTCATCTCACCCAACGTGCGCCTGCACGCGGGCGCGTACGTCGAGGGTTCGGTGCTCATGGACGGCGTCCAGATCGGCCGGGGGGCGGTCGTGCGGCGGGCGATCCTCGACAAGGACGTCGTCGTTCCCGAGGGGGCGCACATCGGTGTCGAGCCGGAACTCGACCACCAGCGATATCACGTGTCCGACGGCGGAATCGTCACTCTCGGCAAGCGCCAGCTCGCGCTGCCCTGAGACTTGGCCCAGCGGGATCGGCCGATGCTGTCCTGGGAAACATCGTCTGACTAGGGTGTGCCCCCTATGAACCTGTCTAGGAGGTACGTCGTGTTACAGCGTTCCCGCGTATTTACCGCAGCGACGGCCGTCGCCGCGGCCGGCGCGCTCGTCCTATCCGGATGTGCCAGCAATAAGGAAACCAGCGGCCCGACCGGGTCCGTCAAGAACTCCGTCAGCCAGGACACTTCACTGACCTCGCTCGTGCCGGCCAAGATCAAGACGGCCAAGAAGCTGATCGTCGGGACAAACCCGCCGTATACCCCGAACGAGTACCTGGATCCCAGCGGAAAGGTCATTGGCTTCGATGTCGATCTGCTCGACGCGACGGCGAAGGTCCTTGGCCTGACCACGGACTATCGCCAAGCGGAGTTCGACAAGATTATCCCGGGTATCACTGCGGGGACGTACGACATGGGCATGTCCTCCTTCACCGATAACAAGTTGCGCGAGAAGACCGTGGACTTCACGGACTACTTCAGCGCCGGAATCCTGTGGGCCGCCGGCGCGAGCAAGAAGGTGGACCCGGACAACGCCTGCGGGTTGAGAGTCGCGGTTCAGACCACGACGACAGAGGACACCATCGATGTGCCGGCCAGGAGCAAGGCATGTGTCGCCGCCGGAAAGCCGGCCATCAAGAAAGTCCAGTACTCGAGTCAGGACGATGCGACGAACGCCGTCGTGCTCGGCAAGGTCGACGCGATGTCGGCTGACTCACCGGTCACCGCCTACGCAATCAAGCAGAGCGGTGGCAAGCTCGTCCAGGCCGGCGACATCACTGAGGCCGAGCCGTACGGATGGCCGGTGCCGAAGGGTTCCACCCTGTCGCAGGCGCTGATGAAGGCACTGCAAAGCCTCATCGACAGCGGTACCTACGACCAGATCTGCACCAAGTGGGGCGTCCAGTCGGGCGAGATCAAGACTGCGCAAGTCAACGGCGCTAAGAGCTGAACGTGACTCCCGAGCCGTCGGGAGCGGCGCAACCGGGCAGCGCTGCCGACGTCATCAAGGCTATCCCGCTCCGGCGGCCCGGCCGGTGGATCGCGGCGTTCGTGATCCTGGTTCTGGTGGTGCTGTTCATCTATGGCGCCGCGACGAACGCCAATTTCCAATGGTCGACCTACCGGTCATACCTGTTCGACCGGCGCATCACCAAGGGTGTGTGGGCCACGTTGCAACTCACGTTCCTGGCGATGGCGTTGGGCGTGGTGTTGGGCGTGGCCTTGGCCGTCATGCGGTTGTCGGCCAACCCTGTACTCAAGTCTGTCGCGTGGGCGTACCTGTGGGTGTTCCGTGGCACGCCGGTCTATGTGCAACTGGTGTTCTGGGGACTGTTCTCCTCGATCTACCCGCACCTGAGTCTGGGGATTCCGTTTGCGCACCAGTTCGCGCATTTCGATATTCAGTCCTTGCAAGCGTTCTTCTTCTTCGCCGCGCTGGGCCTCGGTCTCAATGAGGCCGCATACATGGCCGAGATCGTCCGTGCCGGAATCAGCTCGGTGGGCGAGGGTCAGTCCGAGGCGGCGACGGCGCTGGGTATGTCCTGGCCGTTGACGATGCGTCGGGTTGTTTTGCCGCAGGCGATGCGGGTCATCATCCCGCCGACGGGCAACGAGTTGATCAGCATGCTGAAGACGACGTCATTGGTCATTGCTGTTCCGTTCACCGGTGACCTCTACTCACAGGCACGGCAGATCTCGGGGGCGAACTTCCGGCCGGTGCCCTTATTGATGGTCGCCTCCACCTGGTATCTCGCGATCACCAGCGTGCTGATGGTCGGCCAATACTTCTTGGAGAAGCACTACGCCAAGGGTTCGTCGCGGACGATGACAGCGCGGCAACTGCGCGTACTGGCCAAGGCCATCGGCAACCCAGACCGAGGAGGTGACGGGGCGTGACGGCGAATCTCTCCAAATCGATCGAACCGATGGTCCGGGCGAACGGTGTGCACAAGAATTTCGGTGCGCTAACGGTGCTCAAGGGCATCGATCTGACCGTCCAGCGCGGCGAGGTCATGTGCCTCGTCGGGCCGTCGGGATCGGGCAAGACGACCTTCCTGCGGTGCATCAACCACCTCGAGCGGGTCAACGCCGGCCGTCTCTACGTCGACGGGGTGCTCGTCGGCTACGAGGAACGCGGCAACAAGCTGCACGAACTGCATCCCCGCGAGGCGGCCAAGCAGCGCCGCGACATCGGCATGGTGTTCCAGCACTTCAACCTGTTCCCGCACATGACGGCACTGGAAAACATCACCGAGGCCCCGATCCGGGTCAAGAAGCAACCAAAGGACAAAGCGGTCGCCAACGCCAAGCGGCTGCTCGACCAGGTCGGCCTCGGCGAGAAGGCGAAGGCCTACCCAGCGCAGCTTTCGGGCGGGCAGCAGCAGCGGATCGCGATCGCACGCGCACTGGCGATGGATCCGAAGCTGATGCTGTTCGACGAGCCCACCTCAGCGCTGGACCCTGAGCTCGTCGGGGAGGTGCTCGACGTGATGAAGGAACTTGCGCGCGGCGGCATGACGATGGTCGTCGTGACGCACGAGATGGGCTTCGCGCGTGAGGTCGCTGACCAACTGGTCTTCATGGACGACGGCGCCGTGGTCGAGATGGGTGCCCCGCCCGACGTCCTGAACAGCCCGCGAGAGCTTAGGACGAAGGCGTTCCTGTCCAAGGTCCTTTAGCGGAGGTCGGCTGGGACGACGACCAGGCTGTCGAGTCCCGGGCCGGACTTGCCCCCTTGGACGGAGACCGCATGGCGGACGCCTGCGTCGCGTTTGGTTCCGCGTTTGAGCAGCCGCCTGGATAGACTTCCGCGCTATTCGACGGACGACCGGAGACAGCCATGCGGCGCACCACGCTCACTTCCATCGCGATCCTCGGGGCCCTTGCGCTGTCGGCCTGCTCCGCTGCGAGCAACGGCCCGTCCAAAGGCGCCGGCTCGAGCGCCGGTGGATCGAGCGCCGCGAACACGTGCACGCCATCCTCGCTGAAGACCCAGACGGCGGGCACCCTCACGATCGCCACCGACTCGCCCGCCTTCGACCCGTGGTTCAGTGACGACAAGCCCAGCAACGGCAAGGGTTTCGAGTCAGCGGTTGCCTTCGCCGTGGCCAAACAGCTCGGCTACCCGCCAGCTCAGGTCAAGTGGGTGGTGGCGCCGTTCAAGACGGTCATCGCCCCCACGCCGAAGAAGTTCGACTTCGACATCAACCAGGTATCCATCACTCCGGCTCGTGCGAAGGTGGTCGACTTCTCGACCGGCTACTACGACGTGGCGCAGGCCGTCATCACGCTCAAGGGCAGCAAGATCGCCGGAGTCACGACGATCGCCGGGCTGCGCGGCGCGAAGCTGGGCGCCCAGAAGGGCACCACGAGCCTGGACGCGATCAACAACGTCATCAAGCCCAGCCGCACCGTGGCCGAATACCCGACCAACGACGTCGCGGTGCAGGCGCTCAAGAGCGGCCAGATCGAGGGCCTCGTCGTCGACCTGCCCACCGGGCTGTTCATCACGGCCGCCGAACTGGACAACGGCCAGATGGTCGGCCAGCTGGCGGTCACCGGCGCCCCGGAGCAGTTCGGCCTGGTGCTCGACAAGGGCAGCTCGCTCACGTCGTGTGTCAGCAAGGCGGTCGACGCCCTGCGCAGCGACGGGACGCTCGCCGCGTTGCAGAAGCAATGGCTGACGTCGTCGGCCGGCGCGCCCGAGCTCAAGTAGCCGCACCCGTGACGGCGACGCAATGGCAGCCGTCGGAGTTGCAGCGAACCCGCGACGCTTACCGCAGGTCACGGGCGAGGCGCTCCTGGCTGATCGCGCTGCTCAGCTCAGCGGTGTTCGTCGGCGCGCTCGTCCTGTCCGTGGGCACCAGCCCGGGCTGGCCGCGGGTCCGGGAGAGCTTCTTCGACCTGAGCCTGGGCTGGCAGGACCTGCCCGGGCTGCTTCGAGCGCTCTGGATCAACGTGCAGATCATGCTGATCACCGAGGTGTTCGTGCTCGTCTTCGCGGCGATCATCGCGGTGGTGCGCACCCTGCAGGGACCGGTGTTCTTCCCGTTGCGCTTCGTGGCGGCTGCCTACGTCGACATCTTCCGCGGTCTGCCACTGCTGCTGGTGCTGTACCTGGTCGGGCTCGGGCTGCCGGCCTTGCGGCTACATGGCGCCCCGGACAGCCCGTTCGTGCTCGGCGTCATTGCGCTCACGCTCACCTACACCGCCTACGTGGCCGAGGTGTTCCGCGCCGGCATCGAGTCGGTGCATCCCAGCCAGCGGGCGGCCGCGCGCTCGCTCGGCCTGACCCACGGGCAGACCATGCGGCACGTGGTCTTCCCGCAGGCGGTGCGGCGAGTGCTGCCGCCGCTGCTGAACGACTTTGTGAGCCTGCAGAAGGACACTTCGCTGGTCTCGGTGCTCGGCATCATCGACATCGTCCTGACGGCCGAGAACTACCAGTCCCAGGACTTCAAATTCGTGCACTACGTGATGGCGGGGTTGATCTTCGTGGTGATGACCGTGCCGCTCACCCGCCTGACGGACTGGGTGGCGCGCAGGCAGGGCTGGCAGGGCAGTGGCGGAGGCGTCGTATGAGCGTCCCGCAGACGCTGGCCGCGCCGCTGCTGTCGGTGCGCGGGCTGCGCAAGTCCTTCGGCAAGTCGGTCGTGCTCACCGATCTCGACCTGGACGTGCCCGAGCACACCTGCACCGTCCTGATCGGCGCGTCCGGCTCGGGCAAGTCGACCCTGCTGCGGTGCCTGAACCTGCTCGAGGTCGTGGACGACGGCGTGGTGGAGCTCGACGGTCAGGACATCGCCGACCCTCGCGTCGACGCCAACGCCATCCGGTCGAAGGTCGGCATCGTCTTCCAGGCCTTCAACCTCTTCCCGCACCTGAGCGTGCTCGACAACGTGATGCTGGCGCCGCGCCGGGTCCACCGCGTGCGGCGCCAGCAGGCCGAGTCCGACGCCGTCGCGATGCTCGAGCGGGTGGGCCTGAGCGACAAAGCGCGCGCCCGTCCGGACGAGCTGTCCGGCGGGCAGCAGCAGCGGGTGGCGATCGCCCGGGCCCTGGTCAACCGGCCGCGGCTGATGCTCTTCGACGAGGTGACCAGCGCCCTCGACCCGGAACTCGTGGGCGAGGTGCTGACCCTCATCCGGGAGTTGAAGTCCGACGGCATGACGATGGTCGTGGCTACCCACGAGATGGGCTTCGCGCGCGAGGTCGCCGACCAGGTCTGCTTCCTCGACGGCGGCCGGGTCCTGGAGCAGGGCCCGCCCGCCCAGATCTTCGGCGCGCCGCAGGAACCACGCACGCGGCAGTTCCTGGCCCGCATCGTCGCGGCGGGTCGCCTCTAACGCGCTGGCGTCGCTGCGAAACAATGTAAGCGTGACCGACGCCCGCGAGCTTGCCCAAGCCCTCGGGCGGGCCGGGCTCGCCGACGTCGACGCCAGTAACCGGCGGCGGGCCGAATATTCGTCCGACGCGTCCAACTACCGCGTTGTGCCGGCCGTGGTCGCGTTCCCCCGGCACGTCGACGAGGTCGAGGCGGCACTGGGCGTCGCCGCCGAGCTCGGGGTGCCGTTCACCTCCCGCGGCGCCGGAACGTCGATCGCGGGCAACGCCGTCGGCTCGGGCATCGTGCTGGACTTCTCGCGCTACCTGAACCGGGTGAGCGCCGTAGATCCCGAGGCGCGCACCGCGGTGGTCGAGCCCGGCGCCATCCTCGACGCCATCACTCTGGCCGCCACGCCCCACGGGTTGCACTACGGCCCCGACCCGTCCACCCACGCCCGAGCCACCATCGGCGGCGCGCTCGGGAACAACGCCTGCGGGTCGCGGGCGCTGGGCTACGGCCGCACAGCCGACAACGTCGTCGACCTGGACGTGCTCTCGGGCCGAGGGGTCCGCTTCACCGCGCGCCGTTACGGGCGCGACGGACTGCCGAGCGACGGCCCGCAGGCCCCGTTGCTGGCGGCGGTCGACGGGATCGTCCGGGACCGGCTCGGCCTGATCCGCACCGAGTTCGGCCGGTTCACCCGGCAGGTGTCCGGGTACTCGATGGAGCACCTGCTGCCGGAGAACGGCATCGACCTGGCCAAGTTCCTGGTCGGTACCGAAGGGACGCTGGCGGTGATCCTCGGCGCCACCGTGCGGCTCGTCGAGTCACCGCGGGCCGTCGCGCTGGCCGTGCTCGGCTATGCCGACATGCCCACTGCGGCCGACGCGGTTCCCGCGCTGCTGCCGCACCGTCCGGTGGCGATCGAAGGGATGGACGCCCGGCTGGTTGGTGTGGTGCGCGCGCGCCGGGGGGCGGCCGCCGTACCCACCCTGCCGCGGGGCGAGGGCTGGCTGTTCGTCGAGACGGCGGGCACCACCGAGGCCGAGGCCCGGGCCGCCGCCGAGAAGCTGATCGCCGACGCCGGCTGTCTCGACTCGGCCATCGTCACCGGCGCACCGGCCCGCGCGCTGTGGCGCATCCGTGAGGATGGCGCCGGGCTGGGCGGCCGCACGCCCGCCGGGGCGCCGGCCTGGCCGGGCTGGGAGGACGCCGCGGTGCCGCCGGCGCAGCTCGGGACCTACCTGCGCGAGTTCGAGGCGTTGCTGCGCGCCCACCGCCTCGACGCCCTCACCTACGGTCACTTCGGCGACGGCTGCGTACACGCCCGCATCGACTTCCCGCTGAGCACCGCGCCGGCCGAATACCGCGAGTTCGTCGTGGCCGCGGCGCAGCTGGTCGGCGCTCACGGCGGCTCGATGTCCGGCGAGCACGGCGACGGCCGGGCCCGCAGTGAGCTGTTGCCACATATGTACTCGGCCGAGGCGATCGCGACGTTCGCCGCGATCAAGCACACCTTCGATCCGGCCAACGTCCTCAACCCCGGCGTCATCGTCGACCCGGTGCCGCTCGACGCCGACCTGCGCGTCGCGGCCGCCAAACCGCTGCGCGCCAACCTCGCGTTCGCCTACCCGCACGATGGCGGCGACCTGTCCACGGCTGTGCACCGCTGCGTCGGCATCGGCAAGTGCCGCGCCGACAACACCGCGTCCGGCGGGGTGATGTGCCCGTCCTATCTCGCGACGCACGACGAGAAGGACTCCACACGGGGCCGCGCGCGGGTGCTGCAGGAGCTGGCCAACGGTTCGCTGATCAAGGGTTTCAAGTCCGACGACGTCGCCGAGGCCCTCGACCTGTGCCTGGCCTGCAAGGGCTGCTCGGTCGACTGCCCGGCCGGGGTCGACATGGCGACCTACAAGGCGGAGTCGCTGCACCAGCGTTACCGGCACCGGCTGCGCCCGCCGTCGCACTACGCGCTGGGCTGGCTGCCGCGCTGGGCCCGGCT
>JAOPWD010000244.1 GCA_025965875.1 Pseudonocardiales bacterium
GCCTTGACGCCGCTGGGTGCGCCGAAGTTGTACAGCGGAAGTCCCAGCAGGATGGTGTCGGCTTCCTTGATCTCGTTGACCAGTTCTTCGGTCAGTGCCCACGAGGCGGCCTGAGCCGGTGTGCGCAGCTCCGCTGCTACTGCCCGGGTCATGCCGGTGGCCGCATCTAGGTGCGGGACGGGATGGGCGCCCAGATCCCGGTAGGTGACGGTGCCACCGGGGTGCGCGGCACGCCACGCGTCCCGTGCGCGGGCGGTCAGTTTGCGGCTGACGGAACGGTCACCCTGGACGCTGGAATCGATGTGCAACAGGTGCGGCATTTCAGTAGCCTTTCATAGATGGCTTGTAGAACACTAACCATCTATATCACACCGGTTGCTGCTGCGGGTACACTCATTTCCATGGCACTGTCTGTAGTCAATCCACCGACACACCGTTCGGGTGCGCTGCTTGATCACCTCGCGCGCAGGATGCGGCTTCGTTCCGAGGCGGTGCTGGCGCCGCTGGGCCTGCGACCGCGTCACCTGGTAGCGCTGACGGTGCTGCGGCACTTCGGCGGTAGCACCCAGCAGGCGCTCGCCACCACACTCGCCATGGACGGGACGAACATCGTCGGACTGCTCAACGAACTGGAAGCCGAGAAACTGATCGAACGGCGGCGCTCGACCGAGGACCGGCGACGACACGTGGTCCAGCTCACCGAGGCCGGCGCGGAGCAGCTAGCGAAGGCCGAGTCCGCGTTGGCAGAGGTCGACGAAGAGGTGCTCGGCGCACTCGATGCCAGTCAGCGCGAAACGCTCTACAACCTGCTTCAACTGGCGGCCACCGGCACCGGGGCGTCCTGTCCCGCAAGCATGCTCGAATAGCGGGATCTCGCACGTCGCGCCTCATCGCGGCAAATCTGACCGGTCGTGTCAGCGGTTTCTCGCGGCGTTGACGACCTGCCGACCGAGGTCGAGTGCTCAGCCAACTCCGGGCGGCACGCGCAGCACGCGCAGCATGGTCGTCTGCAGGGCGTCGCGTAGCTCGTCGTCGGGCAGGTCCACCAGTTCTGGCAGTGTCTCGACGATGCTGAGCACCGCGTAGAAGGCGACTCGCTCAGCGCCGGTAGGGGTGTTGCCGAACAGCAGCGTCAGCGCGCGCAGCCGAAGGCGCTCGGACTCCTCGTCGAGGTTGTGCCGCTTCGCGGCCGGGTCATTGGCGGCCATGACCGCGTACTGGCGGTTGTCGACAAGAAACTCGACGAGCCCGTTGACCAGGTGCTCGGCGCGGGCGCGGCGGCCGCGCAGGGTGGCGACCGTGTCGAGCAGAATCTCGATCCGTTCGAGCCCGGGGATCATCGCCGCGTGCAGGAGGTCGCTTTTGGCCCGGAAGTGGTAATAGACGGCGGCCTTGGTCAGCCCCATCTCGTCGGCGATCATCTGCAGCGAGGTGGCGTCGTAGCCGAGGTCGGCGAACAGCCGCTGCGCCGTGTCCAGGATTTGCTGCCTGGTCTGCTCGGCCTGCACCGCGCGGCTGGACCTCCCCCTGACAGGCGTCGCCATGGGCGTGCTCCTCACTGCTGGACCGAACCGCAGCGAAGCATACCCGCCAGTAGCTGGCGAGTCACTTGCTGTGCGTCAGGTGAGTCACTTGCTGTGCGTTAAGTAAGTCACCTGTCGATCAGCTAGTGAATCACTTGACGTACGGCTAGCGAATCTCCTAGCGTCGGACCTGCCGGAATTCGTGCTCACCCTCACTCGTGGAGCTCTGCCGTATGTCCAGCTACCTGTACCGCCTGGCCCTGTTCGCGTTCCGCCGCCGGCGACTCGTCTTGGCGGTCTGGCTGGCTGCGGCCATCGCCGCGATCGCGATCGCTGCACTCAGCGGCGGGAAGACGAACGACAACTTCACCATCCCGGGCACGGAGGCGCAGAACGCCGCGAACGTGCTGTCGGCCAAGCTGCCGGCGTTCAGCGGTGGCCAGAGCACGATCGTGTTCGCCACCACCAACGGCAGCGTGCGGGTCACCGATCCAGCCGCAAAGGCAGCGATCGAGGCGGCGATGACCAAGCTCAAGTCGGTGCCGCAGGTCTCTTCGGTCGTAGATCCCTTCCAGGGCAAGTTGGTGTCGCCAAGCGGCACGGTGGCACTCGGGCAGGTGCAGTGGTCGGCCAAGGCGCCCGACGTGAAGGACGCCAACCTCAATGCCGTCAAGGCCGCGATGAAACCAGTGCAGGCCGATGGCGTGCAGGTCGAGTACAACGGCAGCGTGTACCCCGGTTGGCGCACGCGGGTCACCGAGACGCCCGAGCTGATCGGGCTGCTCGTCGCGTTTGTCATCCTGATGATCACCTTCGGTGCCTTCGCGGCCGCCGGCATGCCCATCCTGGGCGCGATCGTCGGCGTGGTCACCACGTTGATGGGCATCACCGCCGTCGCGTCGGTGCTGACGATCGCCTCAGCCTCGACCACCGTCGCGCTGATGCTGGGACTCTCCTGTGGCATCGACTACGGCCTGTTCATCCTGTCCCGGCATCGAACCAACCTTCTCAACGGCATGACCCCGGAGGAGTCGGTACCACGGGCCATGGGGACGGCCGGCAGTTCCGTTGTCTTCGCCGCCCTTACCGTGATCATCGCGCTGTGCGGCCTGACCGTTGTCGGCATCCCGTTCCTGACCGTCATGGGGCTGGCCGCGGCAGCCTCGGTCGCTGTCGCGCTGCTCATCGCCTTGACGCTGCTACCGGCGATGCTGGGCTTCGCCGGCACCAAGGTCGCCACGTTCACCCGGCTGCCGCTGCTCGGTGCGCGCGCCGAGCGGGTCGCCCGCCGTTCCGCCGCGGACCCGGACAGCACGGTCGGCGCAGGCTGGGCCCGCTGGGTGGTGCGCCACCGGGTGCCCGTACTCGTCGGCGGGGTGATCTTGCTCGGCGTGCTCGCTATCCCGGCGACGAAGATCCAGCTGGGGCTGCCCAGCGGGGCGTCGCAGGCCAAGGACACCACCCAGCGCAAGGCGTACGACCTCACTACCGAGGGCTTCGGCGCCGGATTCAACGGCGCGCTGCTGATCGTCGCCCAGAACGTCACCACACCGTCGGCCACCCAGCAGCTCGCGGGCGCCTTGGCCACGGTGCCCGACGTCGCGAAGGTCACCCCGCTGGCCGCGCAGAACGGCATCTCGCTGATCCGGGTGATTCCGAAGTCGGGGCCGAACGA
>JAOPWD010000089.1 GCA_025965875.1 Pseudonocardiales bacterium
GCAACGACGCCATGGCCGTCTTGAAATGGTCGGCCGCGACGTGCGCGGCGCCCGCCTCGGCGTCGCGGAACGCCTCGACGAGGACGAACTCATTCGGATCTTCGACGCTCCTGGACCACTCGAAGAAGATGTTGCCGGGCTCCGCGCGCACTGCGGCAGTGAAGTCCGCGACGAGCGACATCCACTCGTCACTGCGTTCGGGACGTACCGGGAACTTGACGACGATGAAGATCACGTGGCTGATCCTTCCGAATTCGAGGAGGCAGAGCCTACGGATGCCACGCTACGGACGGATTCTCAGATTGAGACGCCGACTGCGGCATGCCAGGCCGACATTTGACGACAGCAGGAGGGGGGCATCGAGTGTCCAAGTCGGCTCTGGCGATCCTCTTGATCGCCACAGAGCAACGGCGGGCACGTGCAGATCATCTGTGCAGTTGCCGCAGCGGCCGCCGGGTGCGTGCAAATCAGCACCTCCGCCGGGTAGCCGTATCAGATTGAGACCGCGACGAATGAGCGGGTTTGGAACCCTGCGGATCGACGCCTGCCCTGTCAGGACCGCCGCACACTCCACGTCAGAGGAGAGTTGTCATGTCGAGCGAGACGATTACCGATACGGGTCCCGTCCAATCAGATTCCCGAGGCGCTACCTCGCGCGAAGTGATGCCGACCGTCATTGTCGAGGCACCGTCCTCGGCGTTCTTCGCCGGCAACCCGGCCGCCGTGGGCGTGCCGATCTTCGTGGCCGGGGGAGTCGCCCTTGGAATCCAGCTGCTCGGCTACGTCAGTGCGGGCGCCCCGATAGCGATCATCGGCGCCGCGACGGGGCTCGGCCTGCTCGTCTCCACGGTGTGGGCCGCGGCTGTGGGCCAGACCGCGGTCGCCAGCATCTTCGGCCTCTTTGCGGGCTTCTGGCTGAGCTATGCCGTGCTCGTGCTCGGGTTGCTGCACAACTGGTTCGCCACCCCCGCGGTAGAGGCAACGCACACCATTGGTCTGTTCCTGATCACCTGGCTCGTGATGATCGTGTTACTGACCATTGCGACCCTGCGGCTGCCATTGGCGTTCACCGTGCTCTTCGTGCTGATCGACGCCACCCTCGTTGTCGTGCTCGCGGCAACGATTAACGCGTCGGCCACCAGCAACAAGGTCGGCGGCGTACTGGCGCTGGCCTTCTCCGCCGTAGGCGCCTACATCTTCCTGGGCATCGCCGCGACGGCGACCGGGGGCCGCGGCGTTCCGCTGGGCCGGCCCATCCTGAAGTAGCCGGGTCTCGCCGGTGGTCTCCTGAGTATCAGGAGATCACCGGCGGGTCGCTTCCGGTGCGCTGCCCACGATTCCGTACTCGTGGATCTTGCGGTAGATGGTGGCTCGGGACATGCCCAGCGAATGCGCCGCCTTGACCTTGTTGCCGCGCGCGTCGGACAGGCTCTGCACGATCGCGTCGCGCTCCATCGACTCCAACGGACTCAGCAGTCGGCGACTAACGGTCTGCGTCTCCGGCGGGAGGTCGGCCGGCTGGATCACCCCCGAGCGGCGGTGCTGGACGACCCGGTGCAGCAGTTGATGGACCTGCTCGACGTTGCCCGGCCAGGACGAGCGCATGAGCAGCCGCATTGCCTCAGGTGAGCAGGCGATCTGGCTCCCGTGGCCGAGCTTGGCCAGGAAGAACGACACCAGACGCTCAAGGTCCTCCAGGTGGAGTCGGAGCGGGGGCACCTCGACGGTGCTGGGGAACAGTCGGAGCAGTCGGTCGAGATCACTGCAGTCGGTGGTGTGCTTAAGCGTCACCGCGACCCACACCGGCTGGACCGGTTCGACCGCACGCGCCTCCTGCAGCGCGGACGACAATGCCCGTAGCTGAACGTTGTCGAGGCTGTCGACGTGCCTGATGACCACGCTGCCGGCGTTCTCGCTGAGTGTGCTGCGAACCGTAGCCAGCCAGTTCGGGTCGGTGGCGGCCTCGGTGGCATCGAGCACCGAGAACCGGCCGGCAGGTTGCCGGCGCAGTTGCACGGCTCGAAGCAGCGCCAGCTTGCCGACGCCCGGTTCGCCCTCCACCGCAAGCCATTCGCTGGCCTGGAATGCCGTCTGCACCTCGTGACAGGCCCGCAGCCACAGCGGGGCGTGCCCCACCAGGCCGGGCAGCAGCATCCGCGACACGAGGTCGCGGCCACCGCTCGGCTCGCTTTCAGGCTCACCCAGCTTCACGTGGACGACCACCCCGGCGAGCTCGGTACCGACGTGGACGTGTTGCAGGTACATCCGGCCCTCGGTGCCGGACGGCAGCCGGACCGCAACGGGTCCGCGCCGTACCGACGCGAGTTCGTCGGCCGCCTCTGCCGCTTGAGAGATCACCGCGGCCTGGTCGGCGGGAGTGAGTACCGCGCGCGCGTAATCGTTGAGCATCACCGCATCGTTGGCCAGGGCGAGCACAATGCCGGTCAACCGTCGGCAGGTCCGGCGGTAGGCATGGACGAGTTCCAGCTCGTGCGGGCCTGAGTCGGCGAGCAGGGCTTGGCGGATCTGCTCCGCGGTGGTCTTGGCCAGGGTCAGCAGCAACGACCCGGCATCCTTGCGCCAGCAGGTCAGATCAACTGCGCCGACCGTCCGGCCCGAGATCGGATCGTGGATCGGGACGCCGGCGCAGGCCAGGTCCTCGAGATGCTCTGCATAGTGCTCGTGGCCGAATACGTAGCTGGCGGTACCGACCTCCAGGGCCGTCCCGATGCCGTTGGTACCGACGAACTCCTCGGCGTAGCTGAAGCCGGGAACCAGCAAGACCTTGTCAAGGTGCCGTTCGAGGTCGGCGTCCGCGGTTCGCCGGCTGAGCACCAGGCCGGCCTGGTCGGTGAGGATGATGCTCATCGGCTGACCGTCGAGCTGCTCGTGCAGGCGGCGCAGCACCGGTTCGGCGCTGCGGGTGAGCCCGCTGTCGGTGTCGGGATCCCGGATGTAGGGCAGCTCGATCTTGTCGGCGGCAACCTTCAAGTCACGAGAGCGCCGCCACGAGGCCAGAATGGCGGGGCGGACGCGGCTCGGTTCGACGGGTTCCGCGGTCAGGAATCGGATCCGGCTCAGCGCCAGGTCGTCCCTGTCACGCGTTACTCCATCGGGCCGTGAAATCTGCGCCATAGCGATCCTTTCGCCGCGACGTCCTACTGCCCCCCGAAAGCCTCCACGATTCGTGTCAGTTCACGACGGAGGAACGGCTGCTGCCCTTACGATATGCGACCTCGTTGTCCCGAGCCCGTCTCATATTGAGACGTCTTCCGTCGTTGCGGCTCGGTAGTGACTGTAGTGGTGCAAACCCGGGCGTGGGAGTCCTCACGGGACCGGCCCGGTCCGCTGGCGCCACGGGTAGACGGAGGTGGCCATGAGTGCCCCGAACAGCGCGAACCTTGAGACATACAACCCCTGGAGCGTGGTGAATCTGGTGTTCACACACCTCGCCGAGGAGGGCCTGCACCCGGTTCTGGGCGAGAGCGGCGACCCCGGCGCGCCCGCGCGAGCGCTGCTGGAGGCACTGGGGATCCAGCCCGCCGTGGAAGGCAACCGCGAAATCAAGCGGGACGTGTACGCCCAGCTGGCCCAGATCCGGGCCGTCATGTTCGAGGAGACGTGACTGGGTGTAGCCAATGTGTTTCATTCTGAGACCTTTGCCGGTCTCGGTGACGAGTCTTATTGACCGCGACGGACCAGCCGATTCTAAGGGAGTGTGGCAATGAGTCGTCAGAGCGTGGCGAAGGCTCACGAAAAGATCCAGGAGCTGGCTTGGGAACCCCTCTACCACAAGCCGGTTTCGCAGTACGGCACCGACTACACGTTCCAGAAGGCGCAGAAGAAGGACCCGCTCAAGCAGGTCCTGCGGTCCTACTTCCCAATGCAGGAAGAAAAGGATCACCGCGTCTACGGAGCGTCCGACGGTGCGATCCGCGGGAACATGTTCCGCCAGGTCCAGGAACGATGGCTGGAGTGGCAGAAGCTGTTCCTCAGCATCATCCCGTTGCCGGAGATCTCCGCCGCCCGGGCGATGCCGCTGCTGTTCAACACCGTGCCCAACCCCGAACTGCACAACGGGCAGGCCATCCAGATGATCGACGAGGTCAGGCACTCGACGATCCAGCAGAACCTCAAGCGGCTGTACATGAACAACTACATCGACCCGGCCGGGTTCAACAGCAGTCTGCGCAACTTCCAGAACGACTACTGCGGGACCATCGGACGGCAGTTCGCCGAGGGCTTCATCACCGGTGACGCGATCACCGCGGCGAGCATCTACCTGACGATCGTGGCCGAGACGGCGTTCACGAACACACTGTTCGTCGCGATGCCGGCTGAGGCGGCAGCGAACGGCGACTACCTGCTGCCCACCGTGTTCCACTCGGTGCAGTCCGACGAGTCGCGGCACATCAGCAACGGTTACGCCACGCTGCTGATGGCTCTCGCCGACGAGGGCAACCACCAGCTGCTCGAGCGTGACCTGCGCTACGCGTGGTGGAACAACCACCGGGTGGTCGACGCGGCCATCGGCACGTTCATCGAGTACGGCACGAAGGACCGCCGCAAGGACCGTGAAAGCTATGCAGAGATGTGGCGTCGGTGGATCTATGACGACTACTACCGCAGCTACCTCGTGCCGTTGGAGAAGTACGGCCTGGTGATCCCGCACGACCTCATCGAGGAGTCCTGGAACCAGATCTGGAACAAGGGCTACGTCCACGAGGTCGCACAGTTCTTCGCCACCGGATGGTTGGCCAACTACTGGCGCATCGACGCGATGACCGACAAGGACTTCGAGTGGTTCGAGTACAAGTACCCGGGCTGGTACGACAAGTACGGCGCCTGGTGGGAGAACTACTCCAGGCTGGCGACGCCGAACGGGCACAACCCGATCGCGCTCGAGGATGTCGACTACGTCTACCCGGCACGGTGCTGGGTATGCATGGTGCCGTGCCTGGTGCGTGAGGACATGGTCATGGCCGAGGTCGACGGCCAGATGCGTACGTACTGTCACGAGGCCTGCCGCTGGACCGACACGGTCGCCTTCCGCCCGACGTTCCAGGGCCGGGAGACCCCGAACATGGGCCAGTTGATCGGCAAGCGCGAGTGGGAGACGCTCTACCACGGCTGGAACTGGGCCGACGTGGTCTCCGACATGGGCTACGTCCGTGACGACGGCAAGACGCTGGTCGCTCAGCCCCACCTCGACTTGGACCCCAAGAAGATGTGGACGCTGGACCACCTGCGCCGCTGCCCGCCGTTGGGCAGCCCGAACGTGGTGCTCAACGAGATGTCGCCCGACGAGCAGAAGGCCTACCACGCGGACTACATCCGCCAGGGTCCGGCCGGCCGGCCGGCACCTGCGACGGCCTGAGCACGCGGACCTGGGGTGTGGGGCGGCCCGACGAGCCATCAGTCGGGCCGCCCCGGCCAGGCCAAATCAATTTCAGCAATGCCTTGACGCGGTGCGGAAGGAGTCATGGACGCGAAGCATGTCGTGCGATTCGAGCCGGTAGGCATCGAGATCGAGGTCGACGAGAGCCAGACCGTCCTGCGGGCCGCGTTTGAGCAAGGAATCATGCTCATGCACGGCTGCAAGGAAGGCCAGTGCGCGGCGTGCAAGTCCTTCGTCCTCGAGGGCGAGGACATCGAGTTGGACAAGTACTCGACCTTCGCCCTGCCCGACTTCGAGAAAGACGAGGGATTCACGCTGCTCTGCCGCGCGCACGTCTTCGAGGACGTGACCATCGAGCTGCTCAACTACGACGAAGAGATGATCCGCTCGGGGCATCCGATCCAGACCGTCGTGGCGGAGGTGGTGTCGAACGAGCCGGTCACCCACGACATGAGGCACCTGATCCTGAAGCTGGTCGAACCGCAGGAAATCCCGTTCTGGCCCGGCCAGTACATCGACATCATGATCCCGGGCACCGATGCGACTCGGTCGTTCTCGATGGCCAACACCTCGAGCAAAGAGAGCGGCCAGCTCGAGTTCGTCATCAAGGTCTACCCGGACGGTCGGTTCTCGCACTTCCTCGACACCACGCTCGCGGTCGGCGACCGGCTCGACGTGGTAGGCCCGTACGGGGTCTTCACCCTCCGCGACGGCCGCGACTCCGATCTCGTCTTCGTCGGGGGCGGCGCCGGCATGGCGCCGATCCTGTCGGTACTCCGTTCCCTCGCCGAGAAGGGCAGCACCCGCAAGGCGACGTACTACTACGGCGCGCGACGGCGTCGGGACCTGTGCTTCGAGAAGGAACTGGCCGCGCTTGAGGTGTCGTTGCCGAACTTCCGGTTCGTTCCGGCCTTGTCCGAGCCCGACCCCGACGAGCCATGGGACGGCGAGGTCGGCCTGATCACCGACGTCGTGAAACGGCACGAGACCGACCTGACCGAAGCCGACTCATACGTCTGCGGGCCACCGCCGATGGTCGAGGCGGCCATGGAGGTGCTCACCGCCCTGGGCGCCCCCGAGAAGCGCATCTACTACGACAAGTTCACGACGACCGGCATCTGAGCGCATCACAACGGAAAGCGAGGCAGATCTGAAATGACCACCGCCACGGAACGCAGTGCTCCCAAGCCGGAGTTCACCGACGCCGAAGCCGGCGCCAAGGTCTTCCCGGACTCGACGGCACGTCGGTACAACTACTACACCCCGCAGAAGCGCAAGCAGACCCACTACGAGGACGTCACCGTCGAGGTGCAGCCCGACCCGCGGCACTACCTCAGCCAGGGCTGGCTGTACGGCTTCTCCGATGGCATCGGCGGGTACCCACTGGAGTGGACCGCGCTGAAGGCATGGGGATCGGACCGGCCCGTGCCGGAGCGCTTCCCCGGCTCGGGCGGCAAGGGCTACGACTGGCCGGCCCACGGCTGGCACGAGTTCCGCGACCCGAACGAGGAGTGGGAGCTCACGCTCTACCGGTACAACGCCAACGTGGTGCGCCAGATCAACCAGAACGTCGAGACCGCCCGCCAGAGCAAGGCCTTCGAGCAGTGGAACCCGAACTGGGTGACCTTCGTCGAGCGCAACGTCGGCGCGTGGATGCACGTCGAGCACGGCCTCGGGCTGTACCTGTTCGCGAACGCCAATCGGCGAGCCCCCACGAACATGCACAACAACGCGATCTCGGTGAACAGCATGCACCGGATCCGCTTCGCGCAGGACCTGGCGCTGTACAACCTCACGCTGAGCGAGGAGATCGACAGCTTCGATGGCGCGGCGCATATCGAAACCTGGAACAGCGACCCCGCTTGGCAGGGTGTGCGGCGGGTCGCCGAGCAACTGACGGGGATTGACGACTGGGCCGAGGCGATCTTTGCCGCCAACATCGTGTTCGAACCGCTGGTCGGCGAACTGTTCCGCAGCCACCTGGTGCAGCAGGCCTCGCCGGGCAACGGTGACTTCGTCACGCCCACAGTCGTCGGCGCCGGCGAGTACGACTACAGCGAGCGGGACCTGCGCTACACGAAGGCGATGTTCCAGCTCTTGACCAGCGACAAGGAGTTCGCGGACCACAACGTGGGCCTGCTCAACCAGTGGCTCTCGACCTGGACAGAGCGCGCCCTTGCCGCCGCCCGCGAGTTGCAGCCATTGTGGTCGCAGCCCGATGCCAAGCCGCCGCGCTTCGAGGACGGTCTGGACCGTGCCAAGAGCCGCTTCAGCGGAATTCTGTCCGAGCTGAATCTGCAGGACCCGAAGGAGCTGACCAAGTGACCGGCTACCAGTCGACCAAGACCGCGTACAAGACGACCGAGAGCGCCTACAAGTCGGACAACACCTCGTCCAACCGGTGTGGCGTGACGCTCATGAACAACCAGGTGGGCGTCGTGGTCGCGGAGGTGATGCGCGGCAAGGAGGGCGTGCACGTGATGCCGTTGCCGTCGATGATCCGGGTAGATGCGGAGAACCGGATGGACTTCGTCTACGCCGAGATCTCGGAAGCCCTCGGTGAGGAGGACGACTTCTTCGACGCCGCGGAGTTCGAGGAGAACATGTCGACGCACTATGGCCGGATGATTCACCTGGATGACCGCACGATCATGTTCGCCAATCCCGAGGACGCCGCGGAGTACATCGGCTTTGACCTCAAGGCCACTTCGAACTGACCGCAGCGACGCACCCGAACTGATCCCCCCGAGGAGGACACGTGTACGAGAAAGACGGAGAAAAGTACTTCGTCGTCGACAGCCATATGCACTACTGGGACGCGAGCCCCGCGAACTGGGTGGCAGGTCACGAGCAGTACGCCAAGGGTTGGATCGAGTGCTTCCACGCCTACCAGGGGCTCGGGCCGCCAGAGACGCATTGGACCATCGAGCCTTTCCAGAAGTACTCCGAGGAAGACCTGATGAAGGACGTCTTCGAGGACGGCTACGTCGATGTGGCCATCTTCCAGCCGACCTACCTGAAGGAGTGGTACACGGAGGGCTTCAATACCACCGAGCGCAACGGTGCCCTCTCCGAGAAGCACCCGGGCAAGTTCATCGTGAACACCCGCTTCGACCCTCGCGATAGCGACCTCGGCCTCAAAGCACTCGAGGACAACGTCGCCCGCTGGGGATCCAAGGGCGTCAAGCTGTACACCGCCGAGTGGAACAACGGCTCGCGTGGCTGGACGCTCAAGGATCCCGGTGCGTATCGATTCCTGGAGAGGGCGCAGGAACTCGGTATCAAGAACGTCCACGTGCACAAGGGCCCGACGATCTGGCCGTTGGACAAGGACGCGTTCGATGTCTCCGACGTCGACCATGCCGCGACGGACTTCCCGGAATTGAACTTCATCGTCGAGCACGTCGGTCTGCCACGCATCGAGGACTTCTGCTTCATGGCGACTCAGGAGCCCAACGTGTACGCCGGCCTTTCGGTGGTCATCGGAGGCCTCATGCACGCCCGCCCGAAGTTTTTCGCCAAGGTCATGGGCGAACTGCTCTTCTGGGTCGGCGAGGACAAGATGACGTTCGGCAGCGACTACGGCATCTGGGAGCCGAAGTGGCAGATCGAGGGATTCGTCGACTGGGACTACCCGAGCGACGAGTTCTCCGACTACCCGCGGGTCAACACCGCTACGAAGAAGAAGATCCTCGGCCTGAACGCGGCCAAGCTGTACGGCATCGAGGTACCGAAGGAGGCTCAGCTTCCAGCCGACGCCGGTGCCCCGGCCGCTCAGGACGACGCAATGCTCGTGGAGGACGGGGCCAGAGTGTGACGACGTTCGCGGCCCAGGTCAGCGACGTACTGGCCGCGTTGGAGGCGGTGCGCGATCCGGAACTCGATGAACCAGTCACTGAGCTGGGCTTCGTGTCGTCGTGCACCGTTTCTGCCGACGGGGTCGCGGACGTGCGCTTGCGTTTGCCGACGTACTTCTGTGCGCCAAATTTCGCGTTCCTTATGGTGGCGGACGCCTATGACGCGGTGAGCAGCGTCGAAGGTGTGCGGCGGACGGAAGTGGTCCTGGAGGACCACTTCGCGTCCGACGCCATCAACAGTGGCATCGCGGCCCGGTCCGGCTTCGTCGAGTCCTTCGAGGGCCTGGCGGCGGCCGAACTCGACGAGCTGAGAAGGGATTTTCTGCGCAAGGCAGTGCTGGCCGGGACAGAAAGGGTCTGCCGGCCGCTACTGGCCGCAGGACGAACGACTGACGACCTCGCCGAGCTCACGCTCGGCGAGGTCGCGCCGTCGACGGACCTTGAGCGATTGCGCGCCCGGCGTGCCGAACTGCGACTGCCGTCCGGCGACGACTCGCCGCTGCTGGTCGACGCGGCGACGGGCGAAGCGGTCGGTGTGCAGGCACTGCCGCTGCACCTGCGCCGGGCTCGGCTCACCAGCGTGAACATGGAGGCCAACGGGAGCATGTGCCGCGGCATGCTGCGCGAACGGTATGGAACCCGCGGCCTCGGCGAAGTGGAGGAGGACCAATGAAGGCCGTCCGATTGCACGGATACCACCAGCAGCCCGTCATCGACGAAGTTCCGGAGCCGACAGTTTCAGGGCCACACGACGTCGTGGTGAAGGTCGGCGGTGCCGGCGTCTGCCGCACCGACCTGCACATCATCGAAGGCCAATGGGCCGAGGCGATGGGGGTCGGACTGCCCTATATCCTCGGCCACGAGAACGCCGGCTGGGTACACGAGGTGGGCTCGGCCGTGACGAACGTGGCGGTCGGCGACACCGTGATCCTGCATCCGACGCCGACGTGCGGGCTGTGTCGAGCCTGTCGGGCCGGCAACGACATGCACTGCATCGCCAGCGAGTTCCCGGGGCTCAGTCGCGACGGCGGGATGGCGGAGTACCTGCTGACCTCCGCGCGGGCCTGCGTGAAGCTCGACCCGTCGACGCAGCCGCAGGACGTCGCGGCGCTCGCCGATGCCGGCATCACCGCCTATCACGCGGTCCGCAAGGCCCTCCCGCTCCTGTATCCCGGGACGACATGTGTGGTGATCGGCGCGGGCGGCCTGGGCCACATCGGCATCCAGTGCCTGAGCGCGCTGACCGCCGCGAACATCATCGTGGTCGACCGCAACGCAAACGCGCTCAAACTCGCCGAGCAGCTCGGCGCGCAGCACACAGTCGTTTCCGACGGCGGGCAGGTCGACGCGGTGAAGGACCTCACCGGAGGTGACGGTGCCGAGGTCGTGCTCGACTTCGTCGCTGAGCAGGGCGCTGAGAACGACGGGTTCGCCATGACCCGCCGGGCCGGCTCCTACTTCGTCATCGGCTATGGCGGCACCCTGACGATCCCGACCCTCGACGTGATCTCCACCGAACGCAACATCATCGGCAACATCGTCGGCACTTACAACGATCTGGCCGAGCTGATGGTCCTGGCCGAGGCCGGGAAGGTCACGCTGCACACCAGGACCTACCCGCTGGCAGACGCGCAGGAGGCGCTTCACGACCTCGACGCCGGCGAGGTGCGAGGCCGCGCAATTCTCGTCCCGTAGTTCCCACCCCTACCGCCCCAGGAGGACCAAATGGCCAAGGAACTGCGATTCGGCGAGGACGCAAGGAGGTTGTTGCTGTCGGGAGTCGACCAACTGGCCGAAGCCGTGAAGTCGACCCTGGGGCCAAAGGGCCGCAATGTGATCCTCGAGAAGATCACCGGATCACCGGTGGTGACGAACGACGGCGTCACGATCGCCCGCGAGATTCACCTGGGCGACCAGTTCGAGAACATGGGCGCACAGCTGGTCAAGGAAGCCGCGATCAAGACGAACGACATCGTCGGCGACGGTACGACGACGGCCACCGTGCTGGCCCAGGCGATCATCCGCGAAGGCATGAAGGCCATCGCAGACGGCGGCAACCCGGTGCTGGTCAAGCGCGGCATCGACCTCGCGGTGGCCAAGCTGGTGCAACACCTGCACAGCGTCGCCCACCCGGTCGTCACCGAAGCCGACTACGCGCGCGTCGCGGCGATCTCGGCCAACGACGACGACACGGTCGGCGCGGTGCTGGCCAAGGCCCTCCACACCGTCGGCGATGGAGGGATCGTGACGGTCGAGGAGTCCTCCGACCACGGGATGTCCGTCGACTTCGTCGAGGGCTTCCAGTACGACAACGGCTACGTCTCGCCGTACCTGGTGACGCATCCGGCCAGCCTGGAGGCAGTGCTCGACGACCCGTACATCCTGTTGTGCAGCGAGAAGATCACCAAGGTCCAAGACCTGATGCCATTGCTCGACAAGGTCATGCGTGCGCCCCGGCCTCTGGTCATTATCGCCGAGACCATCGAGGGCTCCGCGCTGAGCATGCTGGTGCACAACCACGTCAATGGCGTGTTCCAGTGCACCGCGACCAAGGCACCCGGCTTCGGCGACCGGCGACTGCGCAAGCTCGAGGACATCGCCACCATCACCGGCGGCAAGGTGTTCAGCAAGCATTCGGGCTTCAGCCTCGAGACGATGACCCTCGACCAGCTCGGGCGGGCCCGGCAGGTACGGGTGACGGCGGATCGAACCGCGATCATCGACGGCGCGGGGACGGCCGATCAGATCGCCTTCCGGGTCGGCCAACTGCGGGCCGAACTCGAGCGCGCGACGTTCGGGATCGACGAGGACGTGCTCACCGAACGGATCGGCGCGCTGTCCGGCAAGGTCGCTGTGATCAAGGTGGGCGCGCCGACCAACGCCGAGCTCACCGAGCTGCAGCACCGTGTCGAGGATGCGCTGTCTGCCACCAGAGCGGCTATGGCCGAGGGCATCGTCGCCGGCGGCGGGGTGGCGCTGTTGCACGCCGCCTCTGCGCTGGAGGAGCTGGACGTCCAGAAGGACTACGCCGTCGGGGTCGAGATCGTGCGCCGGGCGCTGATCGAACCAACGTCGCTGATCGCCAGCAACGCGGGGTACTCCGGTAATGAGGTCGTGGCCAAGGTGTCCGAACACGGCGTCGACTACGGTTTCGACGCCCTCGAGGGCCGCTTCGGCGACATGATCGAGATGGGCATCATCGACCCGCTGCGGGTGTGCCGCTCGGCGTTGCAGAACGGCGCGTCGGTTGCCGGGCTGCTGCTTACCACGAACACCCTGATCGCCGAGGAGCAGACGCCCTGGGGAGGCAGTCGGGCGCTGATGACCGAGTTCGGGCAGCTGGACGAGGGGCTGCACCAGCCCTCGCCGGATTCCAGCACGCCGCAGTCCTTGGGTCTCGGACCGTCGGTCGGGTGATCTCTCGTGAGTGCCACGGTCGACGACGGCGCGGCCGATGTGCCGAGCGGCCAGATCGCCCCGGCCGCGTCGGGTGAATTCAGCGCGCTAGACGTGCTGCGTTCGCGCGGCCGGGTGCGCGGTGTGCTCGCGCTGCTGGGGCCGGCCTTTGTGGCGGCTGTGGCCTATATCGACCCGGGCAACTTCGCCACGAACTTCTCCGCAGGGGCGAAGTTCGGCTACGCGCTGGTGTGGGTCGTCGTCGTGGCCAACCTGATGGCCATGCTGGTGCAATACCAGTCGGCGAAGGTCGGCGTGGTCACCGGTCGTGACCTGCCCGAGCTGTGCCGCGACCACTTCCCGCGGGCGGTGTCGCGCGGGCTGTGGGTGCAGGCCGAGCTCATCGCGATGGCCACCGACCTGGCCGAGTTCGTCGGCGCCGCTGTGGGATTGAACCTGCTCTTCGGCGTGCCGCTGTTCTCGGCCGGGCTGATCACCGCGGTCGTCGCATTCGTGATCCTCGCGCTGGAGCAGCGGGGGCACCGGCGGTTCGAACTGGCGATCGCGGGCTTGCTCGGCATCGTCTTGCTCGGCTTCCTGTACGACCTCATCGTGGTCGGCGCCGACCCCGGGGGCGTCGCCTCGGGTCTGACGCCTCGGTTCATCGGCTCCGACAGCGTGTTGCTGGCCGCGGGCATCGTCGGGGCGACCGTCATGCCGCACGTCGTCTACCTGCACTCCGCACTGACGAAGCGCCGGGTGATCTGCAGCGACGACGGCGAGCGCCGCCGGTTGCTGCGTTTCCAGCGTCTCGACGTGGTGGTCGCACTGGGCATCGCCGGCCTCATCAACCTGTCGATGATCTGCGTCGCGGCGTCGCTGTTCAACCAGTCGGGCAATACCGGCCTCGACTCGATCGAAGCCGCGCACGACGGCTTGGCCCGGCTGGCCGGTGGCGGCGCGGCGCTGGCATTCGCGGTGGCGTTGCTGGCGTCGGGACTGTCGTCGTCGAGCGTGGGCACGTATGCCGGTCAGGTCGTCATGCAGGGATTCATCCGCCGCCGTATCCCGTTGTTCGCGCGGCGGGCGCTGACGATGCTGCCCGCGCTGGTGGTGCTCGGGCTCGGCCTGCCTGCGACCGACAGCCTGGTGGTCTCGCAGGTTCTGCTGTCGTTCGGCATTCCGTTCGCGCTGGTGCCATTGGTGCTCGTCGCGCGGCGCACCGACATCATGGGCTCGCTGGTCAACCGGGGGATCACGACCGCTGCGATGATCTGCATCGCCGCGACGATCAGCCTGTTGAACGTCTTCCTGCTCTACAACACGTTCTTCCACTGACCGGGAGGTCCCCGATGGCCGAGAGCACATCCACCATGGCGCCGAAGGCCTTGCGACGGCTGGATTCACCCGACGCGAAGGCGCTGGTCGATCTCGTCGCGACCTTCGAGGAACTACAGACCGTCCTGCGGTGCTGCGAACGGCTGGTGACTGCGCTCGCGGCGGGGGACAGCGTGCCTGACGACGTGGTGGTCGAGGCGGTCTGGACGATGGCGCTGCTGTCCTACGCCCGATGCTTCACCGCAGGTGAGGGGGCCACGGCCCTGACCGAGGACGACATCACGGCGGCCAAGGCACACGGCGACGCCCTGGAGTGGCACCGGGTCCTGCTGCAACTGCGCGCGCACTACGCCGACCCCGTCGTCAATCCCCGGGAGCGCTACTCGGTGGGGGTGGCTCAGGACCCGAGCGGGGCACCGAGCGGTGTGGCGATCACGTCCGGCCGACAGCCGTTGGTGGATGACCTGACGGTGCGCCAGACGGGGGCAATCGCATACGCGCTCAGCGCGCTGGTCGACGAGCGGATCGCAGCACAGCAGGAGAAGGTGTTCGCCGAGGTCAAGGACACCCCCAAGTCGATCCTGGACAAGCTGTCCCAGATCGAGGTGGTCGAGACCGAGTAGGTCGCGGCTAGTCGGGCATGGGCTCGAGGATCCGGGTGCGGGGCGTTCCGGCCAGCGCCGGTGCGGATAGCGGCGACGACCAGACGTTCTGCTCCAAGAACGTCGCGAATGCCTGTGCTCCGGTGGCGGTGTCGAATTCAAGATCGAGCGTCAGGAACTTGGGGTCGTCGGCGGGCAGCCGGATCGCGTAGCCGCGAACACCGGCGCTGGCGCGAGCGGGCGCGACGCGGTCGAACGCCTGCTTCCATAGGTCGTAGTCGTGGATCGCGTGCTCGATCCGCAGCGTGGTCATGTGAATCTCCGTTTCGGTGATCCTGCGTTTCGCCTTCTGCGGCAACGCTAAAGCGCCTGACCGAGCTACCGGTATCCCAGAAATCTGGGACCGCTGCCGGCCTTCAGTGGGGCCGCGTGGGCGTACGCTCTGCGCCGTGGCCGACAGCCGGGCTCCCGACCGCGTCCGTAAACGCATCGAAGCCATCAGCGCGGAATCGGCGGATGCCACCGCCTTGCGGCGGGATGCTCTCGACGCGCTCGCCCAGGTCGTCGAGTTCGACGCCTACGTCTGGCTGCTCACCGATCCGGTCACCGCAGTGGGTGCCGCGCCGCTCGCCGATGTGCCATGCCTGCCAGAGCTGCCGGCGCTGATCAAGGCGAAGTACGCGACGCCGGTCAACCGCTGGACGGTGCTCCAGCACGCGCCGTCGCCGGTCGGACTTCTCCACGATCTGGTCGAGGGCGAACTCGCTCGCAGCCACGTCTGGCAGGAGGTGCTGAGCCGATACGAGATCGGCGACGTCGCCTCGGCCGTGTTCGCCGACCAGTTCGGCTGCTGGGGCTTCCTGGACCTGTGGCGAAACAACAGGGGCGTGCCGTTCGACCGGGTAGACGCGGACCTCATCGCCGACCTGGCGCCCTCGTTGACCGCCGGCCTGCGGCGCTGCCAGGCCGAGACGTTCGTCGAGCCTGCGGCTCCCCAGCCGGGGCGTGGACCTGTCGTGCTGACGCTCGATGACGACCTGCGGATCACCAGCCGCACCGCGGCATCGCAATCCTGGCTGGACCTGCTGTTGCCGCCCAGGCCGGATGAGCGGGGCATCCCAGCCAGCGTCTACAACGTCGCTGCCCAACTTCTGGCCGTGGAAGCCGGTGTCGACCAGCACCCAGCGTCGGCGCGGGTGCATCTCGCCGAGGGGTTCTGGCTCACCCTGCGCGCGGCCAGACTCGCCTCCGAGGAGCCGGTGCCGGCGACGGTGGTCGTCACGATCGAGGAGGCCTCGGCCGCGGAGCGTCTCGAACTGTTCGCCCGCGCGTTCGGTCTCACCGCCCGGGAGAACGAGTTGCTGGGCAGGCTGGCCACGGGCGATGACACGCGGGCCATGGCGCACCAGATGTCGCTGTCCGAACACACCGTCCAGGACCACCTCAAGTCCATCTTCGCCAAGACCGGCGCGCGTGACCGCATCACCGTCTTGTCGCGCGCCCTCGGCACCCGCAACACCGGGCCAGGCTCAGGGGTCCGGGGCTGACTCGGTGACCCCGAGCTCGGTCGCCGCCTGGGTGAGCACGGCCAAGTGGTCGTCGACGGTGGCCAGGCCCGCGTTCATGGTGTTGATCGAAATATGGGTGGCGCCGGCCTGTCGCCACAGCGCCACCTTGGCAGCCAGGTCGCCGACGTCGCCCGCCCAGGTGACTCGGCCCTCCATCCCCAACGTGCGCGGGTCGCGGCCGGCGTCGGTCGCGGCCTTCTCGACGATCGCCCGCGCCTCGTCCAGCTTTGGGCCAGGCTGGATCTGTGGGAACCAGCCGTCGGCCAGCCGCCCGGCGCGCCGGTAGGCCGCCGGCGACTGGGCACCGAACCAGATCGGGATGGGCCGCTGCACCGGCATCGGCGCGAGGCCGGCGCCGGTGACCCGCTCGTACGTGCCGTCGAACGTCACGCTTTGCTCGGTCCACAGCCGGCGAAGCAGCTGCACCTGCTCGTCGATGCGTCGTCCCCGGGTGGCGAAGTCCTTGCCGAGCGCCTCGTACTCGACGGCGTTCCAGCCGAGCCCGACGCCGAAGCGGAAATGACCTTCGGTCAGCAGGTCCACCTCTGCCGCCTGCTTGGCCACCAGGGCGGTCTGCCGCTGCGGCAGGATGATCACTCCGGTGACGAGTTCGAGCGAGGTGACGGCCGCGAGGAAGCCGAACAGCACGAACGGCTCGTGGAACGTCGTCCGGACGTCGTACGGGCCCTGCCACCCGGTGTGGACGTCCGGGTCGGCGCCGACGACGTGGTCGTAGGCGAGCACATGCAGGAACCCCAGCGCCTCGACGGCCTCGCCGTAGGCGCGCATGGCGCCCGGGTCCGGGCCGATCTCGGTCTGAGGGAAGACGACGCCGATGCGCATCCGGATTACCGCGGGACCGACGTGTGCTTGAACTCGTTGAGGTCCGGCCAGCCAGTGAGCAGGTCGACGGTTCGCTCGATGGTCTTGACGGATTCGGCGGCGTCGGCACCCAGCGGGGCCCGGTGCATGAACCGGACGAACACCGCCTGATCGCCTGCCATGAACGTCGGCACCCCCCACACGGCGTGCGACTCGGCGTACTGCTCGTGCTCGGCTTGCACGCGTCGCAAGGCTTCACCGGAGTCGATGCGGGCGAACACCACGTCATCGGGCACGTCGTGCTCGCGCAGAACGCCCCGGACCACGTCCGGGTCCTCCAGCTTCAGCGCCTCGTCGTGCCGGGCCGCGAACAGCGCGCGGTGCACCGCCGGGAACTGGGCGCTGAACTCGTCGCGCACCACGACGCCGGCCTGAAGCGCGAGGATCCCGCCGTCCTGCTCGGGCTTTTCCCACACGCTCGGTTGGCCCTCCTCGACGTGGACCTGGCCCAGTGAGAACGGCACGAAGGTCACGTGCCAATCGGCGCCGGCGGCCAACCCGGTGAGCACGTGTTCATGGGCATTGCGGGCGAACGGACACCGGTAGTCCCAGGTAACAGCGAAGGTTTGTGTCATGCACGTCTAACCCGTGGACGCGTCACGGATGTTCCCTTGTGCAACGCCAAACCGGCCCGACGTCCGGACGGCTCAGAAAAACCTTGGTCCGGAAACCCTGAAACTGTTGGGTCATCCTGAAGCTCCGGCGTGATGTCCGATTAGTGAAGCAGCGTAAAACCCATAACAAATACTGTATTGATCAAATCTTGAAAGTACGACGATCCGTGTTAGCGTCCGGTCGCGTTAAGTCACCGCTAAAAAGGTCGCGGACTGCGTGGTTACCGGGGGGAACCAGTGACAACGATTTTGGGGACGGCTGAACAACGCCGTAGGTCCGATGATGTACCGGCCCGACCGAGCGATGCGGCCACGATTCGGGTGATCGTCGTAGACGGGCACCCGGTCACGCGCTGGGGGCTCGGACGGGTAGCGAACGAGCAAGCCGACATGCAGACCGTGGGCGAAGCCGGTTCGGCGGCCGAAGCGCTGGCGCTGACGGCGTCGCTGTTGCCTGATGTGGTGACACTTGGGATTTCGCTACCGGGTCGAGACGGACTGGATCTGGCGCGAGAGTTGCGCGATCGCTATTGCGATCTCGGCATCGTCATCCTGACGGCATGTGGCGACGACGACATTCTGTTCCGTGCGTTGGACAGTGGTGCATCCGCGTTCGTGTCCAAGGAGGCCGCCGCGATTGAGATTCTCGGTGCGATCAGGCATTCGGCGGTCTCCGCGTCGTCGTTCAGCGCGCCCGGCCTGGCGGAGGCGTTGCGGCGGCGCAATGCGGTACCGCAGCAGCCGCTGCTCAGCCCGCGGGAGTCGCAGGTCCTTTGGCTGCTGCAGGAGGGGCGAACGGTCAGTGACGTGGCGCAACTCCTCCACGTCAGTCTGTCGACGGCGAAGACGCACGTCGCCCGGTTGTACTACAAGCTCGGTGCCACCAACCGGGCGCAGGCGCTGATGACCGCAGTACGCCTTGGACTCAGGGACCACACCGTGGCCGTCGCATCCGGGAACCTGCCTGGGACTCACCTGTGAAGTCCGACAAATGATGTCCGATTTAGTTGACTTGGAAGTAGAATCGTCGGAAATGGTTTGCTCGCTTATTGTTGAATGTTGTATGAAACCTGTTAACCTCCGATTGCGCGTCAAGCTACCGCGAATAACCGCGGCCAGTGTTGACGGGCGGGGGGAACAATCGTGAGCACTGATTTGGGGTTGGTTCAGCCGCGCCGTAGGTCTGATGACCCACCGGCACGGGCAGGCGATGCGCCGAGAATTCGGGTCATCGTCGTTGACGGGCATCCGGTCGCCCGCTGGGGACTCGGTCGGGTAACGAACGAGCAAGCCGACATGCAGACCGTCGGCGACGCTGGTTCGGCCGCCGAAGCCCTGGCTCTGACTGCGTCCCTGTCACCTGACGTCGTGACGATCGGAATCTCGTTACCGGATCGAGACGGCTTGGATCTGGCTCGGGAGCTGCGCGATCGCTACCGCGACCTCGGAATCGTCATCGTGACGGCACGTGGCGAGGACGACACCTTGTTCCGGGCGTTGGACAGTGGCGCATCGGCGTTCGTGTCCAAGGGAGCCGCTGCAACTGAGATCCTCGGAGCGATCAGACATTCGGCGGTCGCCGCGTTGTCCTTCAGCGCACACGGTCTCGCGGAGGCGTTGCGACGCCGCAGCGCAGCGCCGCAGCGCCAGCTGCTCAGCCCGAGGGAGTCACAGGTCCTCGGATTGTTGCAGGAGGGACACACGGTCGGTGAGGTGGCGAAAGCCTTGCACGTCAGCCTGTCGACAGCGAAGACGCACGTCGCCCGGGTCTACGAGAAGCTCGGTGCCACCAACCGGGCACAGGCACTGATGACCGCCGTGCGGCTTGGCCTGAAGGACCACACCGTCGCGGCTCTCGCCACCGCAAGCATGTCCTCTGCGTGATTGGCGAAACCCATCGCGGAACCAGCTGAACGCGTCTGACCGTCAGCTCCGCCCGAGCAGATGTAGGTACGCGTCCGCGACCGGCTGTGCCACAAAGATCGCGACGAACGCGCCGGCGATCATGAACGGGCCGAAGGGTAGCGCGGTCTTTCGCCCGCCGCGCTTGCTGGCCAGCACCGCGACGCCGACGATTGCGCCGAGCAGGAATCCACCGAAGGCGCCGACGACAAGTGCCGTCCATGACAGGTAGGCCAGCACGGCGCCGATGATCCCGGACAGCTTGACGTCCCCGAACCCCATCCCGGCCGGGTAGGCGAACGCGAGCGCGAAGTAGAACGCGAACAAGGCGGCGCCGCCGATTCCCGCGCGTGCGAGCGCCCACCAGTCGTGCGTGGCTACGGATGCCACGGTGAGCAGTACCGCCACAACCGCGTACGACGGCAGCACGATCTTGTCGGGCAGCCGCTTGGTGTCGAGGTCGATCACGGCGAGCGCCAGGCCGGCAGCGGCGAGATATAGGTAGGCGGGCAACGCCGGCGACAGGTGCAGTCCCACGAACCTCACCGTGACTACGACGAACAGCGCGGCGGTGGCTGCCTCGACGATGGGGTAGCGCGGGCTGATCGGCGCCCTGCAGGCGAAACAGCGGCCGCGCAGGATCAGCCAGCCCAGTACCGGGATGTTGTGCCGGTTGTGGATCTCGCTGCTGCACCTTGGGCACCGCGACGCGGGGCTGACCACCG
>JAOPWD010000251.1 GCA_025965875.1 Pseudonocardiales bacterium
CGACGGCGATGGTACGCATCCAGACCGACAGTTCGGCGACCGTGCTGAGTGGCTCAACTGAGATGGGTCAGGGCAGTAGGTCGGTTCTCGCCCAGCTGGTGGCCGAGGAACTCGGCATCGCCATCGAGGCGGTGCAGGTCGTCCAGTCCGATACCGCAGCCGGCGCCTACGAACGCACTACCGGAGCCAGCCGGACCACGACCCTGGTCGGCTTGGCCGTGCAACGGGCGTGCGCGGATGCTCGCGCCAAGATCACCGAGATGGCGGCTGAGGTGCTCGAGTGCCCGCCCGATGCGATCACCCAGGTCGACGGGGGAGTGCAGGGACCGGACGGCAGGCACGTCTCGTTCGGTCAGGTGATCGTCCGCTGGTTCGGCGGCGACGCGGGCGAGGTGACGGGTATCGGAACGCTGCGGCGGGACGGCGCTACCAAGAAGATGCCGCCATTCTGGGAAGTGGGGATGGTGGGTGTCGAAGTCGGTATCGACGAAGACACCGGCGTCGTGCACGTCGACCAGCTCGTCACCGTCGCCGACGTCGGATTCGCCATGAACCCCAAGGCGGTGGAGGGCCAAGACCTCGGTGCCGCCACACAGGGTCTCGGCGGTGCGCTCTTCGAGGAGCTCGTCTACGACGGCCCGCAGTTGGTGAACCCGAACGTCGTCGAGTACCGCGTCCCGCGCATGAAAGACCTCGCCACGAAGATCGACACGATGATCGTCGAACGCGGCGACGGCGTCGGGCCGTACGGCGCGAAGGGCGCGGGCGAAGGTGCGCTGAACCCGATGGGGGCCGCGGTGGCGAGCGCGGTGGCGCGTGCAACCGGACGCTGGCCCACCCGGCTGCCACTGACACCCGAGCGAGTATGGCGGCTGATGAACGACCTACCCGAAACAGACCCGATGTAGATGGCGCTACCGCCCGTGACGACAACTGAATACCCACTCGAGCTGTACGGCCCCATGACGGTGCCTGTCCAACCCATCCCGCACAGAGGAGTTCGATGAACCGCACAGCACGGACAGACCGTCGTCGCGTATTCAGCGCGGTCGCATTGGGCAGCGTTGCGCTGCTCGCTCTCGGCGCGTGCGCAGGCAAGCACGCCACCGGCAGCTCAGGCTCGACGACGACGCTCTCGCTGACCAGTCAGGCGGCGTGTGACGCGGCGACGAAGGACGGCGGTGGCCTGAACTACTGGACGTCCACCGACCCGGAGATCTTCAAGCAGGAGCTGGCACCGTTCAACGCGAAGTATCCCAACATCAAGGTCAACTACACGTCGCTCCGGCCGGCGGACCAAGTCCAGCGCATCGTGGCCGAGGTGCAGGCACATCACCCGTTGGATGTCGACGCCATCGCCGGTGACCTGCCGTCGTTCGCGCCACTGTTCGACCAGAAACTCATCCAGCCCGTCGACTGGACGAAGCTCGGCGAGCCCGCCGACGTCCAGTTCGCACTCAAGGGTTACACGACGATCCGCACGTACCGCGAGGTGCTCGGGCTCGGCTACAACACGACCAAGGTCCAGGGCTCGGACCTGCCGAACACCTGGGCCGAGCTCGTCAACTCCAAGTGGTCGGGCAAGGTGATCGTCGATCCGCGCGGGGTGTACCTCTCCGGCATCGCGCTGGGAATGGGCCAGGACAAGGCCATCTCGTGGTTCAAGGATCTGCTCTCGACCGACAAGCCCATGATCGTCAAGGGTGCGACAGCGAGCATGGAGAAGGTCATCTCTGGTGAGGCGACGCTGACCACCAGCGCGCACGACGCGGAGGCCGCCGAGCAGCAGGGCAAGGGCGCGCCGGTAGGCATCAAGTACCTCGACATCGTGCCGACCCAAGATTGGTATGCGCTCGTCCTCAAGGGAGCCAAACATGCCGACGCGGCTGCGTGCTTCTTCTCCTGGTGGTCGGGCGCCGAGGGCCAGGCACAGCAGCTGAAGTACGAGTTCAAGACGAACAAGACCGCACCTGACGGCCTGCCCCCGGGAGCGAAGCTCGTGGCGATCGACAGCCCGGCCCAGGCCACCCTGGCCACGGACGTGGCCAACGCGTTCGCGAAATTGATGGGCTGACGTCTCCGCACGGGGACGCAGACAGAAGAAGGGCGCTCGATGGCGGCAATCAAGGTTGACGAGCTCCACCACGAGTACAACGATCGCGGCCGGGCCGTCACGGCCGTGGATCATGTCAGCTTCGAGGTCGAGGAGAACGAGTTTTACACACTCCTCGGTCCGAGCGGGTGCGGCAAGACCACGACGTTGCGGTGTCTGGCGGGCCTGGAGGTGCCCACCAGCGGGACGATCGAGATGGACGACGTCGTCGTCTTCTCGAGCCGGGGGGTCGTCCCCACGCATCGGCGTGACATCGGCATGGTGTTCCAGGACTACGCCGTCTGGCCGCACATGTCGGTGTTCGAGAACGTGGCCTTCCCGTTGCACACAGGCAAGCGTCTGCCGGGCAGAGTCATCAAGGATCGGGTCCACGAGGCCCTCGAACTCGTGAACATGGCGGAGTACGTCGACCGCAAGGCGACGCAGCTCTCGGGCGGCCAACAGCAGCGGCTGTCGTTGGCGCGCGCGCTCGTCCGGCAACCGAAGGTGCTGCTGCTGGACGAGCCGCTGTCCAACCTCGACGCGAAGCTACGCGAGCAGATGCGAAAGGAGCTGCGCTTCCTCCAGCGGCGGGTCAAGGTGACCACCATCTTCGTCACACACGATCAGGTCGAAGCGCTGTCGATGTCGAACCGGATCGCCGTGATGAACAAGGGGGTGATCATTCAGGTGGGCACGCCACGTGAGATCTACCAAACTCCGCACAGTGAGTTCGTCGCTGCGTTCGTCGGCGCGACGAGCTTCATCCAGGGGACGGTCACCACGATCGACACCGATGCTGCACAGGTAACGCTCGATACGCAGATCGGCAAGCTCGTGAGCGACCTGCACATCGAGCTGGGCGTGGGGGATCTGGTCACGGTGGCGATCCGGCCGGAAGCCATGCGGGTGTCGTCCGATCCGTTCCCTGGGCCGAACAATCTCGAAGCAATCGTGGACATCGGGCTGTTCGTCGGCGACGCGGTCGACTATCACGTTCACGTCGGCGACGAGCTGCTGCGTGTGAAGGGCAGCCCTCGTTCGCACTACCGCCGCCGCGACAAGGTCTTCATCGATGTCCCACCTGCGGAGTGCGTTCTGATCCTGCGCGCGGACGAGGGTCCGGCGGAACTCGCCCGACCCGAAGACACCCTCGAGCCAGTGATGATTGACACCACCGCCTGACCGGTTTCGTCGATGGCGGTCGTCCCCGCAATGGAGCGACTCTTCGGCACGATCCAAAGGATTCCGTTGTGACGACGACTATCGATCGTGACGAGCCTGTCACGGTGAAGCCCGGCCGTGCCGCCAAGGCCGACCGCAAGGGACCGCGGAGGCGGATCAGCGCCCGAACGGTGATCAACACGATCACTATCCTGGTGTTGCTCTACCTGGTGCTCGGTCCGCTGATCATGCTCGTCGTCAGCGCCTTCGAGGACACCAGCGGCGGCGTCGTCATCACACCGCCGTTCCCGTGGACCGGTGCCAACTTCGACACTGTGTTCACCAGTTCCGAGACGTACTCGGTGCTATGGACCACGGTGCTCTTCTCGGGCGGTGCGCTGATCTTTGCCTTCGCGGTCAGCCTCACCTTCGCGTGGCTCGTGGAACGAACCGACATGCCGGCGCGCAACACGATCTTCGTGTTGGTGGTCGCACCGCAGGGGATGCCGGCGTTGATCTCGGCGATCGCATGGAGCCTGCTACTCAACCCGACGAACGGGTTCTTGAACGAGGTGCTGCGCAGAGTCTTCCACCTTTCCGGTCCGGGGCCACTCAACGTGTACTCGCTACCGTGGATGATCCTTGTCCAGGGCATGGCTCTCGTGCCGCTCACCTTCCTGCTGGTGACGGCATCGCTGCGCGGCATGAACGCCAGCCTCGAAGATGCGGCGCGCACGTCGGGTTCGGGCTTTTGGACGATCGCGCGCAAGGTGACACTGCCCCTGCTCAGGCCGGCGATCATCGGCGCACTCGTCTACGAGTTCGTCACCGTCGTCGAGGCTGTCGACATTCCGTTGGTCCTCGGCCTGCCCGGACATGTCACCGTGCTCTCGACGCAGATCTACAACGCCTCGCATCCTCCGGTCGGGCTGCCGAACTACGGCGTGGGGAGTACCTACGGGATCTTCCTGCTCATCCTCGCGCTGGCGCCACTGCTGTTCTACAACAAGATCATCGGCAATTCGAGCGACTACGTGACGGTCACGGGGAAGACGTTTCGGCCGAAGATCCAGGAGCTCGGCCGCCTGAAGCCGTGGGCGATGCTGTTCTCATGGGGGTACATCTTTGTCTCGTTCGCCCTGCCACTGCTGATCCTGATCTGGGCGAGCATCCAGCCGTACTTCGGCACCTTGAGCCGCGACGCCCTCAAGCGCGTCACGGTCAAGAGCTACAAGAGCACGCTGTCGAGTGATCTGTTCGCCACGGCACTGAAGAACACCATCATTCTCGGGCTCGCAACTGCGGCTGGCTCGATGATCCTCGCGATGCTGGTTTCATGGATCATCGTCCGTTCCCGGTCGCGCTTCCGCTGGATGGCGGACGTGCTCGCCTTCTTGCCGCACGCCATCCCGGGGGTCGTCATAGGCCTGTCGACACTGCTGATCTACCTGATCCTGCCCATCCCCGTTTACGGCACGATCTGGATCATCGCGATCGCGATGGGTACCCAGTACGTCAGCCTGGGGACGCGTCTCACGACCGGCGGCATAGCGCAGATTCAGCGCAGTCTGGAAGAGGCGGCTGAAGCGTCCGGAGCCAAGCAGCGCCACGTCTGGCGGCGCGTGCTCGTGCCGCTCCTGAGACCGGTGTTCTTCAACGGGTTCCTGATGGTCTTCCTCGCCAGCATCCAGAACCTCACCTTGCCGTTGATGCTGTACTCGACCGGCAACCTGGTGCTCTCGAGCCTCATCTACACACGCTGGGACTATGGCGACGCGACGGGCACCGCAGTGCTCAGCGTCGTGATGACCGCGATCACGATCGTCGCTGCGCTGTTCCTGCGCGGTGCGGGCGGTCGCCGCGCTGGTGACTGACCAGCGTGCTGCGGTCAGGATCCGGACCCCCCGCGAGGCGTACGTACTGTTCGCCGGGCTATTCCTGTCGGTGGCGTCGAACAATCTCGTGACCCCGCTGCTTCCGGCAATCCGGCAGAGCATGGGGATGTCGCTCGCTGCCGTCGGCGTGTACGTCTCGGCCTACGGCCTGGCCCGCCTGGTCGTCGACCTGCCCTCGGGAGCGTTGAACATCCGACTGGGGCCGCGCCGGATGGTCCTGATCGGGGTCGTCCTGAACACCGTCGCGTCCGCTGTCGCGATCTTCGCCGGCAGCGCAGGTCTGCTGCTTGCGGCACGGATCTGCGCGGGCGTCGGGGCCGGCTTGCTCGCGACGGTGATCCTCACTGCCATGAGCGACGTGGCGCCACCAGAGATCCGCGGCAGGGTCATGAGTCTGTACCAGGTCGCGAACAACCTCGGCATCGCGATCTACCCACTGCTCGGGGGCGGGCTGGGGGTGCTTTTCGGGTGGCGCGCCGGATTCGTGGCCGCGACGATCGCGGCAATCGGCAGCGGCCTGGTCCTCAAGCCGGTGATGACCCGTATCAGTTCGCTGACCGTGAGTACGTCGCCGGACAGCGGGAAGGGCCGGCCTGCTCCGCCGTTGCACACCAGTCGCAGGTTATGGCTCGCGCTCGCCGTCGTCTTCTTCGGCGTTGTCGCGAACATGATCAACAGGCACGGCTTCCGCAACACCGTTATGCCACTCGTCGCGTCATCCGACCTCGGGCTCGACGGCGTGAAGATCGCCATCGGTATCACGGTGATGTCGATGACCGGCATCCTGGTCACCATCCCGGCCGCATCCTTGGGCGACCGCATCGGCCGCAACCGCGTGATCGTCTTTGGGCTGACCATGCTGGCAATAGGCGACTTCGTCTTTCCTGTCATCGCCACGAACTTCCTCACCTACGTGGTCGCGGGAGCCGTCATCGGTCTGGGTGACTGCTTCTCGAGCTCGCAGACGGCGCAGCTGGCCGGGCTGGTCGATCAACGGCACCGGTCGATGGTGCTCGCGTCATACCGGTTCTTCGTCGACCTCGGCGCGTTGATCGGCCCGTTAGGCCTGGCGTGGCTGTACGGGCGGTACGGTGCCGCAACCGCAATTGACGCTGCGGGGGCAATCCTGCTGGCGGCGGCTGCAGTCGCCGCGGCCGGCATGGCGCGGCCGCGACGCCAGGCGCCGGCAGATGCCCGCACTGGGGATCGATAAACGTATACTGCATACGTTAAGGTCGGGTTGTATCTGCCCTCATGAAGGAGTGCGTGATGGCGCCCAAAAAGGGCCGGAACTTGAGCGACGACAAGCGATTCGGGCAAGTCGTCGATCAACTGGCGAGCGGGTACAAGACCATCGGTCAGATGGTCTACGCCGTCCTTCACGAGGCGATCACCAACGGCGCTTTCGCGCCGGGGGAATGGCTGCGGCAGGAGTCGTTGGCCGAAGCGATCGGGGTGTCCCGGATTCCGGTCCGCACTGCGCTGCTCCAACTGGAGTCCGAAGGCCTCGTCACCTTCCACCCGCACCGGGGCGCTCGCGTCCGAACGCTCTCGCCGGCGCAGATCGACGAGATCTACGGGTTGCGCGTGCTGCTCGAGGCGCACGCCCTTCGCTTGTCGATGGCGCGCATGACGGCCGATCGCCTGGCGCACATGCAGGGTCTAGCCGAGAAACTCGACGCCGAGCCTGAGGGCGTCGGGTTCCTGGACACGCGCGTGCGCTTCTACCGCGAGGTCTACGACGCGTCGAACAATCCGTTGCTCGTCGAGATGATCGAGGAACTTCGCGGTCATGTCGGCCGGTTCCTCCTGGGTTTCCGCTTCGACGGCCAAGGGCACGCGCACCGCAAGCACGCCAGCCTGGTCGAGCACGTCAGATCCGGAGACCTGATCGCTGCTGAGAACTGGCTGCGATCGCACCTCGAGGAGGTCCGTGCCGGCATCCTCGAGCTCGCGACGACTGGCGGCGACGACGACGTAGCGGCGGAGAATGCCGACGAGCCCGGCGACGGTGCCGATGACCAGGCTGTTGCGGCGAAGCTTGCCCGTGCCAAGAAAGCTGTCTCGGCACGCAACGGCGGCTCGGCCGTCGCAACCGGCAACTGACCCCCGCTCTCCTGCCCCGCCCGAGCCCACTCAGCGGGCCGTTGGCCGAGCGAAACGTTAAGGCCACTTTCGCCGTTGTAGATCACTGCGTGCCCCGGTTTTACCTGTAAAATGAAATTGTAGCCAGAATACTTGACACAATTTCGCTACGACTGCCAGGCTGTGGGCACTTCAGACGGCGGCCGACGATCGGCCGCGTCTCGGTCCAGACGAGGTGACGTGTTGCCCGGAATACCGAGTACTGCCCGCATCCCTCTTGCGCTCATTGGTTGCGCAACCATCGCCCTCGCGGCGTGCTCGTCGGCCAAGACGAATACCTCTGCTAGTGGCAGCACTCCGTTGGCACAGGGTTCGGATCTCGCCACTGTCTGCAAGGCGGCCGAGTCGGAAGGCAAACTCAGCTTCCGTGACACCACGGATACGGAGATCTTCAACAAGGAGGTCGCCGGCTTCACCGCGAAGTACCCGCAGATCAAGGTCGAATTCGGTTCGCAGCGTCCACAGGATTCGGTGCAGCGCATCGTTGCCGAGAAGCAGGCGCGGCACGCCATCGATGTCGACGCCATCGCTGTCGACATGCCGTCGGCAGCGCCGATGATCCAGCAGAACCTCATCCAGCCGGTCGATTGGACCGCGCTCGGCGTACCGGCAGGCGACATCCTCACCAACCAGGGGGCCCAGTTCGTGCGGACGCAACGCATCGCGCTCGGCCTCGGCTACAACACCACCAAGGTCCAGGCGTCCGACCTGCCCAACACGTGGGCAGAGCTGGTCAACTCGAAGTGGGCCGGCAAGGTCATCGTCGACCCACGCGGCGAGTACCTGTCAGGTGTCGGCATCGTCTGGGGCAAGAGCCAGGCCGTCGACTGGTACAAGCAGCTGATGTCCACCGACAAGCCCATGATCGTCAAGGGTGCGACCGCCAGCCTCGAGAAGGTGATCAGCGGCGAGGCGCTGCTGACGACGAGCTCGCACGACGCCGAGGTGCTGGAGCAGCAGAGCAAGGGTGCCCCCGTCGCCATCAAGTACCTCGATGTCGTACCCACCCAGGACCACTACGCCATCGTGGTGAAGGGGGCAGCGCACCCGAACGCAGCTGCCTGCTTCCTGGGCTGGTGGGTGAGCCCGGATGGTGGTCAGGCGGCTCAGCTGAAGTACGAGTTCAAGGGCAACGATGACGAGCCGAAGACGGTCCCATCGACCGCGAAGCTCGGCGCGATCACGAGTGCTCAGGAGGCGGACGTGCAGGCTTCGGTTGCCGACGAGTTCGCGAAGCTGAGCAAGTAGCGCCTCGAAGCCTAGGCAGTAGCACTTCTACGCCATAGCGCCGGATATTTCGGCGCAGCAGGGTAAATCAGGAGGAACAAGTCACGTGACGGATACGCAGCACGACGGTCATGCACATGGACACGGCCATGGGCACGGTGACGGTGACGGTGACCCCAGCAGCCCGCGCCGCACCGGCAAGTTGCACTACCACGAGGAGGAGGTGCGCCCCATCCAGGCGGGGAAGCTGATCCACAAGCAGCCGCACCTGGACCTCTATGCCGACTCCGACCGGAACCACCCCGGCCGTGACGTGGACCTGCCCCTACGCACCATCCAGCTGCACATCGGCAAGCTCGAGCCGGGACAGTCCACTCGGCTGCACAAGCATCACAACGAAGCCGCCATCTACATCATCGAGGGCACCGGGCACAGCGAGCTGCAGGGCACCGAGTACGCCTGGCAGGCGGGCGACTTCATCTACATCCCGCCGATGCAATGGCACACCCACGTCAACTCCAGTGACGCGCCGGTGCTGTACATGGGCATCACCAACAAGCGGATGCTCGACTGGCTCGGACTCGATCGCAAGGTCGAAGCCGGCGTTCACGTGCCGATGGACGAGGTCAAGAAGGAGATCGAGTCGGGTCGGTTCTCGCCGTACTCGCATTACAGCATCACGCCCGACACGGGAGTGCGCTTCGGTCCCGAAGGCTTCATCACCCACGGTGAGTGACCGATACCCGACATTGGAGGGCTGACAGTTGTCACGCTCGGTGACTCAGACCACCGTTACGCACTACGAGGTGCAGAACAAGCGCCGCGCCGCTGTGGTCGAGGAAGCGCGTCGCAACCGCCCGGCACCGGTGATCCATCTTGCGGACGCCCCGCTGGAGGACAACCCCGCTCGGCGGATGCGCCGCGGCGTCTACCTCGGTGCCGACGGTGGCCGGCCGACCAAGGTGCTCGACTCGCATGTGCACGAGATCCCGGAACAGACCACGTCGACGATCCACCGGCATTCGTGGGACGCGATCATGTTCGTGACCAACGGGAGCGGCTGGACGGAGATTGACGGTCAGCGCGTCGAATGGCGGCCTTGGGACACCGTCTACCTCCCGCGATGGGCGTGGCACCGACACGGCAACCAGGGCGACAAGCCGGCCCGCTTCGTCACGTGGAGCGTCGCGCCGATGTACGAGGCGTTCGGGTTCGGGGTGCTCGAGGAGGCCGGCGACGAGGCGTTCGCGACGCTGCCTGCACCACCCTCATCCACGCCGTTCGCCGAAACAGGAACGGATTCCTACAGCCGGCGTCGTCGGCGTCTCGCGGCCGAACGTAGGCCCCCCTCAGGCGCCTACCGCGTCCAGACCAAGTGGGAGGACGTCAATCCGCGGGTCACCAAGCGCGGCGCACGCAGCATGTTCCTGGTAGACGAATCGATCGGCTACCGAACCTCGGGGCTGACCGCCGTGATGCACGAGCTCGCGCCCGCGAGATGGCAGGCACGACATCGGCACGGCGGTGAGGCGTACCTGTATGTCGTGACCGGAGAAGGGCACTCTGAGGTCGACGGCGTCGACTACCCGTGGAGCGCCGGAGACCTTGTTGTCGTCGACCACTGGTGTTGGCACGCGCACTTCAACGACGACAAGCAGAGATCGTCGAGGCTCATCCGGGTCCACAACAATGACGCCCTGTATGACCTGATGCGCGTATTGCTCGACCCGCTCGAGCTCATCGAGGAACTGCCGGACCTGCACGACGCACCGGATCTGACCGGCTTCGTATGGCCCGACCCCAACGCCGGACGGCCTGCGTTCTGACGTGGCGCAACGAAATGGTGACGATGTCTGACCTGGCGCTCGTCAATGGGCGGGTATGGCGTGCGCCGGGAGCTCCGGCCGCTCCGGCCACAGCCGTGCTGGTGCGCGACAACCGAATCGCCCTCGTCGGTAGCGATGCCGACGTCCGGGCGGCAGCCGGCGCGCACGCCGATGTCGTCGATCTGCGGCAGGGCGCTCTGCTGCCCGGCTTCACCGACAGTCACACGCACTTCCACCGCACCGCGATCCTGCGCGAGCACTTCCTGGACTTCGACAATCCTGCGGTGCGCACTGTCGACGACGTAGTAGACCTCGTCCGCAGAAGAGCCGCGTCGGTCGCGTCCGGTCGGTGGATCGAGGGCGACAACCTCGTAGGCGGACGACTCGCGGAGCGACGTCTGCCGGACCGCGCCGAACTGGACGCAGCCGCGCCGACGCACCCGGTGTTGCTGCGGGGCATGGGCAAGCACGTGGTCGTCGCGAATTCGCTGGCGCTGAAGCTTGCCGGCATCGACGCCGCAACGTCCGACCCGGCCGGTGGACGCATCGAGCGGGACGGTGCGGGCGTGCCGACCGGTGTGCTGCACGAGCGCGGCAAGCTGCGGCTGGACACGACGCGCACCGACACCGTCGTGCCTCCGATGGCTGAGTCGGACCGGCTGGCCGCACTCGAGGCCGGAATCGCCGAGTTGCACCGGGCCGGCGTCACGTCGATCCACGAGATCACGCGCACCCGCAACGAACTTGCTGACTACGCGCACCTGCACGCGGACGAACTGCTGCACATTCGCGTGGTTGCCTACGTTCGCATCGTCGAGGGTCAGGCGAGCCTCGACGGCATGGCCAGCACCGGCCTGCGCAGTGGGTTCGGTGACGAGATGCTGCGCCTCGGCGGAGTCAAGATCAGTATCGACGGCGCCTGCACATTCCGTAACGCCGCCGTCTACGACCCGTACCTGGGCGAGCCGGAGAACTTCGGAATCAACCGCGTCGAGCAACCTGAGCTGGACGACCTGGTGCGCGCCGCTGATGCTGCGGGGTTCCAAATCGCCGTCCATGCGATCGGGCCACGCGCCGTCGACATGGCTCTGGACGCGTTCTCGAACATCGCCCCGGACCAGCGGGTCAACCCGCTGCGTCATCGAATCGAGCATGCCTACCTTCCCCAGCGGCCCGGCCAGTTCGCCCGGATGCGTGAGTTGGGTCTGCTGCTCTCCACGCAGCCGGCCTTCATCGCGAGTGTGGGCGACGCGTGGTTCGAGATCTTCCCGCCCGACGAGGTCGCCCAGATGGTGCCGCTGCGCTCCGCACTGAGCGCAGGCCTCACCGTCCTCGCCAACAGCGACTGCCCGACTGCGCCTCCGACGCCGCTGACCGGCATCAGCGCCGCAATGACCCGGACCACCATGTCGGGTCGCACGCTGGCGCCGGAGCAGCGCGTGACGCTCGCCGAGGCCATCGACATGTACACGCGCGCTCCTGCGTTCGCGGCGCGCGAGGAACACTGCCGCGGGCAGATCGCACCGGGCTACCTCGCCGATCTCGTCGGTCTCGCAACCGACCCGCGCGAGGTGAGCGCGGACGCGATAGGTGACGTCGCCGTGACCCTCACCGTCGTCGACGGCGTCCCCGTCCACCTGTCCGACAACTAGTAGGAGCCCGGCATGTGCGGAAACGACCACGACCACGGCGGTGGCCGCGGCAGTGGGCCCGAGCGCGCCCGACACGGCGCGACCGGCGTACGCGTGCGGTCCACAGCCACGCTGCAGTCGGTGGCGCAGCACGTGGTGACGTCGGACGAGGTGCGTCGGTCCGCGGCGGGATTCATCGGGTACGGCGACACGCAACGTGGCGACAAAGTCCTCGTCGCCGTCCCCCGCATCACCGACCCAGATGTGCTCGACGCCGTCGTGGCGGGCCTGCACGGCGTGGGGGCACGGGTCGACGTCATCGTGATGGACGACGAGCCCGACCGCCCATTCGAGGCGCGCGACGAGATCACGATGATGATGCGCCGCGAGCCGTACCACGTGAACCTGCGCCGTGGTGACCGTGCGCCCTGGATCGAAGAGCTGGCGGCGGCGCGGGGTTACGACCTGCTCATCCACGGTGCAGCCGGACCGGTACCGAGCTCGGCGTCGCGCTACGAGGCCTTCCCGTGGACAACCAAGGAGCACTTCCTCGGCGAGGCCAACCTCTTCCCGCGCGCTCTGCACAAGATCATCAACGAGCACACCTGGGGACGGATCACCCAGAACATCGGTGGGCGGATCAGGCTCACCGATCCCGAGGGAACCGACCTGACCACGACCATCCTCGAGTACCCGTTCCACGACGGTCGGCACGACTACGGGCTCAAGCCGAAGTGGGGTCACCTGATGGCGCACGCGCCGACCCCGGTGGGCCCCGACGACGATACGACCGGCGTCATCGCTGGAACGATGAGTCACTACGGACGTGCGTTTCCCCGTATCACTCTCGACATCGAGGGTGCCAAGGCCGCGCAGATCACGGGCGGCGGCGAGTACGGCGCGGCATGGCGTGAGCTGGACGAAGAGACTGCGGGCGTCCAGTACCCGTGCTTCCCGGCGCCCGGACTCTTCTGGTTGTGGGAGCTGGCCATCGGCACCAACCCGAAGATCCGCCGGCCGTCCAACATCGAGCAGATCTCGTCGGACGGCTTTGAATGGGAGCGACGCCGCGCCGGTGTCATCCATTGCGGCCTCGGTACTCGGTGGCGCTCCACGGAGGAGGACTGGGCCGGCGATCAGGGCATCCTCTACGGGCACCTGCACGTCCACCTCTTGTTCCCGACCCTCATCGTCGAGGCACCCGACGGCTCCACCGTCCCGGTGATCGAGCACGGTCGGCTGTCGGCGTATGACGACCCGGAGGTCCGTGACTGCGCCGCGCAGTTCGGCGACCCCGACGAACTGCTGCGTAACGACTGGGAGCCGTCGATCCCCGGAATCAACGCGGCCGGTTCGTACGACGACTACCAGGAAGACCCCGGCAAGTGGATCTACGGGCGCACGGCCTGATCCGTCGGGCTGCTCGATAGATCGAGATCACCCACAGAGACGAGGAACAGTGATCAGGTTCGGATACAAGGCGTCCGCGGAGCAGTTCGGCCCGCGCGAGCTTCTCGACTACTCCGTGCTCGCGGAGGACGTCGGCTTCGATTCGGTGTTCGTCAGCGACCACCTGCAGCCGTGGCGCCATGACGGCGGTCACGCGCCGAACGCTCTGACGTGGCTCGGAGCGCTCGGTGCGCGTACCGAGCGGATCGTGATCGGCACGAGCGTCCTGACGCCCACCTTCCGCTACCACCCGGCAGTCGTCGCCCAGGCGTTCGCGACGTTGGGATGCCTCTTCCCGCAGCGGGTCGTGCTGGGTGTGGGCTCTGGGGAGAGCATGAACGAGGTGCCATTGGGCACCGAGTGGCCCGAGGCGAAGGAGCGCTTCGCCCGGCTGCGCGAGGCAGTGTCGCTCATCCGCACGCTGTGGTCCGAGGAGCGGGTGAGTTTCGAGGGCACCTACTACCGCACCGAGAAGGCGACGATCTACGACCGCCCCGAACAACCCGTCCCGCTGTACATCGCAGCGTCCGGCCCGGCGGCGACGCGGTTCGCCGGCCGTGCGGGCGACGGGTACATCACCACGAGCGGCAAGGCGCCGAGCCTGTACACCGACACCCTCCTGCCGGCCGTCCGCGAGGGCGTCGAGAAGGCCGGACGTGCGATGTCCGACCTCGACCTGCAGATCGAGGTCAAGGTCTCCTTCGACCCCGACGCGCAGCGCGCGCTCGAGGACTGCCGGTATTGGGGCGCGCTCGCGCTCTCGCCGGATGAGAAGACCGGCGTCGAGGACCCGATCGAGATGCAGCGCCTCGCCGACGCGCTGCCGATCGAGCGCGCGTCGAGCCGGTTCATCGTCTCGACCGATCCGGACGACCACGTCGAGGCAATCTCTCGCTATCTCGACCTCGGCTTCACCCACCTCGTGTTCCACGCCCCCGGGCCCGACCAGGAGCGATTCCTGCGGCTTTACGGCGAGGAGATCCTGCCGCGGTTGCGCAAGCGGACGAGTTGATGCGGATGGCCGAGCGGGCCCAACGCGAGCCCCGCATGCGCGGGCCGCGGATGCGCGACGGGATGCCGTTGGTGGCAATCGCGGCTGCCGCGTGGGGGCTGGACGGAGTGCTGCGCAAACCGCTGGCTACCCAACTCGACGCCGCGACCGTCGTGTTGTGGGAGCACCTCATCGTGGTCCTCGCCGTGTCTGCCGCGATCCCCTCTGCAGCGCGGGCATTCCTGCGCTGCACGCGCAGCGAGCAGATCGCGATCGCCCTGATCGGCATCGGTGCGTCTGCGCTGGCGACTGCTCTGTTCACCGGGGCCTTCGCGGCTGCGGCCACGTCCGGCGACTTCGTCTCGCCACTGGTGCTGCAGAAGTTGCAGCCGCTGTTCGCGGTGACGTTGGCGGTGGTTTTGCTCGGGGAGCGGGTGCGGCCGGCGTTCGCGGCGTACGCAGCACCGGCACTGATCGGCGCCTGGTTGCTCGCGTTCCCCCGACCGTTCGACGTGACGGTGGCGCAGGTCAAGGTGGCCGTTCTCGCGACGGCTGCTGCCGCCCTATGGGCTGCCGGTACAGTCCTGGGGCGGCGGGTCTCTATCGCAGTCTCGCCGGGCGAGCTCACCGTGCTGCGCTACTGCTGGGGACTGCCCGCGGCGTTCGTGATCACGCTCCAGCAGCATGCGTCGATGCAACCCGGCGCCGGGAATCTGCTGGGGCTGCTGCTGCTGGCATTGATCCCGGGTCTGGCCGCACTGCGGCTGTACTACGTGGGGCTCCGGTCAACGGCGGCGTCGCGGGCTACCTTCGCCGAACTCGCATTTCCGGCTACCGCAGCCCTGATCGGAGTGCTGTTCCTGGGCACTCGGTTGAGTCCTTCGCAGTGGATCGGCTTGCTGGTCGTGGTCGCGGCCGTGTCGGCGCTCAGCGCCCGCGAGCGGCGTCCACATCCGCTGGTCGCTGCAGCAGTCGAACCCTCTGAGCCAGTCGCCCTCGCGGTTAACTAATGCGGGACGCGACGCAGCGGCAGCGAGCGTGCGCCAGCGCGGCAGACCAGGCGCTCAGGCGCTCTCTGGCACAGCGTTTGTCGCCTCAAGCTCGACAGCCCGAACACCGTCGGCGATCGCTGTCGTCCACCGGGCACTGAAGTGCACGGTGATCTCGCTGCCGACGTCGACCGGCTCGAACGAGTGCACCTGCGCGTGCAGCCGCACGCCGGAGCACGATAAGACCAGCTCGGTGTGCGCGCCGGCGAAGGTGGCGCTCTCGACGATGCCGCTGACAGCGTTGGCCGGCATCGTCGAGGTCACCACGTGGTGGTCGCCGAGGTGCAGGCACTCCGGACGGATCACCAGGGTCACCGTCTCGGGCGGTCGGAGCGGCTCGCTCGGCGTCGCGAACATTCGTCCGAGCTCGGTGTCGACGACGACGTACGGTTCGGCCGCGCCAGCGATCGACTCGACCACGGTGCCCTTCACG
>JAOPWD010000277.1 GCA_025965875.1 Pseudonocardiales bacterium
CGACGCCAACATCCAGGTCCTCAAGATCCCGCCCCGCAGTCCTCAGGCGAACGGCTACGCCGAACGCTTCGTGAGAACCGTCGGAGCCGAGTTATCGGACCGCATCTTGATCTTCGGACAACGACACCTGCAACGAGTCCTGGATGACTACGTTTCCCACTACAACGAGCAGCGTCCACACCGAGGCCGAGGGCTGCGGCCTCCCTCTGCGGTCCAATTGGCCCTCCCGACCCGACATCCGCGGTCGTTCGTCATCCAACCCTCGGCGGCCTCATCAACGAATATCATCGTCCGGCATAGCCCAAAGGGTGCGACGACGTTTTGGAAACCCCACAGGGTTCTGGTAAGGATCAGGCGACCGACCTTTGCGCTCTGCAGGAACGGCGTTGAGGTCGGTGTTCTCGAGGGAGTCGCCGCAGCGCGTCTGGATTACCGGCTCGGACTCCTCATGAGTGAGCTCGGCAAGGTAAAGCACGCCGTCGCTGTTTGGGGCAAGTCGTCGCGAGGTGGGCGACACGCACCCAAGGAAGGCAGGCAGCTCACGCCGTGCGAGTTGCTGCGCGTCGGCGACGCCACACCAACGGCAGTCGCCAGAGCCGGCCGACGAGCACTGTCGCGATTATCCACAGCAGCCAGGCGAGTGGACTGAATGCACCGCCGGCGAAATGGCTCGAGCCGTCGACGAAGGTGTACCGCACGGACGTCTGCAGGTAGTCGATGCCGTTCCAGGTGAACGTGCCGGTGGCGTGTGGGTTAGCGGCAAGGATGCCGTCGCGGTAGGCGATGGCTGCGTCAGTGAGCAGCGACGTGCCCACCAACACTCCGGTGAACAGGAACACGCCGGCAGCGATCCAGGACGGTCTGGGCCCGCCACCGAACTCGGCGGTGAGATATTCGGTGGCGAGTTCGCGGCTGTTTCCGAGGCGCGCGAGGGCCTCGCGGGTGCCGATGTCGCTCGCGGCCGCACGAAGGTTCTCGCGCACCTCCCTGCGCTTGTCGATGCGGGATCTACGCGGCAGGTCGTAGAGGCGCTGATCGAGCATCCACACCACTGCCTCGATGCGCATGCGGTCGAACCAGGAAACGTTGTGCGGCATGGTCAAGCTCCTTCACTGGGTTCGCGGGGAACCGGCCGATCGAGCACCGTGCCCACGACGGCGGACAGTGAGCGCCAACTCGAGGCGCCCTCGACAAGGGCCTGGTAGCCGGCCTGTGTCGGCCGGTAGTACTTACGGGCCGGCCCGGCAGAGGACGCAACGAGGCGGGCGCTGACTCGGCCTTCGCGTTCGAGTCGGGCCAGCGCGGGATAGACCGTGCCTTCGAGCACGTCGCTCAGGCCGATCTCGTGCAGACGCTGCACCACTTCGTAGCCATAGGACTCGCGCTCGGCGAGAAGTTGTAGCAACAACAGCGACAGCAGGCCCTTCAGCAGTTGCGCGTCATGGGTCGGCGTCATGCAGTTAGGTTAAGCCAACTACTTGATAAAATCTAGTAGTGGGTGTGAGGTCCGACCCCCGAGTGTCGTGACTAGCCCGCGCGTGCCGGAACTGCGCCGACGCCTTGCCTCCGCCGAGTGCGGTAGCCGCGGCGAGTACTTGTTACGCCCGGGCAGCCGGCTGGCTTCCCAATGAACGAAAATCGCCTCCTGAGCACCTTCACCCCACTGCGGGCAGCGGTCGATTCCTCATGAGCCCTGAACCCCCGCAAAACTTGAGCAGCAACGTCAGATCTACCCATTCCCCCGACTGCGACCGTGACTCGATGACGACTCGCCCGACTGTCTCGCCATGCGGAACGCGCAAGCTGGCATCGACCAACGCCTCCACCGTGCCCCGGTCGCACAGACCAGGCCGAACCCAGCAGACACGCCCGGCCGAGGTTATTGAGCCCCACAGGCCTAAGAGCCCCGGGCTAGGCGGACAGACTGAACGGCGGGTACCGGTCCGTGACCAGGACAATGGCGTACGCAGTCACCCGGTTGTGCCAGCGGATGACACCCTCCACGAAGTCGAAGATGCCTCGCGGGTACCTCCCCGTGAACAGGATGGCGAACCAGGCGACCACGACCACAACGATGGTCGCGATTTCCAGGAATATCAGCACGATGAAGTGCGGGATGGCCAGAAACCATTTGACCAACGGCAGCCACCGGTTCAGCTCGCGCTCCGCGTCGGGGTAGGGGTAGTCGAGGTGTACCGACTGCTGATCATCGGTGGACGGGTAGCGATCGTCCATCAGGGCCAGGTAGACGCCCACACGATTCGCGAAGCGCTGCAGCTCGAGGTTCCAGTCGAACCACCACCGCGGGTATTTCCGGCGGAACAGAATCATCAGCAGCGGAGCGAGGACGAGCAGTCCGCCTGCCCCCGCTGCTACTTCCGAGGTTCTGCCGCCTGAGGTCCATTGCCACGTTCCCCCCGACACCGCGCCCAGCACGATTGCGATTGGGATGACCACGACGATGCGGAAGGCGGTGGTCAGCCTATTGAGCGCTCGATCCGGGTAGTCGACTGAGAACTGAACCGGGTAGACGGTCGTCGGTTGCATCTTTCTGCCCCTTCCGCGCCGCTGGATGTGTGAACGCTAGTGCAGCCTCAACCCGTTCCGGGCTGTCGACACGCCTCGAACCGGCGCCACGCTTGCGGCTGCCGCAAGGTGGATCTCTATGCCCGCTTTAGTCCAGAGGTGAGAGGGTGGGGGCCGCCGCTTCCTGTGAGCATCGGGACGGGTTCCAAGGCGGTCGTCGTCATCAGCACGGCGGTGCACAGGGTCAGCCGGGTGGAGGCATTCGACCTACTACCCGTCGCCGGGCAAATCACCGTTCTCCGTGGGCGGCTAGTCAGTCGTGACGGTGTTGTCGCCGGCGGTAGCGGCGGTCCCAGGCACCGAGCGCGTCGCGCGGCCGAGTCGGCGGCACGGTCATCGCGGCGCAGCTCGACCGGCCGCGGATGGGTTGCCCAGACCCGATGAGCGATTTAGTGAGGTTGCCGTTTCGCGCGTCTGTATCTCGGGACGTCAACGGCGGCCACACTAGTCAACACGGCAACGGCAACGGCGACAGCGTCGGCGT
>JAOPWD010000289.1 GCA_025965875.1 Pseudonocardiales bacterium
GCATCTGCGTGGATAGCAAGCGGAGGAGCGACATCCTCGACGTAGAACAACTCCCGATGCACCTGCGCCGATGCGACCCCGCGCTCGAGCAGCACCGCACGCGCCGTCTCGACCATCTCGAACGGTCCGCACAGCCACCAATGATCAACAGCCTCGACCGGGATGAGCGCGTCGACCAGCGCCGCCAGCCGAGCCGCGTCGAGGCGCCCGCTGAGCACGTCGGACTCGCGAGGCTCCCGGGACAACACGTGCACCAGCTCGAAGCGCGCCGGGTAGCGGTCCTTCAGGTCAGCCAGCTCGTCGGCGAACATCACCGTGTCGCTGCGCCGGTTGCCGTAAATCAGCGTCACCGTGCTGCCGGGGTCGGCGAGCACCGATGCAGCAATCGACAGCAGCGGCGTGATGCCCGAGCCGGCCGCCACCAGAACGTGCCTGGCCGCGGTGCCGAGCGTCGGGGTGAACGTGCCGGTCGGCGGCAGCACCTCGACGAAGTCGCCCGGGCGGACCTCGCGCACCAGCCACTCCGACACGTGTCCCCCGGCCACCTCGCGCACGCCGATACGCGGACGGGCGCCGGCCGGCGCACAGATCGAGTACGACCGGCGCTCGTCGCGGCCATCGACCGTGCGCCGCACGGTGAGCGACTGCCCGGGACGGAACGCGAACTCCTCGCTCAACTCGGACGGCACATCGAAGGTGACGGCCACCGCGTCGTCACAGAGCCGGTCGACGTCGGCGACGCGCAGCCGGGCGAACGTGGTGGCCATCAGTGCGCCTTCACGTGCTCGAACGGCTCACGACAGGCCACGCAGCGGTGCAGCGACTTGCACGACGTGGCCCCGAACTGCGAGACGAGCTCGGTGTCGGCCGATCCGCACAGCGGGCAGGGCACGGCAACCGGGCGGATGCCGAGCACCAGCGGGACGGGCCCGGACCCGCGGCGCGGCGCTGGCCCCGGTGGCGCGATGCCGTGCTCGGCCAGCACCTGGCGGCCCCGCGCGGTGATGTCGTCGGTCGTCCACGGCGGGCTCAGGACGGTGCGCACGTCGACGTCGCGATAGCCCGCGGCCTGTAGCCGGGCGGCGAGGTCGGCCCGCATCTCAGCCATCGCCGGGCAACCCGAGTACGTCGGGGTGAGCTCGGCGATCACCCGCTCCCCCTCGACCCGCACGTCGCGCAGCACGCCGAGGTCGTGCAGGGTCAGCATCGGCAACTCAGGATCGGTGACGGTTTCCGCGACCGCGCGCGCGTCAGCCGCGGTCGCGGTCACCATGTCGCGTCGGGGTGGGCTCGGGCCACGCCCTGCAGGTTGGCCAGCAGTTCGGTGAGCGCGTCGGTGTGCTGACCAGAGCGGCCCCGGGCACCGTCCCCGGCCACTGCCGGCACGACGAGGGTGGCGGTCCTGAGCACCTGCGCGAGCACCGCGTCGAACTCGGCGCGGTCGTCGGGGTCGTCAACGAGCTCGCGCACAAACGGCCACACCCACTCGAGGGCGTCCTGCATGCGCTGGTGCGACAACTCGGTGCCATCGCCCAACCGCACTACCCAGCCCGCCGCATACTCGCGGTGGTAGGTCAGCTCGGTGCCGCCCTTGACCGCAATGGCCGCCAGCACCGGGTCTTTCGAGTCGGTCAGCCGGGTCAGCTGCGCCAGCCGCGAGGTGGCGAAGACGAACAGCCGCGCGATGCAGCGGGCGAAGTCGCCATCGTCGTCCAGCTCGGCCAGCCGCACGTTGCGATACGCGCCGGGCTGGCGGAAATACGCCAGCGCGTCCTCGTCCGGAATGTGGGCCGGGGCACCGCCGGGTCGCAGCGAAGGATCGGCGTGCCCGGCCCGAGTCAGCAGCAGCCGCGCTTGGCCGAGGAGGTCGAGCGCGATGTTGGCCAGCGCGACGTCGTCCTCGAGCTCCGGCGCGTTGCTGCACCAGCCCGATAGCCGCTGCGACATGACGAGCGCGTCGTCACCGAGCGCGAGACACTCCAACGCGAGCGCGCCCGCGTCGACGCCGGGCGGCACCGTGGTGTCGACCCCGGCGAGCGGGTCGTCGAAGCCGGTGCCGAATGCCCAGCGCTCCTCGCCGCCGTGGGCGTCGGCGAGGGACTCATACGCAGTGGCGTCGTCGGACATCAGATGTGCGGCACGTCGTCGGGGATCGCGTAGAACGTGGGGTGGCGGTACACCTTGTCACCGCTCGGCGCGAAGAACGGGTCGCGCTCGTCCGGGCTCGATGCGGTGATCTCGTCGGCGCGCACCACCCAGATGCCGACGCCCTCGTTGCGGCGGGTGTACAGGTCGCGGGCGTGGTGCAGCGCCATGTCCGGATCGGCCGCGTGCAGCGACCCGACGTGCACGTGGTTCAGCCCCCGCTTGCCCCGGACAAACACTTCATACAACGGCCAGTTGGCGTCCTGCCCAGGCGTACTCATGCCGAACCACCCCCGCTTTGCACCTTTGGGCGCCCTGAATCGGGCTGATCTGGGGCGCTGAAAGGTGCAAAGCGGGGGTGTTTGGCGGCATGGGCCATGGCGGCTTCGCGGACCCAGGCGCCGTTCTCCTGTGCCGCGCGGCGATGGGCGATGCGGTCGGCGTTGCACGGCCCGTCGCCACCGACGACTCGCTTGAACTCTTCCCAGTCAGGCTGGCCGAAGTCGTGCGCGCCGCGCGACTCGTTCCACCGCAGCGCCGGGTCGGGCAGCGTCACGCCGAGTGCGTCGGCCTGCGGCACGGTCATGTCCACGAAGCGCTGCCGCAGTTCGTCGTTGGTATGCCGCTTGATGCGCCAGCGCATCGACTGGGCGGTGTTCGGCGAGTCCGCGTCGGGTGGCCCGAACATCATCAGCGACGGCCACCACCACCGGGCCGTGGCGTCCTGCACCATCTCGCGCTGCGACTGCGAGCCCCGCATCATCGTCAGGAGCAGCTCGTAGCCCTGCCGCTGGTGGAACGACTCCTCTTTGCAGATGCGCACCATCGCCCGCGCATAAGGCCCGTAGGACGAGCGGCACAGCGGCACCTGGTTGCAGATCGCGGCACCGTCGACGAGCCAGCCGATCACGCCCACGTCGGCGAACGTCAGCGTGGGGTAGTTGAAGATCGACGAGTACTTCTGCGTACCGGTGATCAGCCGGTTCGTCAGGTCACTGCGGTCGACGCCGAGCGTCTCTGCCGCCGAGTACAGGTACAGCCCGTGACCTGCCTCGTCCTGCACCTTCGCCAGCAGAATTGCCTTACGCCGCAAGGACGGCGCGCTCGATATCCACACCCCCTCGGGTTGCATCCCGATGATCTCCGAATGCGCGTGCTGCGAGATCTGGCGCACCATCGTCTTGCGGTAGCCCTCAGGCATCCAGTCGCGCGGCTCGATGCGCCGGTCGTGAGCGACGACCTGGTCGAACTGCTCCTCTACCGTCGCCGTCACTTTTCCACCAGCGTGAGCACGTCGTACTTCGCCACGGATGAACCGTCCTGCTTGGTCACGTCGGCATCCCAGCGGACCTCGCCGTAGTCGCCGTCACGCGGGCTGATCTGCTTGCACGTCAGCGTCACCGTCAACTCGTCATCCGGGTAGACCGGCGTCAGGAAACGCAAGTTCTCCAGCCCGTAATTGGCCAGGACGGGTCCGGGCGCGGGATCCACGAACAGCCCGGCCGCGAACGACACGATCAGGTACCCGTGCGCGACCCGGCCGTCGAAGAACGGGTTCGCGGCGGCCGCCTCCTCGTCCATGTGTGCGTAGAACGTGTCGCCGGTGAACTCGGCGAAGTGCTCGATGTCGGCCAGGGTGACCTGACGCGGGCCAGCGACAACGCTGTCGCCGACCCGCAGCTCGGCGAGGTGCTTGCGGAACGGGTGCGTGCCGTCCGAGCGGCGTTCCGTCCCCGGCACCCAGCGTCCGGTGATCTTGGACAGGACGGACGGGCTGGCCTGGATCGCGGTGCGCTGCATGTGGTGCAACACCCCGCGCATGCCGCCCATCTCCTCGCCGCCGCCGGCGCGTCCCGGACCGCCGTGCACGAGGGCCGGCAGCGGCGAGCCGTGCCCGGTCGACTCGGCGGCGTCGTCGCGGTCAAGCACCAGCAGCCGGCCGTGCCACGGCGCGGCGCCGAGCACGACGTCGCGCGCGAAGTCCGCATCGGCAGTGACGACGGACCCGACCAGGCTGCCCTGGCCGCGGGCGGCGAGGTCGATGACCTGCTCGGTGGAGGTGTACGGCAGCACGGTCGACACCGGGCCGAACGCCTCGACGCTGTGCACCTCAGCGCGCTCGGGGTCGTCGCAGCGCAGCAGGATCGGCGAGAGGAACGCGCCGCGGTCGGCGTCGGCGTCGATCACGTCGACGTGCTCGGGGTCGCCGTAGACGATCCGGCCGGCATCGCGCAGCGCCTTCAGGGAGCGGCGCACCTCTTCGCGCTGCTCGAGACTGGCCAGCGCACCCATGCGCACCTCGGGGTTGGCCGGATTACCGATCTTGACCTTGGCCAGGCGAGCACTCACGGCGTCGACGACGTCGTCGGCCACCGCGGCCGGGACGAACGCACGGCGGATGGCAGTGCACTTCTGCCCCGCCTTCACGGTCATCTCCGCGACCAGCGCCTTGACATAGAGATCGAACTCGGGCGTGCCGGGCACCGCGTCGGGGCCGAGGATCGAGCAGTTCAGCGAGTCGGCCTCGGCGTTGAACCGCACGGCCCGCGACACGACGGTCGGGTGGGTGCGCAGCTTGGCGGCCGTGGACGCGGAGCCTGTGAACGACACCAGATCCTGCTCGGTGAGGTGGTCGAGCAGGTCCCCCGCGCTGCCCGCGACGAACTGCAGCGTCCCCTCGGGCAGCAGCCCGGACTCGATGATCAGCTCGATCATCCGCGCGGTGAGATAGGCGGTCTGGCTGGCCGGCTTGACGAGCGACGGGACGCCCCCGAGGAACGCCGGCGCGAACTTCTCCAGCGGCCCCCACACCGGGAAGTTGAACGCATTGATCTGCACGGCCACGCCGCGCTTGGGCGTCAGGATGTGTTGTCCCACGAAGGTGCCGCCCTTGCTCAGCGGCTCGAGGGCCCCGTCGACGTAGACGGACTCGTTCGGCAGTTCGCGCTTGGCCTTGCTGGCGTAGGCGAGCAGCACCCCGAAGCCGCCGTCGATGTCGAACTTGGAATCACCCAGGGTGGCGCCCGTGCGGGCCGACAGCGCGTACAGCTCATCGCGGTTCTCACGCAGCAGCGAGCCGGTGGCCTTGAGCAGCGCGGCGCGCTGGTGGAACGTCAACCCCCGCAGTGCCGGTCCGCCGACCCGGCGGCCGTAGTCAAGTGCCCCCGCGAAGTCGAGCCCCGCTGAGGAGACCCGCGCGACCTCGTCGCCGGTGACCGCGTCGTTCAGCGGCACCCCCTGGTCGGCGGCGGTGAACCATGAACCCTCGACATAGCTGCGCAGCAGCGGCATCTTCATTCATTCCTCATCTGGCTACTTGACAGCACCGGGTGGATTACCTCCATTATTAACCGACCGTTCGGTCAGTTGGCAAGGGGTGGGGATGGATCCGGTGGCACGGATGCTCGACGACGACGACGCCTCACGGGCGTTGGGCATCGGCGTGGTCGAGGCAGCAGACGGCAAGGCCACCGCGCGGATGCAGGTGCGCGCCGACATGGTGAACGGGCACGGCACCGCCCACGGGGCGTTCGTGTTCGCCGTCGCCGACACCGCGTTCGCATGTGCCTGCAACAGCCACGGTCCGGTCACCGTCGCCGCCGCGGCCGACATCACCTTCGTCGCGCCCGCCCTCCTCGGCGACCTGCTCGAAGCGCGCGCAGAGGAACGCACCCGCTTCGGCCGCAGCGGCATCTACGACGTCACGGTCCGCCGCGGCGACGAGGTGATCGCCGAGTTCCGCGGCACCAGCCGGACCCTGCGATGAGCCGGCTAGGTCAGGCGCCGACGGCCGACGTGCTCGACGCCGGTGAGCGGCTGAGCCGCGAAGAGATGCGCGCGCTGCAACTCGAACGGCTCCAGGCCACACTCGTGCTCGCCTACGACAAGGTGCCGCACTACCGCGCCGCGTTCGACCAGGCGGGTGTCAAACCCACCGACTGCCGCTCGCTCGAGGACCTGGCCCGCTTCCCCCTCACCACCAAGCTCGACCTGCGCGACAACTACCCGTTCGCCATGTTCGCGGTGCCCCGCACCGACGTCCGCCGCATCCATGCCTCCAGCGGCACCACCGGACGTCCGACCGTCGTCGGCTATACCCAACGCGACCTCGACACCTGGGCCGACCTGATGGCCCGCTCCATCCGTGCAGCCGGCGGCCGCCCGGGCGACACGGTCCACGTCGCGTACGGCTACGGCCTGTTCACCGGCGGCCTCGGGGCGCACTACGGCGCCGAGCGCCTCGGCTGCACCGTCATCCCGATGTCGGGCGGCATGACGCCGCGGCAGGTGCAGCTCATCCACGACTTCGAGCCGACGATCATCATGGTGACGCCGTCGTACATGCTCGCGCTACTCGACGAGTTCGAACGGCAGGGCCTCGACCCGCGCGAATCCTCCTTGAAAATAGGCATCTTCGGCGCGGAGCCATGGACGGAGGCGATGCGCGCCGAGATCGAGGACCGCCTCGACGTGCATGCCGTCGACATCTACGGGCTGTCCGAAGTCATGGGGCCAGGCGTCGCGCAGGAGTGTGTCGAGACCAAGGACGGCCTGCACATCTGGGAGGACCATTTCTATCCCGAGGTGATCGACCCGACCACGGGCGACACGCTGCCCGACGGCGAGCCGGGCGAGCTGGTGTTCACCTCGCTCACCAAGGAGGCGCTGCCGATCATCCGGTACCGCACCCGCGATCTCACCCGGCTGCTGCCCGGCACCGCGCGGCCAGGGTTCCGGCGAATGGAGAAGATCACCGGACGCAGCGACGACATGATCATCCTGCGCGGCGTGAACGTCTTCCCCACGCAACTCGAGGAGATCGTGCTGCGTACCGAGGGTCTCGCGCCGCACTTCCAGGTGGTGCTCTCCCGCGACGGACGGATGGACGCCCTGACCGTCCGCGTCGAAGCGCGGCCCGACTGCCCGCCCAACCGCCGCAACTCCGCCGCGCAGGACGTCGCCGAAGCCGTCAAGGACCGCGTCGGCGTCACCGTCCTGGTCGAGGTGGTCGACCCGGACACCCTGGAAAGGTCCCTGGGCAAGCTCCAGCGCGTCATTGACCGGCGCACTAATGGGTGACCCACAACGCGATGAGCTCCCCCGCAAGCGGGGGGACCCCCAGCGCGAACGCTCGCGCGCCGGAGGCGCGGGTGGCGCGACAGATCCCCCCGAGCGACAGCGAGCGGGGGAGATGGAGGGACACGTCGAGCGCAGAAAAAAGGGCCGGCCTGGGTACGACTTGGAGCGATTGCTCCTGGTGGCGGCAACCACGTTCACGGAGCGTGGGTACGACGGCACGTCGATGGAGGACCTGGCTCGCACGCTGGGCATCACCAAGTCCGCGATCTATCACCACGTCAGCGGCAAGGACGAGTTGCTGCGGCTGGCCACCGACCGCGCCCTGGACGGCCTGACCGCGGCCGTGGGCGAGGCGGCCACCGTCGAGGGCCGCGCGATCGATCGGCTCGAGTACGTCGTGCGGCGCAGCGTCGAGGTCCTGGTCGACGAGCTCCCCTTCGTCACCCTGCTGCTGCGGGTACGCGGCAACACACCGGTCGAACGGCACGCGATCAGCCGGCGCCGCGAGATCGACCACGCGATCAGCGCTCTGGTCGCGCAGGCCGAGGCCGAGGGCGACGTGCGTCCCGACGTCGACCCGGCGCTGACCGCGCGGCTGCTGTTCGGCATGGTGAACTCGCTGGTCGAGTGGTACCGGCCGTCCCGGAATGGCGCCGGGAAAGCCGAGCTGGCCGACGCGATTTGCAAGATCGCGTTCACCGGCCTGCGCCAGGTCTAGGACCGCCCGCTTCGCCCTGGGCGAACACGGGCCAGTCCGGCGGGCCCCGAACGTTGGACGGACATGATGCCCGACGATGAGCGCGACGCAATGGACGCCTACTCGACCGTGGTGATCCGCGTGGCCGAAATCGTGCTGCCCAGCGTGGCCAGCCTGCGCGTGCGCACCCGGCGCGGGGAAGGCGGTGGCAGCGCGAGCGTGCTCACCGCCGACGGCTTCCTGCTCACCAGTGCCCACGTCGTGGCCGGCGCGTCCACCGCTGACGTCGCCTTCGCCGACGGCACCGAGGTCTCGGCCGACGTTATCGCTCGCGATC
>JAOPWD010000324.1 GCA_025965875.1 Pseudonocardiales bacterium
CACCGCGACAGGGCCCCGTCGGCCGGCGCGGCCCGTCGGCCCGGCGCGGCATCGAGGCGGCCGCACTCCGGCAACACCGGCCAGGTCGCCGGATCGGGCCGACCCGCGTGGCGGTTGTTGGTGGCGGTCTTCGTGCTGGTTCTCGGTACCGACCAGGCGACGAAGTGGCTGACCTGGCGACACTTCGACGGGACGGTGATCAACGAGGGAGGCTACATCCTGCTCGGGCCGGCCCGGTGGTGGTTCGCCAAACCGGTACCTGGCGCCGTCGCCAACCTCGTCGGCATCGTGCTGATCGCCATCGGCCTCGCCGTGCTCCTGCGGCGCCCGCGTCGTACGGCAGTGACGCTCGGGTGCGGGTTGATGGCGGCCGGCTGGACCAGCAATCTGCTCGACCGTGTCGGCCTGCACGAATGGACTGCGCCGGGCAGCGGTCGCGGCGTCGTCGACTTCATCCCGAGCGGTGGCAGCAGCAGGTGCAACATCGCCGACTTCTGGATCGTGCTCGGGCTGATCCTTTTCGGCGTCGAAATGCTCCGACGCGGCCGAGAGCGGCGATCGCCGCCCTAGGCGCGAGCCGGTGCATCGAGCCGCCGGCCATCGTCCCCGACACGGCACACAAGCCGACCGGATATGCCGCGCACAGTGCGCGGACTGCTGCCAAATTGGCTGTCACTGACAGGATGGCTGTGTGGCCAGCAGGCAGCCGGGAGTTCCAATCAAGGCGATGAGCGTTGACCGTGGGCAGGCCGAGCTTGACCGATGGCCGTACACGTTGCCGGTCGTTGCCCAGATCGTCGAGCAAGGACTGACCCTGAACCCAGGGGTCACGATCCTGATTGGCCAGAACGGCTCGGGCAAGTCGACGCTGGTCGAGGCACTGGCCGCCGCCTGGGGCCGGCGAGTGTCGACGTTCCGCAACGATTGGCTACAACGGGCTGCGGCCATGCCTTCGGACGAGGACTCAGATCTCAATCAATCGTTGCGGCTGGACTACACCCTCGGCGGTCCCAGCGCGGGATTGTTCTTGCGCGCTGAGCGGCTGCATTCTCAGGCGGGGTGGTTCAGCGGCGACGGACGGTGGGGCGAACGCATGGGTCGCTCGGACGTGCTCGCGCGCAGTCACGGCGAAGGTTTCTTGGAGATCCTCGCCGCCATGGTCGCCGATCCGGGTCTCTACGTGCTCGACGAGCCCGAATCGGCATTGTCGTTCGACAGCTGCCTAATCCTGCTGACTCTGATGGCAGACATGACAGCTGCCGGCAGCCAGACCGTGTTGGCGACGCACTCACCAATTCTCGCCGCACTACCAGGTGCGAACCTTCTGCAGCTCGACGACGACGGTATCCGACCAGTCACCTACGACGAGACCGACTTGGTCACGTCCTGGCGTAGCTTCCTTGACTCACCCGAGCGATATCTTCGCCACCTCACCTAACGATCGGATCTGCCGCCGACCGCTTGCGGTCCTGCCGATGTGCGGGCCTTCGCGGCAGTGACGGGCGACCTCGGCGGGGCTTGGACGAAGCTCATCAGGCGATAGCCTTCGGTCGTGCAGCCTGAGGATGACTACGACATTGGCAGCGACGCGCTTGACCGGCTGACCGCACACAGTCTGACGGCTGGTTGCATCGCTGGACTGCGCGTCGAGCAGCGTCCCAACGGTGACGACTTCGTTGTGATTGAGTTGCTGCGCGAGCGCCAAGCTGAGTTCGCGCATGCGATCCGGGAAGCACTGGGCCAGATCCCGTTGAGTTCGACGAGGTTCAGCCCGGCCATGGCGTTTTGTACGCTCCGCCACCATCCGGGACGAGTTGGTGGGCACGTCGCCGAGATGCCCGAAGGCGACGACAGATCGTGCGACGGCACGCTCGTCGGACGTAGCGAGCCGATGTCCGTGCCTTCGACCAACGGAGCCGACGAACGTATTCCGCCCAGCAGTACGGTGTGAACGTGAGCGACGCCCCGGTCGAGCTGATCGCCCTGCTCGATGACGACGGTCGAATGAGCGCTCGTCGCGACGGCGAGCCGTCATTCACCGGCGTGCAGGGCATGGCCGATGCCATCATGTCGGCGTTGAGTCGCGGCGTCGATCTTGTGGTTCCGAGCGAGTTGTTCAACCAGAACCGCGGCGACTTCCCGCCCGACCTGCCGCCATACATCAAGATCCGGTAGTCCCACCTGTCCGGTCACTGCCGCGTAGCGTGCCACTTCGCGGTCACGCTCATGCCGCGCAGCGGGAGAAGCTCGACCGCACGAAAATGATCCAGAAGCTACGGCGTGGGTGGAGTCGGAGGAACACCGGAGGGCAGCCGCTTGATGCTTCGTTTGCGGCGAGCAGCGTTGATGCGGCGCGAGAGCCAGATGCCGCCAAGACCGCTGACTGGATCGATCTGATTGGCACCGATGCCGAAGGCGTTCAACACCAATGCGCCCAGAACGATGAGCGCGACGATCCCAATGACCACCGAGATCAAGACGTCCATGACGCGCGTGTAGGCAGGACACGCTTGAAACGTCTTTCTATGCCGCGACAAGCGCGGTGTTTCCGACTTCCGGATGCTCCCGCAGCCCGCCGGTCACCGTGGAACGTTGGGCGGCCCGCGATGACGCGAGACGGCGAGGTTAGTGCGCTCCCTTGAAGTCGAGCGCCCAGCTTTCCTCGGCGTGCAAGAACTGGCGCACGAGGTTTCGCTGCTCTTCCTCGTCCTCAGCCCGCCCCGATCCAGAGCGGGGAGGCTGATGCCTGTGCGCCGAGACCCACTGCCACAGAAGTGCAACAACCTCGACGACCGACATGGCCGGCCACGGTGAACGAACCAGCCAGCACCGACCGTCGTCCCACCCTTCTTCCCACCCGGAGCGGGTCTCCGGCACCCAACGTCGGTGGGGTTCCGGCCGCTCGGAGGCGATCTCGAAGTCGCCCGTCAGGTCCTCAAGAGGCGTAAACCCCCGCGCCACCAATTCCGCAACGCCCGGTGGCCACCACTCAGTTAAGGGGATCGCGCCCAGATCGGCGCGGCGGTACTCGGCCAGCCGAATTCGCAGGTTGTAGTCCACGCCGGGCTGGACCTGTTCCCACGCCCGCCCCCCGCACTGCGACCAGGGCGTCGTCGTCACCGGCCTGATAAAGCCGCTCGCACCGTACACACGCCGGAGCAATATCCCTCGGCGCGTACTCGACATTCTCGACGTCGAGCCAGTGCACCCACCGCGCCGCGCCCTCTACACAGAAGACACATCGAGGGCCGACAGACATCGCAAAATCCGCACCGACCCCCGCATGCGGATCACTGGCCAACTCGAGAGGTTACTGCCCGTCTCCGCGACCAAACGCACTCTCATGCCGGCCCCACATTGCGCGGTCACGCAGCATGACCGTGCGCTATGGCAAGGCTCGTGCTGACTCCCCGACGCGCGTCAGACTCGGGCCGGGGTGGTCGCCAGACCAGCCGATGGGTGATTTGCCGAGGAACAGCCGACGACGGCACTGAGACTCGTGTCGTCCTTCTCGCCGCTGGCATTGTGCCGGTTCCTGCAGTCAGTGGCCCAGCGGTCGAAGGAGATCGCGGTGTCGCTTGGTCGAGCAGGTTCGTGGCGGCGGATCGCCTCACCGGTCATTCGACGCGTAGCGAGCAGCTGGCGTGCCCGGCGGGTTGGTGATGCCCGCAACGGCATCCGGGTCGGGCACGCATACTTCGCCCTCCAGCCCGTCGGGATCGTGGAAGAACAGCGACAGAACCGGCCCGAAGTCGGTAACAAATTCATCCGCCGCGCCTCGGCTGATCAACCGCCGACGGATCTCGTCGAAGTTTTCCAGCG
>JAOPWD010000337.1 GCA_025965875.1 Pseudonocardiales bacterium
GGCTGGCGAGGTTCGTCGTCATGGGGACAACTCTGCCTTGGCAGGAAAATTGATCACAGTGCGGGCAATCAGTGTTGCTGGGTGACATTCGTCAGAAGGCGTCGCCTGGATAGGGTGGCGCGGTGTCGCCAGAGCCCGCAGAACCCGCAGAACCCGACGACGACCTGCCCGAGCAGTTGCGGGTCCGCCGCGCCAAGTACGACCGGTTGATGGGCGATCCGGCGACGGCGCCGTTCCCCGTCGGCGTCGACCGGACGCACTCACTGGCCGAGATCCGGGCGGCGTACCCCGAACTGGCGGCCGACACCGAGACGGGCCAGGTTGTGGGCGTCACCGGTCGGGTCATCTTCGTGCGTAATGGCGGCAAGCTCTGTTTCGCGATGCTGCGCGAGGGCGGCGCGGAGTTGCAGATCATGCTGTCGCTCGATCGCGTGGGTGCTGATTCATTGGCCGCGTGGAAGGCCGACGTCGACCTGGGCGACCTGGTGTTCGTCCGCGGCGAGGTCATCTCGTCCAGGCGTGGCGAATTGTCGGTCCTGGCCGACGAGTGGCGCATCACCGCAAAAGCCTTACGGCCGCTGCCAGTGGCGCACAAACCACTTTCGGAGGAGACGCGGGTGCGCCAGCGCTACGTCGATCTGATCGTGCGCCCGGAGGCGCGCGAGATGGTGCACGCACGCGCTGCAGTGACGAGGTCGTTGCGTGAGACGTTGCACGCGCGCGGATATCTCGAGGTCGAAACTCCGATTCTGCAGTCTGTGCACGGCGGCGCGACCGCCCGCCCGTTCCACACGCATCTCAACGCATTTGATCTCGATATGTCGCTGCGAATCGCGACCGAGCTGTACCTGAAGCGGTGCATCGTCGGCGGGATCGAGAAGGTGTACGAAATCGGCCCAGCCTTCCGAAACGAAGGTGTCGATTCCACGCATTCTCCGGAGTACACGCTGCTCGAGGCGTACGAAGCCTATGGCGACTACGACACGATGGCGGAGTTGACCCGCGGATTGATTGTTGACGCGGCGGCTGCGGTGGGTGTCATGGCGCCGATTGCGGCGGACGGGGCGCGGATCGAGCTCTCCGGCCCGTGGCGTTCGGTGACCCTGCACGACGCCGTGTCCGAGGCCGTCGGCGACGCGGTCACGCCCGATACCGGCGTCGACGAGTTGCGCCGGCACGCCGAACGGCTCGATGTCGCGCTCAAGCCGGATTGGTCGGCCGGCGAAATCGTGTTGGAGCTGTTTGAGAAACTCGTCGAGCATTCGCTGATACAGCCGACGTTCGTCAAGGACTACCCAGTGGAGGTGCGGCCCCTCGCGCGCCCGCACCGAGACGACCCGCGGCTGGCCGAGGCATGGGACCTGGTCATCGGGGGGATTGAGATCGCGCCCGCCTACTCCGAGCTGGTCGATCCGGTCGAGCAGCGCCGGCGCCTGCTCGCGCAGTCCTTGGCCGCAGCCCGGGGCGACCCCGAGGCCATGCAGCTGGACGAGGATTTCCTGCGCGCTCTGGAATATGGGATGCCGCCAACCGGCGGAATGGGACTCGGCGTCGATCGACTGGTCATGCTGCTCACCGGCCGTGGTATTCGGGAGACGATTCTTTTTCCCCTAGTCAAACCGCTGTGAATACGCCAAGACACACTGTCATGCACATGCGTTACCCATCATGCATTGCATAGGCTAAGGTTTGTGTTCCGGCCAATAATTTCGGGGGAAGGGATCAAACTGATGGCACAGAAGCACATCGTTCAGTTGATCGATGATCTAGACCAGGGTACGGCGGCGGAAACCGTGTCGTTCGGACTCGACGGCTCGCAGTACGAAATCGACCTGTCTGCGAAGAACGCGTCCAAGCTGCGTGACGCGCTCGCCGACTACGTGGCCAATGCGCGTAGGGCGCGCGGCAGTCGGTCGTATTCGGCGGGTGGCCGGCGCGCCGGTCGCCCGACGCGCACTGACCGTGAGCAGACCCAGGCAATTCGCGAATGGGCGCGCAAGAACGGTCACAAGGTGGGCGAGAAGGGCCGCATTCCGGCCACCGTGCTCGAGGCGTATAACGCCAAGCACTGAGGAACTGATGCCGCAACGCCCCGCCGGTTATCTCCGGTGGGGCGTTGTTGCGTGTCCGGGCGGTCCGATCAGGCGAGGTGCTTGGCGAAGAAGGCCTCGATGCGGCGCCACGCGTCCGCGGCCGCGGTCGGCTCGGGTCCGACCTTCAGCACCTTCATGAGCGGGCGCAGCGGGACCGGCCCGTTCGGTGCGTCGTTCAGGAACGAGTGGCCGGCGTTCGGGTAGGTCTTCACGTCGTGCTCGATGCCCAGCGTCGTGAGCGTTCGCTCCAACTTGCCTGCCATGCCCACCATGCCGTCCCACCTGCCGTAGCTGGCCACGATCGGGCAGGCGCCCGCTAGTGCTTGCTCGGCGTGGCGCGGCACCATGCCGTAGTTGGCGCTGGCGACGTCGAATCCGGTCGTCGACGTGACGAGCGCGAAAGCGCCGCCCATGCAGAAACCGATCACGCCGACTTTGCCGGTGCAGTCGGGCTGCTCGAGTAGCCATTGCCGCGATGCCTCGATGTCGGCGAAGGCTTTGCCCCTGCCTGTTGCCATCGATCGGAAGGTGCTGACCAGGCACCGGCGGGGGCCACCGTCGCTGAAGAGGTCGGGGGCGATGGTCAGGTACCCGGCGGCGGCGAGCCGGTCGGCCTGGCGGCGCATCACGTCATCGAGGCCGAAGACCTCGTGCAGGGCTACTACGCCGGGTCTTGGTCCGTTGGCTGCTGGGTATGCCACGTAGGCGGTGAGGCTCTGTGAGCCGAGGGGCGATTCGAGGTCAACGGTGGGCACGTGTTGCTCTCCTCGGTGGGTGCTCGTTCCACGGAACTTACCGTTGTCTCTGGTTGAAATGCGTAAGCAAAGTCGCAGCGACGAGGGGACAGCGACAAACGTCGGGGCACATAGAGAGACGACCCAACGCCACGCCGCCCCCACCCAACAGGGCATGCTTCGGCGAGGAATTGGAAAGGCAACGTGAGGCAGGCCATGACAGACCCGGACAAGCAAGCGGACGAGGCCGTCCAGCCGTACGGTCCTGCGCCGATGCGGAGGGTGCGCTACTTCCATCGCGAACCAGCGCTGGGCGCAGTCATCGTGGAATTGCTCTTCGTGGTCATCTTCTGCAACCAATGGATGGTCAACCACGTCGTCGTGCCGTGGGAATCGAGTGCGAGCGCGCTCCGGCAGGGCATCGCTCCAGGTCTGGGCGCCTTCGCCTGGTCCTTCGCACCGGTGCTGCACGGCTACTACTGGATCTGGGCGGGCGGGATCGTGCACGTCCTGGTCTGGCCGCTCGTGACCTTCCTGCTCGTCCGGGTCTCGGTCCGGACGCGGGACGTCGGCGCTCGATTCATCGCGACTATCGGGTCGGTAGTGATCGCGGCGATCGCCGCATTGGTGGCCCAGCGACTGGTGGTCTACCCAGATCTGTCGCGCCTGCAGGACGCCGCCACCAAGACGCACCAGGCCGGGCCGGGGCTTGTCCCGTGGCTGTTCTTCGGCACCGTCCCGGGCGGCAGCGTGATGCTCGTACTGATCGTCGCAGCGCTGGCGGCGATCGCATCCGGCCGCCTGGCGATCGCCGACGACGATGAGGACGAAGCCGGCGACGGCAGAACACCCAGCGCCACGGCCGTCGTGGACGGCGATCCGGCGGCCTGAGGGCGGCTGAAACCAGCCATTTCGGGGCGTTCGCTGTCAGCGGACAGCGTCCGGGCATCATGGCGGGCCGAGCGCCGTTGGACTCTTTAGTGCCGCCAGCTTTGCGCCGGGCGGCGCCGCTGGGCAGGGCTGGCCCGCGTAGGAATCGGCGGTCCGTCGGTCTCGGGACTAGAGTCGAAGGCAGCGGGAATAGGCGCGGAAGGAGCTATCCAATGTTCGAGAGGTTCACTGACCGCGCGCGTCGCGTTGTCGTCCTGGCCCAAGAAGAGGCCCGGATGCTCAACCACAACTACATCGGCACCGAGCACATCCTGCTCGGGCTGATCCACGAGGGCGAAGGCGTCGCCGCCAAGGCCCTCGAGTCGCTCGGTATTTCGCTGGACGCTGTGCGCCAGCAGGTCGAGGAAATCATCGGCCAGGGCCAGCAGGCGCCGAGCGGGCATATCCCGTTCACGCCGCGGGCCAAGAAGGTTCTCGAGCTGAGCCTGCGCGAGGCGCTGCAGCTCGGCCACAACTACATCGGCACCGAGCACATCCTGCTCGGGCTCATCCGCGAGGGTGAGGGTGTCGCCGCCCAGGTACTGGTGAAGCTCGGCGCCGACCTGAACAAGGTCCGCCAGCAGGTCATCCAGCTGCTCAACGGCTACCAGAGCAAGGAGCCGGCCGGCACCACGTCTGAGGCGGCGCCGTCAACCAGCCTGGTGCTCGACCAGTTCGGTCGCAACATGACCCAGCTGGCTCGCGAGGGCAAGCTGGACCCGGTCATCGGCCGCGAGAAGGAAATCGAGCGCCTGATGCAGGTGCTCTCGCGCCGCACCAAGAACAACCCGGTGCTGATCGGCGAGCCCGGCGTCGGCAAGACCGCCGTCGTCGAAGGCCTGGCCCAGGCGATCGTTCGGGGCGAGGTGCCCGAGACGCTCAAGGACAAGCAGCTCTACACGCTTGACCTCGGCTCGCTCGTCGCCGGCAGCCGCTACCGCGGTGACTTCGAAGAGCGCCTGAAGAAGGTCCTCAAGGAGATCCGCACCCGCGGCGACATCATCATGTTCATCGACGAGATCCACACGTTGGTGGGCGCCGGTGCCGCCGAGGGCGCCATCGACGCGGCAAGCATCCTCAAGCCGATGCTGGCCCGCGGCGAGCTGCAGACGATCGGTGCGACCACGCTCGACGAGTACCGCAAGCACCTGGAGAAGGACGCCGCACTCGAGCGCCGCTTCCAGCCGGTACAGGTCGGCGAGCCGACCGTCGCGCACACCATCGAGATCCTCAAGGGTCTGCGCGACCGCTACGAGGCCCACCACCGCGTCTCGATCACCGACGCCGCACTCGTTGCGGCCGCCGGGCTGGCCGACCGCTACATCAGCGACCGGTTCCTGCCCGACAAGGCGATCGACCTCATCGACGAGGCCGGCGCGCGCATGCGCATCCGCCGGATGACCGCGCCGCCGGACCTGCGTGAGTTCGACGAGCGCATTGCCGACGTGCGCCGCGAGAAGGAGTCCGCGATAGACGCGCAGGACTTCGAGAAGGCCGCGTCGCTGCGTGACAAGGAGAAGACGCTGCAGGCCGACCGGGCCAAGCGTGAGCAGGAGTGGAAGGCCGGCGACCTCGACGTCGTGGCCGAGGTCGACGACGAGCAGATCGCCGAGGTCCTCGCCACCTGGACGGGCATCCCGGTCTTCAAGCTCACCGAGGAAGAGACCGCCCGCCTGCTGCGCATGGAGGACGAGCTGCACAAGCGGGTCGTCGGCCAGCAGCAGGCCATCAAGGCCGTCTCGCAGGCCATCCGGCGCACCCGGGCCGGCCTGAAGGACCCGAAGCGCCCCGGTGGCTCGTTCATCTTCGCCGGCCCGTCCGGTGTGGGTAAGACCGAGCTGTCCAAGGCGCTGGCCGAGTTCCTCTTCGGCGACGACGACGCGCTCATCCAGCTCGACATGTCCGAGTACCACGACCGCTACACGGTGTCGCGGCTCGTCGGTGCGCCCCCCGGCTACGTCGGCTACGACGAGGGCGGTCAGCTCACCGAGAAGGTCCGCCGCAAGCCGTTCAGCGTCGTGCTTTTCGACGAGATCGAAAAGGCGCACCCGGACGTCTTCAACACGCTGCTCCAGGTGCTGGAAGACGGTCGGCTCACCGACGGCCAGGGTCGCGTCGTGGACTTCAAGAACACGGTCCTGATCCTGACCACCAACCTCGGCACCCGCGACGTGTCGAAGTCGGTCAGCTTCGGTCTGCAGGCGTCCAACGACACGGCGACGAACTACGAGCGGATGAAGCAGAAGGTCAACGACGAGCTCAAGCAGCACTTCCGGCCTGAGTTCCTCAACCGCATCGACGACATCATCGTGTTCCACCAGTTGCTGCCCGAGGAGATCGTCGAGATCGTCGACCTCATGTCGGCTCGGCTGGACATCCAGCTTCGCAACAAGGACATGGGGCTCGAACTCACTACGAGCGCCAAGGCCCTGCTCGCGAAGAAGGGCTACGACCCCGTGTTGGGTGCTCGGCCGCTGCGCCGCACCATCCAACGCGAGATCGAGGACGCGCTGTCCGAGAAGATCCTCTTCGGCGAGTTGTCGCCCGGCAACATCGTTGTCGTCGACACCGAGCCCGAGGACCCGATGGTCAAGGACGGCCCGCGCAAGTTCACCTTCCGCGGCGAGCCCAAGGCCGAGGTGCTCGTCCCGGACGAGCCGCCGACCGCCAACATCACCGCGGAGTAAGCGCGCAGTACGTCAACAGGGCCGGGGAGCGATCCCCGGCCCTGTTGCTATGCCCGGGTGCTATGCCCGGTGGCCCGGCAGGGCGTAGCGGCCGTCGGGGAGCGGATCGATCAAGCCGTCGGCAACCAGGCTGTCCAGAGCCCGGTCGCGCTGTACCGGGTCGTGCCAGGCGGCGTCGAGCAGCGGCCGGTGAACTGGCCGGCGGGTGGCCCGCAGCACGTCGAGGAGCAGCCCGCGCACCTGGCGGTCAGTGCCGGTGAAGCGCTGCGGGCGCACCGCCTGACCGGTGTAGTCGGGAAATCCGGCCAACCGCCAGGCGCATACCTCGGCGATGGGGCACTCGCCGCAACGGGGCGCGCGGGCCGTGCACACCAGGGCGCCCAACTCCATCAGCGCGATGCTGAACCGCGCCGCCTGCGGCGGGTCGTCGGGCAGCAGCGCCTCGACCGCCGCCAGGTCGCGCACCGTCGACGGCGGCCCGGCCGCACCCTGCCCGCGCACCGCGCGCGCCACCACCCGGCGGACGTTCGTGTCGACGACGGGCTGGCGGTGCCCGAAGGCGAACGCCGCCACCGCACGAGCCGTGTACGCCCCGACGCCGGGCAACGACAGCAGTGCGTCGACGTCGGACGGCACGGCCCCGCCGAACCGGTTGACGAGTTCGCCGGCGCACTCGTGCAGCCGCAGCGCCCGGCGTGGGTAGCCGAGCTTGCCCCACATCCGGACGGCCTCGCCGGTGGAGTCAGCGGCCAGCGCGGCCGGCGTCGGCCAGCGCTTGAGCCACGCGTCGTAGGCGGGTCGCACCCGCGCGACCGGGGTCTGCTGCAGCATGATCTCGCTGACGAGTACGGCCCACGGCGTGACCTGCGCACCGCGCCAGGGCAGATCACGGGCCGCGCGGTCGTACCAGGGAAGCAGATCGGCGAACATCGGGGCGCATCCTCGCATGGCTCACGGCCGGGCGCTCGCGCGCGTCGCCGCGTTCGGCGCGGCGCCGGGAGATATCTTGACGGGTACATGTTGCATCCGATCGGCACCCGCCCGCCGGCCGTCTACTGGCGCCGGCGACTCGCCCTGTTCATCGCCCTGCTGGTACTCGTCGTGCTGACGGCCTGGGTACTGCGGCCCGGCGGCGACAAGAAGCAGGCGGCCGCCGACACGTCACCCCACTCGACCCCGCACTCCACGTCGCACGCGGCGCCCACGTCCGCACATCCCACGAGCAAGCACGCGAGCACGTCGGCCAAGGCGAGCAGTACTCGATCGCCGGTGGCAGCCCCGTGCAAGGCGGGCGCGCTGAAGGTCGCGGCGGTCGTCGACAAACCCAGCTACCGGGTCGGGGAGCAGCCCATGGTCCTGCTGCAGGTGACCAATACCGGGTCGGCTCCGTGCGTGCAGAATCTGGCCGACAGTCAGGTCGAACTTCGGGTCTACAACGGCGAATCGCGGGTCTGGGGCAGTCACGACTGCACGGTTCAGCCGGGCGTCTCCGACCGCACGCTCGCCGTCGGACAGCCGGTCCGGGTGAGCGTCGTCTGGTCGGGGCTGTCTTCGCAGCCCAAGTGCGCCGGGACCCGGCAACGGGTGGGCGCAGGGACCTACACGCTCTACGCGCTGCTCTCGGGCAAGGAAGGGACCGCGATCCAGTTCTCGGTCAGCTGAGCGACCGGCGCTGGGACCGTTACGAGTAGCGGTCGATTATCGAGACCTCGGCCAGGCGGGAGATCGCCTCGCGCACCGCGCGGGCCCTGCTCTCGCCGATGCCGTCGACGACCTGTAGATCCTCGGCGGACGCGGCCAGCAGCTTCTGCAGCCCACCGAAATGGTCGACGACGCGATCGAGGATGGTGGCCGGCATGCGGGGCACCCGCGCCAGCAATCGGTGCCCGCGCGGGCTGGCCGCGGAATCCAGGCCCTCGGGGGTGCTGGGCAGCCCCATCGCCCGCGCGATCAGGGTGAGGTCGAGCAGATCGGTGGCGGAGAGCTCGGCAATCTCGGCGAGCACCTGCGCCGGCGTGCGGCTGCGGCGCCCGGGCGGGACGTAGTCGCGGGCGATCAGCTCACGGTCGGCGTCGACGCCGGCCATCAGCTCCTCGAGTTGCAGCGCCAGCAGCCGCCCGTCGCTGCCGAGCTCGACCACCTGGCCGGTGACCTCGTCGGCGATGCGGCGGACCATCTCGAGGCGCTGGGAGACGATCGCGGCGTCGCGCACCGTGACGAGATCTTCGATCTCGAGGGCCGACAGCGCGTTGGACACCTCGTCCAGGCGGGACTTGTAGCGCTCGAGGGTCGCGATCGCCTGGTTGGCGCGGCCGAGCAGTTCGCCGACGCTCTCGAGCACATAACGGCGGTCGCCGATGTAGAGACTGATGATGCGCATCGACTGCGACACGGAGATCACCGGGAAGGCGGTCTGCAACGCAACCCGCTGCGCGGTGCGGTGCCGGGTGCCGGATTCCTCGGTCGGGATCGCCGGGTCGGGCATCAGGTGGGTGGCAGCGCGCACGATCCGGCTGCCGTCGGTGGCCAGGACCACGGCGCCGTCCATCTTGCACAGCTCACGCAGCCGGGTGGCCGAGAACTCGACGTCGAGCGGGAAGCCGCCGGTACACAGCGTTTCGACGGTGTCGTCCCAGCCGATCACGATCAGGGCGCCGGTGTTGCCGCGCAGGATCCGCTCGAGACCGTCGCGCAGCCAGGTGCCGGGTGCGACCGTCGCGAGGACGCCCCGAAGGACGTCGTCGCGCTCGGTTGTCGGCACAGATCCCCCCACGGGCATTGTCAGCTAGTTGAAGTGTAGGTGTGATCGCCCCAGAATTGCCGTCTTTTGTTGCAGTCAGGTATCACGATCCGCTACGCAGCGGGCGCAGCACCGGCCGCCGATCCTCGGCCGCGCGGCTGCTCAGGTTCGCCGCGGCGGCGATCGAGTCCTGCAGCGTGGCCACCGGCACGGTACGGATGCCCTGGCTGCTCGCGGGGCTGACCGGCTCGCCGCGATGCGCTCCGGGCACCAACGCGGTGGAGAAACCCAGCCGGGCCGCCTCGGCCAGCCGCCGGTCGAGGCCGCCGACGCGGCGCACGTCGCCGGACAGCGACACCTCGCCGATCGCGCAGACCGACGAGGGGATCGGCCGGTCGCGCGCCGCCGAGTACAGCGCCAGCAGGATGGCGAGGTCGACGGCGGGCTCGTGGGCGGCGATCCCGCCGACGGTGGCGGCGTAGACCTCGGATTCGGCCAGCCGGACGTCGCCGTGGCGCGAGATGACGGCGATCAGCATCGCCACCCGCGCTGCGTCCAGGTCGCTGACCGCGCGCCGCGGCGAGCCGCCACCGGCCGCCGGGTTGACCAGGGCCTGGATCTCGGTGACGAGCGGGCGCCTGCCTTCGAGCGTGACGGTGACACAGGTGCCGGAGACGGCCACGGTGCGGTCGGACAGGAACAGCCCGGACGGATCGGCCAGCCCGACGATGCCGTCCTCGCGCATCTCGAAGCAGCCCACCTCGTCGGCCGCGCCGTAGCGATTCTTCGTGGCCCGCACCAGGCGCAGCGATGAGTGCCGGTCGCCCTCGAAGTGCAGCACGACGTCGACGAGGTGCTCGAGCACTCGCGGCCCGGCGATGGCGCCGTCCTTGGTGACGTGGCCGACCAGGACGGTGGCGATCCCGCGTGACTTGGCTACCGCGATCAGTTCGGCCGCGACCGCGCGGATCTGCGGCACGCCACCGGCCGCACCGTCGCTTGCCTCGGTGGAGATCGTCTGCACCGAGTCGACGACGAGCAGGCCGGGGTGCACCTCGTCGACGTGGGTGAGCAGGGCACCGAGGTCGTTCTCGGCGGCGATGAACAGCCCGGGATGGATGCTGCCGGTGCGCTCGGCCCGCAGCCGGACCTGTGCCGTGGATTCCTCGCCCGTGACGATCAGCGCACGCTCGCCACCGCGCGCGGCGAAGCGGTGGGCCACCTCGAGCAGCAGGGTGGACTTGCCTACGCCTGGCTCTCCGGCCAGCAGGACGACCGAACCCGGCACCAGCCCGCCGCCGAGGACCCGGTCGAGTTCGGCCACCCCGGTGGGACGGGCGCGGGCGACGTCGGGATCCAGCTCGCCGATCGGGCGGGCAGCCCTGGTGACGGGGCCGGGCGCGACGGCGCGTCGGGGCGTGGCGCCGGCCTCGGCCACGGTGCCCCAGGCCTGGCACTCGGGGCAGCGGCCGATCCAGCGAAGGGAGAGGCTGCCGCAGTCGGTGCAGCGGAAGCCGGGCTTGCGGGCGGCGCTCGGCTTGGTCACATGGCGACGCTAGCGCCCGGTTACGACAGAGCGATCAGGCCGCGCCGGTCGAACTCGGCGGCTCAATCGTGAGGCCGACCGTGCCGTTGACCGTGATTTGGACCGGCACGTCCAGCGTCACGCTGCCGGCGTTGGCGAAGGTGAACGTGACCGGCACGGTCGTGCCCGGGAACAGCGCCTTGCTCAGCCGGATGAGCAGCACCGGGTCGGCGCCGTTCACGCTGAGCGCCAGCGCCTGGCCGGCGGGCACTTGGAGCGAGATAGGCGCCGACGGAGTGGCGGCACTGCTGCTGGCCGATGCCGACGCGCTGCTGCTGGTCGACGCTGACGCGCTGGTGCTAGCCGATGCCGACGAACTGCCGGACGCACTGCCCGACGCGGACGCGGAGGTGCTGCCCGACGGCGTACCCGAGGGCGTCGTGGACGCGGCGTCCGAGGGACTCGGGGAGGCGGCCGCGCTGGCTTCGGCTGCGGTGGCGAACACCTGGTAGCCG
>JAOPWD010000122.1 GCA_025965875.1 Pseudonocardiales bacterium
CACCTCGGCGCCTCCAACTACACGCCGGAGCGGCTCACCGCTGCGCTCGAGCTCCAGCGCAAGCACGGGCTCGCCGAGTTCACCGTCCTGCAGCCGCACTACAACCTCGTCGAACGGGACTTCGAGCAGACGCTGTTGCCCGTCGCCGACGCCTGGGACCTCGCCGTGGTGCCCTATTTCGCGCTGGCGAAGGGCTTCTTGACCGGCAAGTACCGGCCGGGCAGCGAGGCCGTCGAGTCCCAGCGCGCCGAGGGCGCGCGGGCGTACCTCGACGAGAGTGGCGTGGCCGTGCTCGCGGCACTTGACGAGGTCGCCGCGGCCCACGACACCACGGTGGCCGCCGTCGCGGTGGCCTGGCTCCTCGCCCGGCCGCAGGTGGTCGCCCCGATCGCCAGCGCGCGCACCACCGAGCAACTCGAGCAGATCCTGCCTGCTGCGACGTTGACGCTGACACCTGCCGAGATCGACCGGCTGTCGTCCACCACGCAATAGGCCGGAGCGGCCTCCAGCGTCGGTCCGCCCGCGTTGCCCGGGTTCGGGGTCCGTCAACTTGCGTGATGTGGAGGACTGGCACGCGGTGCGACGCTCGACTCGTTAGGACTGACACCGAAAGGGACTGACCATGACTGAGATCAATCCGCGCCAGAATGTGACATTCACCAGCAACGGCGGAAAGGCTCACGGCTACCTGAAGCGTCCGGCGAGCGGTTCCGGCCCAGGCCTGATCGTGATCCAAGAATGGTGGGGTCTGGACGACCACATGGCCGACGTCGTCGACAGGTTCGCCGCCGAGGGATTCGTTGCACTCGCACCTGACCTGTACGGCGGTCGGGTGGCTCACGACGTTGATGAGGCCGGCACGATGCTCGAGGCGTTGCCCGTCGAGCAGGCGGCGAAGGATCTCAGCGGCGCAGTCGACTTCCTGCTGGCCGAGCCGTCGGTGACCTCATCCACCGTCGGGGTCATCGGATTCTGCATGGGTGGCGGCTTCGTTCTGCAAGTCGCGGCGCAGCAGGGCGACAAGATCGGCGCGGCAGTGCCGTTCTACGGCGTCGGGCCGGCCGTTCCGCATCAGTACCGCACCGTCACGGCCCCGATCCAGGGTCACTACGGCGAGCAGGACGCCTTTTATCCCGTGGAGCAGGCGCATGCTCAGGAACAGCAGATCCGCAACGAATCCCAAGGCGAGGTCGAGTTCTTCTACTACCCCGCGGGGCATGCGTTTCACAACGAGAAGGACCAGCTAGGCACCTACAACGAGAAGTACGCCAACCTTGCCTGGGAGCGTGCGGTCGCATTCCTCAGGGCCAACGTCCACTGAGTGCGACGTGAGCACCTCGCTATTGGCTAAGGCCGGGACTCGGACGCCGCTGGCGGGCAGCTACCCCGCCGCCGTAGCTATGGCGCTGGTGGCTCTGTGCCCTTTCATCGTGTTGTCGACGGCCTCGTTGTTGATCACGCAGCTGTCCGTCGATCTACACACTTCGGTGTTCGGGACCCAACTGGCGGAGGGGCTGTCCGATGCCGGGTACGCCTTCGGCGCAGTTGTCGGCGCGGACCTGATTCAGCGGCTACCCACGTGGCGCGTCTACGTCGGAGCCGAAGCCGGGTTCGCGGCCGGGTCATTGCTTGCGGCCGCGGCGTCCGGAATCACGGTGTTCACGGTCGGCCGGGTTCTGCAGGGCATCGCGACGGGCATGTTGCTGGTGGCTGCGCTTCCGCCACTCGTCACCAGGCACGGCGCGGCCCGAGTGCCCCTGAGCGCTGCGTTCGTGAACCTTGGGCTGTTCGGCATGGTCACCCTCGGACCGGTCGTCGGCGGCATCGCGGGCGCCGAAAAGGTTTGGCGGTTGTTGTTCGTCGCCATGGCCTGCGTAGGTGTCGGCGGCGTTGTGCTGGGACTGCTCGCGTTCGGGCGCGAGGACGCCCACTCCCCGCGGATGGGCTTCGACTGGTCGGCGATCCCGATGGCGTTGGCCGCGACCGCGCTGCCGTTCTTCGGCGTGTCCTGGTTGTCGCGCGGCGGGTTCGGTTCCCCCGCCTTCTACCTGCCGGTGGCTGCCGGGCTGCTCGCCCTATGCGCGTTGCTGGTGCGCCAGTACCGCAAGGACGATGCCCTGATGCCGCTGAAGTTGATCTCGCATACCCTTCCCGTCACCGGCATAGCGACAGCCATGGTCACGGGGGCGGTGGTCACTGCATTGGTCGAACTAGCCGTGGTGTATCTGCTGCAGGTCCAGCACGAATCGGTTGCGGTGACGGGGGCGATCCTTGGCACGCAGGTTGTCGGCGTCGTCGCAGCCGCGCTGATGTTCAAGAGGGTGCTGCGGACGCGTTGGCTGCCCGCGTTCGCCCTGTTCGGGCTCGGGGTCGCCGGTGTGGCCGGTGCGCTGCTGGTCGGGCTCGGGGCCGGTCGGCCGATCTGGATCATCGCGGTCGCGGGCGTGCTGCTGGGATTCGCGGCCGGAGCCGGGGTCACGCCGGGACTGTTCATGGCCGGGCTCAGTGTGCCGTCCGGTCGGCTCGGGCCGGCATTCGCCATGGTGGAGTTGCTGCGCTCTGAAGCGGCGTTCCTGGTCGCGCCCATCGTGGTGCAGATCGTGCTGCTTTTCAGCGATCCGACCCAGGGAATCAGGCTGGCTGCGCTGATCCTCGTCCTGCTGTGCGCGGTCGGCGGTATGCTGATCCTCGCTGTGCTGCTCCTCGGCGGAGCGCGTCCGCATGCGCCCGACCTCGACCTATGGGTCCGCGGCGAGCAACCGGCCTATCATTCGCCACGGCTCGCGGCTGCCGTCCGCCACATCTGACGCCGCGCTCACGGATAGTCGGGCGTAGAAGGGCCCAGGCGGCCAGGCGGCCGAGGCGGCTAGACCGTCCAATGGAACCCGGCAGCGAAGTTGAGCGCGACGGCGAACATCAGGTACATCAGCCACAGGCCGGTCAGCACGTGAACCAGGCCGAGTACGCGCTCGAACAGTTTCACTCCGAGGGCCACGAAGAAGTCGCTGACGTAGACCAGTACCAAGCCGACGAACAGCAACCCCACCGGCCAGTCTCCGGCGTGAAAGAAAAC
>JAOPWD010000403.1 GCA_025965875.1 Pseudonocardiales bacterium
CGATGCGGGTGGTGCTCGATCGCAATCGCGGCGGCACGTATCTCGCCTCGCTGCTGACCTTCGCCGGGCTGTTCGCGATGTTCCTGTTCCTGAGCTACTACTTCCAGTACAACCTGGGCTACAGCGCACTCAAGTCGGGTATTGCAGTCCTGCCGTTCAGCGGCGGCGTCATCGTCACCTCGGGCGTGGTGTCGACCCTCCTACCGCGCACGGGACCCAAGCCACTCATGCTGATCGGGCTCGCCATGGCCACGATCGGCCTGGCCACCTTCACCTCAATCTCTGACACCAGCAGTTGGGTTTCCCACGTACTGCCGGGAGAGTTGCTGATGAGCGTCGGCCTGGCGCTGGTGTTGGTGCCGCTCTCGAGCCTTGCGCTCACCGGCGTGAGTGACGACGACGCAGGAGTCGCAAGCGCGGTGCTCAACTCGACCCAGCAAATCGGTGGGTCCCTGGGCACCTCGCTGCTGAACAGCTTGTATGCCAGCGCGGTCTCGTCCTATGTCGCGGCCCATCACCTCTCACCGTCCGCGTTCAATCCGCTCGCCGCGATCCACGGCTATCACGTCGCGTTCTGGATCGGGGTCGGGTTCGTCGCCGCGGCGTTCGTGGCCATCCTGGCCTTGGTCAACGTCGGCAAGGACGACGTCACCCTGCAGCCCGGCGTCCCGGCCGGCGCCTAACCCAACGAGAGAACCAACAGGAGCAACACGTCGTCGGTGATCGCCGACTTGATGGACTTCCCCTGTCCCAGCTGATCCGGCAGTGATTGATCGATCTTGTCTCGCGTCTCGGAAGCCTCAGCGTCGAAGACGCCTCGTCGACCGACGTTGCCGAGTTGACCCGGTCCACGGCCGACTGGTTCCAGCGCAGGCCGAACCGGCGAGCAGGCGAGCCAGTCCGTGCTCCCTCCCCCGGCGTCGCAGGGCCGTCTGCATCGCGGCAGTCGTCGAAGAACTGAAGGTCGTAGCCGGGGAACGTACGAGGCATAGGCGGATGGGTTCGATGCGACGGAGTTCCGGCGCAGCCTTGACGCTATGTTGGCCGCTGGCGGGTTCCGACTCATACTCGCCGTGGACCGAGCGACCCCCGAGCTACGTAACATCGTCGAGCTCGTCAACCGGCGAAGCGTCGACGACCTCGAAGGGCGCCGTGTCGGGTGTCGGCCGCGGTCGCGGCGCACAGCAGCGATCCGGGGTCAGGCACTGGGCTGGTCGTTCAGCGTGTTCGCGGTGATCCTGCTGCTCGCCCGGCCGCGGGTGCGCCGGGTGCCCGAGCACCGGGGATCGTGGTGCGGCCGGCAGTCACGGCACGGCGATGACGGGATGGCGGCCCAGCGTCGTTAGCCGCGCGGCCAGTGACCGCCGGATCACTCGTCGGCGCGAGGTGCCGACCACCACCGCGTCCGCGTGTTCCAGTCCCGCGACCCGCACGAGGACGGCGAACGCAGCGCCTGCCTCGGTGCGCAGCGCCCAGTCCAGATCGTCGTCGGCGAGCGTCTGCGCGATCGTGCGGCGCAGCTCGTCGGCCGTGTCGGCGGAGGCCGTGCGGGCCAACAGAACCGTCTCCGGCCACAGCGCGAACCGCTCCGGTCGACCGCCGGCGTGTACCACCACCAACCGCCCCGCATGCCGCCGCGCCAGCCCGGCCGCGTAGGCGAGAGCCCGCAACGATCCGGCCTTCCCGCTGACGCCGACGACGTAGGTGTGCGGCACGTCAGGCGAGGTCTCCCCCGTCGACCACGACGGCGCTGCCGGTCATGAACGCGGCCAGGTCCGACACGCAGAACAGGACGGCGCGGGCGATGTCGTCGGGTTCGCCGATACGACGCAGCGGCAGACGCGCCGCGACCTCATCGTGGATGTCGGGCAAGCCCTCGGTGCGCACCACCATGCCCGGCGTCCGGATCATGCCCGGGGCGACGCTGAGCACCCGGACGCCGTGCGGGCCAAGTTCGACGGCCAGGCTCCTGGTCAGTCCATTCAGCCCATGCTTGGACGCGACGTAGTGTGCCAACCCGGCCGCCCTGAACGCCGCTATCGAGACGACGTTGACGATCACGCCGCCACGCCCGGCCCGGACCATCTCGCGACCGGCTTCGCGGGCGCCGACGAAAGCGCCGCGCAGGTTGATCCCGTGCACCGCGTCCCACTGCGCGTCGGTCGTCTCGAGAGCGGTGGCGATCGGGTAGATGCCCGCGTTGTTCACCCAGATGTCGACGCCACCGAACCTCTCGACGGCGAAGACCACCGCACCGGCCACGGCCGCCGAGTCGGTGACGTCGAGGTGATGCCCGACGGCCCGGCCGTCCCCGGCCGAGTCGGCCGCGGCCACAGCCTCGGTGGTGTCGCCGATGTCGGCGACCACGACGTCGGCGCCGGCTTCGGCCAGCCTGCGGGCGACACTGCGCCCGATTCCGACGGCGGCCCCGGTGACCACGGCGTGGCGGCCGCGCAGCGAGAGCAGGTCGGCCAGCGGCCGGGCAACGAGCTCGGCAGCGGTGGGCGTCATCGCGGGACTCCTTCGGCCGGGACGGGTCAGTCGGGGACGCCCTTGCCCTCCATCACTGGATGGGGCGTCAGTGGCGTGACCTCGATCGTGAGCCAGTCGAACAGCGGAAGAGACTCGAGGTCGGCCTGCAGTTGGGCGACGTCAGGCGCCGTACGGATCGAGACTGTCCGGAACGGCGCGCCCGGAATGCGCCAGATCTGCTTGATGGCGCCGGAGGCGTAGAGGTCGAAGCCACGCTGCCGCTCGGCGACGTAGAGCCGCTTCAGCTCGGCGGGGTCGATGCCGATCACCGGACGCAGTTCGGTGGTCACCAGGAACTCGAGCACTTCCACCTCGCACAAATTCGTCAGTGTACTTACTATTGTGGCGAGGCTAGCGCGAACCCGGCGCCGGCGCCAGCGATTCGACGAACACCGGCGCGTAGATCATCTCGCCGCTGTACCGCGTCGGATCGCTGCGCACCAGCGCCTCGAACGCCGCGACCGGCACCTCGACCCCGTGCGATCGGAGGACGTTGAAGCCATGAGCCGTCGTGTGCTCGACATTGCTCTCGGTGCGAGTGACCCCCGGGTGCAGCGCCACGACAGCGATGCCAGCCGGCCCCAGCTCGGGCGCCAGATCGCGGGTCAGCCGGGTCACGGCCTCCTTTGTCGCCGGGTAGGCGGCGCCGAGCACGGCGTCGTCGGCGACGACGCCGTCGGGCAGCGCATGACCGGTGGCGCCCGAGGTGACGTTGACGATGAGACCACCGCCGTGGTCCCGCATCGCGGGGGCTACCGCCTTCATCATCAGCCAGTACGCGGTGAGGTTGAGTTCGACCTGGTACCGCCAGCTCACCTCGGTCATCTCCCAGAACGACTCGTACACCTCGGGGGTGAGGACGGCCGCGTTGTTGACCAAAACGTCCACGCGGCCGAACCGCTCGAGAGCGGCATCGGCCACGGCGCCGACCCCACCGGCGGCCGAGAGATCAGCCGGCGCCGCCAACGCCGAGCGGCCCGTCGCCTCGATCGCGTCGGCGGTGT
>JAOPWD010000437.1 GCA_025965875.1 Pseudonocardiales bacterium
CTGGACCCGACCTTCGCCCACCCGTGGGGTGAGGCCATCGTCGGTTTCATCAGCGCGGCCAGCACCTGGTGGGTCGATCACCGCGACGCGATGACGCGCGAGCAGTTGGCCGACTACCTCAGCTCGCTGCTCTGGGGCGGCGCGGCCGGCGTGTACCAGTCCGTCGGCCTGGACGTCGACGCCAAGCCCGCTCCCGGCGTCTTCCCTCGCCTGCCCACCTGAACACGTCCGGGTCCGAGGTCAACCCTTGACGGCGCCGCTTATCTGGCCGCGAACGAATTGCCTTTGGAACACGAAGAACAGGATCGCCACCGGAATCGTCGACAGCAGCGCCGCGCCGAGCGTCACCGGGAACTGATTGCCCGAGCCGAGCGAGCCGCCACCGAACTTCGCCAGCCCCGTGGTCAGGGTGTTGTACTTCGGATCCGACGTCGCGATCAGGAAGAAGCTGAACTCGTTCCACGATCCTTGGAATGACAGGATCGTGAGCGTGATCAGGCCAGGCCGGACCAACGGCAGGACGATCTCCCAATAGGTACGGAAGATTCCCGCGCCGTCGATGCGCGCAGCCTCCTCGATGGACGCCGGCACCTGCAAGAAGAATGCGCGCATCAGGAAGATGCCCACTGCGTCCATGGCGATCGGCAGGATCATGCCGGCGTAGCTGTTGTACAGATGCAGTTCCTTCAACACCAGGAACCGGGGGATCAGCAGCACGACGCTGGGGACCGCGAGGGTGACGAGCACAAACGCGAACACCAAGCGCCTGCCGGGGAACTTGAGCCGCGCCAGCGCGTAACCGGCCAGGCTGTCCAGGAACACCCGCAGCAGCGTGATGCAGGTCGACACGATGATGCTGTTCATCAGCCACGTGCCGAACGGCACGGATTGGTCGGCTGAGTACCCGAAAATCCGCTTCCACGCAGCCATGCTCACGGGATGCGGGATCAGCCCGAGCGGATGATTCGTAGCATCCGGATCCGTCTTGAACGCGGTCACGATCTGGATGAGGAACGGGCCGATGAACAGCAATGCGAACACGATCAATGCGGCGTAGCCGAGGCCCTTGCGGGTAGGAGAGCGATACGTCTGCGTGGACATCAGTCGAGCTCCTCCTTGACCAGGCGACGTTGCAAGGTGCTCAGGGTCATGATCAGCGCGAAGAGCAGGAACGCGATCGCGGAGCCCACGCCGAACTGGTTGTTGTTGAAGCTCTGGTCAAAGGACATGAACGCCGGCGTTCTGGTGGCCGGGTTGTTTCCGGTCAGATAGATCTGGTCGAAGACCTGCCAGGTGCCGATGATGCCGAGGGTGAGGACCAGCAACAGGGTCGGCCGCAGCATGGGCAGGGTGACGTAGCGCAAGCGCTGCCAACTGTTGGCCCCATCGATGTCACTGGCCTCGTCGACCTCTTCGCCGATGTTCTGCAGGGCGGCCAGGAACATCAGCATGAAGGTGCCGGAGGTCGTCCAGATGACCAAGATGATGATCACCACCATGGTCACGGACGGACCGCTGAACCAATCCCAGATCGACTGCGACAGGATCTGGTGCTGGGCCCAATGGGGTGACTTCGTCACGCCGACACCGCTGAGCGCCAGGTGAAACAGCCCGCGGCTGTCGGCCAGCCAGTTCGGTCCCTTGATGCCGAGGAACTTCAGCATGGCATTGACCGCGCCGCCGCCCTGGAACAGGAAGATGAACACCAGAGTGATCGCGATGCTCGACGTGATCGCCGGGAAGTAGAACGCGGTACGGAAGAAGCTCCTGCCCTTGAGGTACTTGTTGTTCACCAGGATCGCCAGCCAGAGCGCCAGCGCGGTCTGGATGGGCACCACGATGAGCACGAACCAGAAGTTGTTCTTCAGGGCGACGGAGAAACTCCGCCGCGTCAGCGCGTCGCGGGTGAGCAGTTGTTCGTAGTTGTGCAAGCCCACGAACTTGCGGTCCCCCGTGATCGGACTCGACAGTCCGTCCCAGTTGGTGAAGCTGACGAAGAACGCAAGCAGGATCGGGATCACCATGAAGATCAACAGTCCGATCATCGCCGGTGAGACGAACAGCCAGCCCGCGATGGCTTGGCGGCGATCCTCGGCGGTCCTCTTTCGCTTTGGTCGCTGCGCCGGCGCAGGCACGGGAGCAGGCGCCTCAGGGCGTACGTCGGTCGCGGTCATCTCCGTGCTTCCCTTCGAGTCTGGACGGGAACGTGCGGCGGAGCCGAGGACGGTGGGCTGTCCTCGGCTCCGCGTACGCGGTCAGCCGCCGTTCTTCAGCGCGTCCTCCGCGTTCTTCTGCAGCGAGTCCAGCAACTTCTTCGGATCCGATGAGCCGTCGGCCAGTCCGTTGATGCCGGCCTCGAAGTCCTTTTGCACCGCGGCGAAGCCGGGGAAGCCAACCGGGCCGAACGCGTGATCGGTGCCGGTGACAAACGCCTGCTGGTCGGGGTAGAGGCTGACGAACTGGCTCTTAGCCGCCTGGCGCGACGGCATGACGCCGAAGTCCTTCGCGAAGGTGACCTGCTGGTCCGTCGTCGTGAGGAAGTCGACGAAGTCGATGGCTGCCGACTGGTTGGCACTCTTGGCGGCAACTCCCCAACAGTTGGTGAAACTCAGCGTGGCCTTGCCGCTGGGGCCTGCGGGCAACTCGACGACCTTGTACTTCACGCTGGGGTAGTCGGCCTTCATGGCGCCGACGATCCAGTTTCCTTCCATCGTCATGGCTGCCTTGCCCTTGCCGAAGGCTTCGCCGCCCCAGCCCGCGGAGACCTGCTTCGGGAACTGCAGGACCTTCTCCTTGCCGAGCTTCTGGACGTATTGCAGGGCAGCAAGGTTCTGCGGCGAGTTGGCCGTGACCTTCGATCCGTCCTCGGAGATCACCGCACCGCCGGCCTGGTGCATGAAGGCACCGAGGCGGTCCAGGGAATCACCGATGACCAGGCCGGTGACGCCGCCGGTGGTCAGCTTCTTGGCCACGGTCTCGAGCTGGCCCCAGGTGGTGGGGATGTCGGCGTCGGTGAGCCCGGCCTTCGCCCAGAGGGTGGTGTTGATCTCGAGCGCCAGGTTGGAGAAGTCCTTCGGCACGCAGTAGTAGTGGCCGTCCTCAGTAAAGGCCTTCTGCAGCGACGGGTAGATGTCGGCGGAGTCCTTGACCTTCGCGCCGACGTCAGCCAATGCGTTGGCCTTGGTCAGCGTCTGGAATCTCGAGGCGTCGACGTAGAAGATGTCCGGCGGCGTGCCTCCGGCGAGCGCCTGGGTGAGTTCCTGGGTGAGGTCCTTGGCCGGCGTCACGACGACCTTGTTGCCGGTCTTGGCGCCCCATGCCTTGCCTGCGGCGTTGAGGGCGTTCGTCTCCGCGTCGCCGGAGGACCCGATCAGGACCTTGAGGGTGACGCCGGACTTCTTGCCTCCGCCCCCGGAGGAGTTGCCACTGCCACAGGCGGTCAGCGCCACGAGCGCAACTGCGGCGCTGGCCAGGACGACTGTGCGTCTTTGTCGCACGGACATGGAGATTCCTTTCACTACAACCCGTAGCCGGGCATGGGGATGGGGATGGTCGGTGCTAGTCGTCGGTAATGACCGCGCTGCTTTCTCGCACGATCACAGTTGGTTCCATGACGGAGGTGACGGCTCGTTTCGCGGGGTCGTCGATGTGACCGACCAGAAGGTCGATGCATTTCTGCGCGATTGACTCCAGTGGCTGGCGCAGGCTGGTCAAGGTCGGTTTGACGACGGTGGCCAACGGGCTGTCGTCAAATCCCACGACGGCCACATCGCGGCCGACGACCAGCCCGCGCTGCTGGGCTGCGTGCATCGCCCCTACTGCCATCGCGTCACTGACGCAGACAAGTGCGCTCGGCGGCTTGGCTGAGCTCAGCAACTGCTCGGCTAGCTGCGTGCCGACCGCGATCCCGTCGAGTCCGCGCACCGTCAGCCCGCGCTTGGGCAGCCCGAACTCGGTCGTTGCCGCCAGCCAGCCGGAATGACGGTCATCGCCCACTTCACTGCCCTCCGGCCAGCCGATGAACCCGATCCGGCGGTGGCGTCCCTCGACCAGATGGCGGACCGCCAGGTAGGTACCGCTGCCGCCGTCGACATCGAGCCACGAGTGCACCCGCGAGGTCCGTTGCCACGGCCGCCCGAAGCACACGAAGGGAATGCAGCGTTCGATCAGCCACGCCGGACGCGGGTCCACCCGGTGCGAGTTCATCAGGATGAAGCCGTCGACTGCCCCGCGCCTGGTGAGATCGGAGTACATCGCGATCTCGTCGTCGTCGTCCTCGGCGGAGAACACGATGACGCCGTAGCCGCGATCTCGTGCCGCCGCGCAGACCGCGTGCAGGAACCGGTCCTCGATAGAGGCGATTCCGGCGCCGGCCGTCTGCTCGAACCGGAATCCGATCAGCCGAGTGCGTTGCGTGCGCAGATTGCGGGCCGCCTGGCTGGGTTGGTACCCGAGTTCTTCCACCGATTTCAGGACTCGGGCCAGTGTCGCCGGCTTCAGCCGGTCTGGTGCGTTCAGCGCGTTCGACACTGTCTGATAGGAGACTTCGGCGTGCCGGGCAACGGCTTTGATGGTCGGGCGGACGGCTTGTTCGCCCGAGGCCGGGAGTTCAGACGTCATGAACCGGTTCCGCCTCCTCCGCGAGTTGAACGTTCCAAGTCGTGCGGAGCAACTCTTACATATGAACGATCAAATGGGTAGAGTCCGCGCATACTTCCTCAATTGGATGGTTCCCCCATATGACACCTGCGCCCGCTCGCCAGCCGTACCTGCATGACCTGCTCTGCGCGGTCCGTGCCCCCGCGTTCGTACTGTGCGGGTCGGACGGCGCGATCGACGGCGACGGCGTACGCGGCGTGTACGTCAACGACCGACGCGTGTTGTCCATGTCGACGTTGTCCCTGGCCGGGGCGACGTTGGCGTCGGTGCTCGGCGAGTTCACCGGCGCCGACGCGACGCGCAGCGTGCTCATTGCCCGGGGGCTGGGCGACTGCGGTGCCGACCCCACCGTGTGGGTGGAGCGTCGTCGCGAACTGTCGGCTGGTCTCGCCCGCGACGTCATCGAGATTCGGTCCACCGCGCACCAGCCGGTGCGTACCGAACTGACGTTGACGTTGCAATGCGATCTTGCCGAGATTGCCGCGGTGAAGTCCGGCCGCCCCAGCCCGGCGCTGCCTGCCGCAGCAGTCGCGGGCGGGCTGAGTTGGGCTGACCCCGAGGGTGTCGCCGTCACCGCACTGACCGACCCGCCGTCGGCTGGGATCGACGCCGGCCAAGGACTGCTGACGTGGCCCGTGGTCCTGGAACCAGGCGGGACTGCCCGATTCCAGGTCGACGTCCGAGTCGACGATCCGGGCCCAGTGGTGGTTCTCGGCTGCGACGCGTCGGTGATCGCGGACATTGCTGTGCTGAGCAGCGACGTCCGCATCCCGCTGCTGGTCGAGCAGGCGCTGGCCGATCTGCACGCCCTGGAGTTACGCGATGTCACCGATCCCGACGATCACTTCATGGCCGCGGGTGCGCCGTGGTTTCTCACCATGTTCGGCAGAGACTCGATCCTCACCGCTCGGATGCTGCTGCCGCTGGGCACCCGCCTTGCCGCCGGCACGCTGCGTGCCCTCGCGCGACGGCAGGGCACCAAGGTCGACGACACGACAGCCGAGGCGCCGGGCAAGATCCTGCACGAGATCCGGCGGGTGCCGGCCGAGCACGGCGCGTTCGGCGGCGACGATCGGGCGCTGTCGCTGCCGCCGGTGTACTACGGGACGGTCGACGCGACGCCGCTGTGGATCATCCTGCTGCACGACGCGTGGCGCTGGGGCATGCCCGCGGCCGAGGTCGCGAAGCTGCTCGACGCGATGACCGCGGCCCTGGGCTGGTTGGGCGACTACGGCCAGGACGACTCAGGCTTCATCAGCTATCTCGACTCCGCCGGCCACGGCCTGGTCAACCAGGGTTGGAAGGACTCGGCGGACTCGATCCAGTTCGAGGACGGCAGACTGGCGCAGGCGCCGCTGGCACTGAGCGAGGTGCAGGGCTACGCCTACCAAGCCGCCGTCTGCGGTGCCGATCTGCTCGACGCCTTCGACCGGCCGGGCGGTGCCGAATGGCGTACGTGGGCCGCGGCGCTGGCCGAGCGGTTCCGGGCGCGGTTCTGGGTGCACGACGAGCACGGCCCGTACCCGGCGGTCGCGCTCGACCGCCACGGTCAGCCGGCCGATTCCGTGGCGTCGAACATGGGGCACCTGCTGGGCACCGGCATCCTGAACAACGACGAATCTGCGCTCGTCGCGGCCCGGCTGGGTTCGGCCGCGCTGTCTTCGGGATACGGCCTGCGCAGCATGGCGGCAACGAGCGCCGGCTACAGCCCGCTGAGTTACCACGGCGGTTCGGTGTGGACCCACGACACCGCGATCGCCATCCACGGCCTCGGCATCGCGACGTCGCAGGGCGTGCCTGGCGCCGCGCTGGCGGCCACCGGACTCATCTCCGGGCTGCTCGAGGCGGCGCCAGGCTTCGACTACCGCCTGCCGGAGCTGTACAGCGGCGAAGCGGCTCGCCGCGGCGGGCACCCCACCCCCTACCCAGCGTCCTGCCGACCGCAGGCGTGGGCGGCTGCGTCCGCGATCACACTGCTCACGGCGATGCTGGGACTGCGTCCGGACGCGACCGCTGGCGGCGTGCAGGTCCAGGCCCTTGCTGGCGGCAGTTGGCCCGAGCTGACGGTGCGTGGCCTCAGCTATGGCGACGACGCGTACGACGTGCAGCTGTCCAGCGATG
>JAOPWD010000490.1 GCA_025965875.1 Pseudonocardiales bacterium
CGACGGATCGCCCTGGCCTCGGCGCTGGCCTTCGCCGCCGTCGGACTGGTCCCCTTTACGACGAGCGCGGCCAGCGCGGCCGACGACACCGGCTGCCACGAGCGGCAGAACAACTCGGCCGCCAAGCTCATCGACTGCGTCAAGACAGCGGACCTCTGGAAACATATGGTCAACTTCCAGAAGATCGCTGACGCTAACCCCGGGCCGGATGGGCACCCGTCGCGCAACGCCGGCGAACCGGGCTACAAAGCCTCGGTCGACTATGTCGCAAAGGCGATGAAGGCGGCCGGCTACAAGGTCACCATCCAGACCTACACGTTCGACTACTTCACCTTCGTCGGTACGCCGGCATTCAGCGTCGTCTCCCCCACCCCGACCACCTTCGTGGCGGGCAAGGATTTCAATCCCGGGCAGGTGAACGCGCCAACGGCCACCGCGGCCGTGCAGACGGTCGGGCACACCGTCATCCCGCCCACGCCGGCGCCGTCGTCCGCGAGCGGCTGTGACCCAGCGGACTTCGCGGGCTTCGTCCCCGGCCACATCGCCCTGATCCAGCGCGGCACCTGCACCTTCGGGACCAAGGCCACCAACGCCCAGGCCGCAGGCGCCAGCGGCGTAATCATCTTCAATGAGGGCAACCCTGGTCGGACTGCCCTTCTCAACGGCTCGCTGGTGCTGGCCGACGGCTCGCCGGCCTCGTTGCACATCCCGGTCGTGTTCACGCCGTTCGCGACCGGCCAGGACCTCTACACGCAAGCGACGACTGGCACCGCGCCGGTGGTGACGATCGACGTCAAGACGTTCGAGGACCCGAACCGCGCCGACTACAACGTTATCGCCGAGTCCAAGAGTGGGGATCCGAACAGCGTGCTCGTCGTTGACGCACACTTGGACGCCATCTTCGGCGCCGGCATGCTGGACAACGCGTCCGGCTCGGCGGCGATCCTGGACATCGCCCAACAACTGGCGCACACCAAGACCCCGAACAAATTGCGGTTCATCTGGTTCGGCGGGGAGGAACTGGGCCTGCTGGGCTCGAACCACTACGTCAGCAGCCTCTCCCCGACGGAACGCTCCAAGATCAAGTTTGATTTGGACGCAGACGTGCTGGCGACACCGAACTATGTCGCCGGGGTGCTCGACCCGGAGGGTGTCGCCCTGTTCGGCCGCGGCCCGGGCACGCCGATGCCGCCGGCGATCAACGCCCCGTCCCGGGTCGCGCGTGACGCCGGCATCGCCTACCTGAACTCGATCCACCAGAACAACATCCAGTTCTCGGCGGACGGCACCGACGCGTTCGTCTTCGAGCAGGCGGGGATCCCGGCCAGCGGGGTGCTCACGGGTCAGGATTGCTGCAAACTGCAGTCCGACGTCAACCTGTTCGGCGGGCAGACCGGCAACTTCGAGGGCAACCTAGGGACGACGGACGGCGGCTGTGTGGACAACCCGTTCCGCTGGTGCGACAACCTGTCCAACAACGACCCGACGGTGCTCACCTTCATGTCGAAAACCTTCGCCGCGATGGTCGCGAAGATGTCCTTCGACACCACGGTGCTGCACCCAGTGATCCGTGGTCCGAGCAAGGCACTCCACGAAGCGCGAGGGCATCCGGACAAGTGAGGCCCTGAGCTTACGTCGGCGAATTCCTCGTTCGTGAGTAAGCCGCCAGCTTCAGCTCAGCGAGCATGCCCAGCCGCTGCATGACATCCGAGGCCGTGTGCCACCGAGTAGCGTGAGTCCGTGAACGACGCACGCGCCCGGTACGACGTGATCATAGTTGGCGGCGGCCACAATGGTCTGGTCGCCGCTGCCTACCTGGGTCGGGCTGGCCGGTCGGTTCTTGTGCTCGAGCGAAATGACACTCTTGGCGGCGCCGTGGCGAGCGTGTCGCCTTTTCCCGGCGTCGATGCGCGGATATCGCGCTACTCATACCTGGTCAGCCTCCTGCCGGACCGGATCGTGCGCGACCTCGGACTCAACCTGGCCATCCGATCGCGGCAGACGGCGTCCTACACTCCGGTCGCAGACGACGGGCTGTTGGTGGATCGTGAGAGTGGCCCCGCCACCGCTGAGTCGTTTACCCGGCTCACCGGATCGGGCGCCGACCTTGCCGCGTGGCAGGAGTTCTACGGGCAGCTGCGGGCGGTAGCGGAGGTGGTCGCGCCGACGATGCTCGACCCGCTTCCCGGTCGAGAAGACCTGCAGAAGGCGGTCTACGACGCGGCCGGCGCGTCGGTTTGGGCTGACGTGTTCGAGCAGCCGCTCGGCGCCACGATCGAGCAGCGGTTCGCGAATGATGTCGTGCGCGGGGTCGTACTCACCGACGCACTTATCGGCGTGCACACCTGCGCCCACGATCCGTCGCTGCTGCAAAACCGCACGTTCTTGTACCACGTGATCGGCAACGGCACGGGCGAGTGGGCGGTGCCGGTCGGCGGCATGGGAGTCGTCGCCGCCGCGTTCGAGCAGGCCGCCCGCGACGCAGGGGCCGAATTGTTCGTGCGCTCCGAAGTGACTGGACTCGATGCGGCGACCGGTGAGGTGCGCTGGCACGACGCGGACGGTGGCGAGCACGGCGCGTCGGGACGCTTCGTTCTCGCCAACGTCGCACCGAAGACGTTGTCGCGTCTACGCGGCAGCGAGCCGGCATCGGTTGAGGGCAGCCAGTTGAAGATCAACATGGTGCTTCGGCGGCTGCCGCGGCTGCGCTCCGGCATTGACCCCCGGGTGGCGTTCGCTGGCACCTTCCACATCGCCGAGGGCTACGAGCAGCTCGAGACTGCGTTTCGTGCCGTCGACGCCGGAGCACTCGCCGACCCCCAGCCGAGCGAGGTCTACTGCCATACCCTCACCGACCCGTCCATCCTTGCGCCCGACTTGATTGCAGCCGGCTGGCACACGTTGACGATGTTCGGCCTGCACGCACCCGCGCGTCTGTTCGCGGATGACCACGACGCACGCAAGAACGAGGCCGTGCGACGTGCCCTGGCGGCGCTCGACGACTGCCTCGCCGAACCGATCGCCGATTGCCTGGCCGTTGACGCCGACGGCGCGCCCTGCCTCGAGGCGCACACTCCGGTCGAGCTCGAGGAGGAACTGGGGCTGCCCGGCGGCAACATCTTCCACGGTGATCTTCAATGGCCGTGGGCGGACAACAGCGCTGATGTAGAGGACCGCTGGGGCGTCGCGACCGACGAACCGC
>JAOPWD010000505.1 GCA_025965875.1 Pseudonocardiales bacterium
GGGGATCAGACCTGCATCGCACATCCGCTGCACACGTCGCGTCGGTCCTCGGCTCACTGATCCAGTGTGCCGTCAATCGCGGTGGGTGCAGGCGGCGGCGTATCGGGCTGGGGCTTTGTCGCCCAGGGCTGAGTGCCGCCGGTGTTCGTTGCATTCCTCCTTCCAGTCGGTGATCACGACGCGGGCTTGGGCGAGTGACCAGAAGATGTTGATGTTGAGGCATTCGTCGCGGACCGGAACGCGAATCTCATCGAAGGCGATCTCGCCGAGGATGTACGCCGGCTCAAGGCACATCACACCGGCAACCTGCTGAACGCGGCGGCGAGTTCGCCTTCAATCTGGTCAAACACCGCCAGGTCGAGAAGGTGCATTTCTGGGTTCATTCGATCGTGTGGAGCGAGCCGTCGCGGCCCTTCCACGGCCTCGGCCACGTGCGGATGCACCGCAACGACACCACCGTGTTCCCAGCGGCGTCACCGTGCAGAACTACGAGCTGTGGTGTCGGTCGAGGAGTAAGTCCCAGGCGTCGCGCGCTACTTCGCCGCCTGCGGCGTCTTGGACTGCATCCGGCTGCCCCAGGCATCGATCAGGAACGGGCGAACGTTCGCGTCTGCCCCGGTATTTGGCACCAGAATGTAGTGCAGCGCCCGCCCGGTTAGCACGGTGTACCGCTTGCCTGCAGCATCCTGCGTGTGAACGGTCGCCTTCGCGGTGAACGACATCGAAAGACGCTGTCCGTGCGACTTATCCACCGTGAACTTGGCGCGAGTAAACGCTCGATTGGAGATCGTGGATGTTCGGTCGGCGGATCCCTTGGCGTCGATTCCTCCGACGGCGAAGAACATCGAACCCTCGAGCTTGGAGATCGCCGCCTTGTCGCCCGCGAGTGCCTTCGTGACGCTGGTGTCGTATGCCTTCGCACACGTTGGCGAGAGCGAGAGGCGGACCGCTGCGAAGTCACGACTGCTCAGCGCCGTCTTGGTCTTGGCCATCAGCGTCGGGTCCCAGCCGGTATCGAACGCGAAGTTGACCAGCTGCCGGTAGGCCTTCTGTAAAGCAGGCTGGCCGAACTTGGTCACTGCGGCTCCCGTGAACGCGGGTTGCGACGCGAAGGCAGATTCCGGCACGCGATAGGGCGCGACGGCGGGTGGGCTGCTCGAGTTCGACGCCGAACCGTGCGCAGCGGTACTGGAGTTTCGACTGGTCGCCTGCCAGATCGCAAGCCCGCTCAGCCCGACAGCCGCGACGATTGCGGCTACCAGCAACCGATCGATACGCCGTCGGCCGACCTTGGCAGTCCGCGCTTCGTCCTTCGCCCGAATCGAGACCTTCGTCTGCGTCATGCCGATCTCCCCCGCCACCGCTGGAACGACAGTGGCTCGCTGGCCACATCCAAGTCCTCACGCGGTTGCCCCATGGGCGCAGTTCGGCCGTCCGCCTTCCGCACGCGCTCGTCCCACCCCACTTAGCAGTGTGCAGGCACCCTGGCGCGGTGGACATCCCCTCTATTGGGCGTGCTCCTTGTTTGATCAGCGACCAACCGTGCGCATGTTCGAGTGGCGGCAAGAAGGCACGGACCTGCACATTCACCCTGAACGCAAACGCCGCGGTCACCGCCAACGTGCAGTGAACTGGGGCCGGTTCCTGCGAAGACGGCCGGATTGTCGGTGATTCGGAACAATGGGTGTCATGACGGACGCCCCAGACGCCCAACTGTCCAACGCTGACTGGCCGGAACTGCGGGTGCAGGACTGGGCAGCAACCAAGGACACCCTGCACATGTGGACTCAGATCATCGGCAAGATTCGGCTGGCCCAGGCGCCGATGATCAACCACTGGTGGCAGACCACCCTGTATGTGACGCCGCGCGGACTGAGCACCTCGAGCATCCCGTACGGGCACCGTCTCTTTGATATCGAATTCGATTTTCTGGAACATCAGCTGCGCATCCGCTCCAGCGATGGTGGCAGCCAGTTGGTGGCGCTGGAACCCAAATCGGTGGCGGTGTTCTACGCCGAGACGACGGCCGCACTGCGCGCGCTGGACCTGGACGTCGCCATCAGGCCCGTCCCGACGGAGGTTGAGGACGCGATTCCCTTTCCGGAGGACACCGAGCACGCGTCCTACGACGCGAGCGCCGTGCAGCTGTTTCGGCAGCAATTGATGCAGGCGCACCGGGTCATAACCGCGTTCCGGTCGGGGTTCGTCGGCAAGGTCAGCCCGGTGCACTTCTTCTGGGGAGGCTTCGATCTGGCTTGCACCCGGTTCTCCGGGAGGAGCGCCCCTCCCCATCCTGGCGGTGCGCCGAACTGTCCCGACTGGGTGATGGTCGAGGCCTACTCCCGCGAACTGAGCAGTTGCGGGTTCTGGCCGGGTGGATCCGACGAGGGGTCCTTCTACACCTACGCATATCCCGAGCCGGCGGGCTTCTCGGAGACCGCAGTGACACCAACTGCCGCCCACTACGACGCGGGGTTGGGCCTGTTCCTGCTGCCCTACCAAGCCGTGCGCACCGCCGACGACCCTGACCGCGCCCTCCTGGGGTTCCTGCAGTCGACCTACGCCGGCGCTGCGGCGGCCGGCGGTTGGGACCGCACAGCCCTCGAACGGGGTCTGGACGAACGCGAAATGTTGGACCGGACGAGGCCGACCGGCCAATAGACCTTGGTGAAGACCTCCCCCCGTTGAGTGACGTACTTGCATGATCAGAGACGACGATTTCTGCCGTCTCTGATCATCGTGATCCGTCACTCAACGCGGTCGGCGAGAACCCAAGATTTTCCCAAGGCGTGCTCCCTACGTTTCACCATGACGCGATCTCTACCCGACGCGTTCGCGCTTGACTCCGCCGAGTGAAGCCCGCCTGGTCGAACCGAGTGGAGCACCATGAAGCGAACTACAGCAATCGTCCTATCCTTAGCAACGGTCGCCGCGGCGAGCAGCATTGCCAGTGCGGCCGTCATCCCGCCAGGAACCAACGGGCCGGGCCTGGCCGCTGTCGGTCCGGTCTCGGCCACCGACGGCTTCCCGGTCTGGTACAAGGACAAAGCAGGTCTACGACTGGAGAACTGCATCTCGGTGGCCGACCCGCTCTGCCCTGCGCGCGGTGCCATGCCCGACGCAACGGCGCCGATCTCGTTCCCCGACAACTACCCGGACGAGGGTTTCTATTCGCTGACGAACGCCACCCTCAGCACGGCCAACGCCGGTAAGGCACTTCTGGTCGTCGCGCTGGAGCAGGCGTTCCGCAGCGGACCGGTCGTCCCCGGCGATCAGATCACGTTTGCCCGGCTGCGACTGAAGGTGACCAACGCCCAGGACGGGGTGGACTACAAGTTCACGACGCCGGCCGGGGTCAAGACCCTGCAGACGGGCGGCAAGGTCCCCGGGTTGCTCTTCGACACCGAGGACATCGGGATCGGCGGCCCGGGCGACTTCACCGGTGCGCTCGGAGGGCGCGTCGGACCGTTCCTGACCTGGGACACCTACCCCAACGACACGGCGCTCAAGCCGGACGCGTCCGGTAAGGACACCTACATCGGCGACGGCGCCACGCTGCACAAGATCACCGGAAGCCCGTATGGCGCGGCCAACAACGTATTCCGGATCGAAGGACCCGGGATCAACGCGACGCCGACGGTCGACGCCTGCCCCACCGTCGCTGGACCGATCGCGGACTGCGTGGAGACCAACCTGTTCACCGTGCAGGGCAAGCTGGCGACCACCAGCGGCGTCACCGCTGAGCAAGCAACCTATTCACGTTCGTCGTCAGGCGGCGGCATGATCGACGTGTACGCCGGTTCCGAGACCGGCCCGCAGGCCATCCAGGTCTCGGATGCGTCCGGGGCACCGGCTGAGTTCAGCCCGACCGGCCTGGCCGGAAGTGACGGTCATTTCTTCGCCCGGGTTGGTTACACGGGAGCTCAACCACCGAACCGCGTCCAGGTTTCCAACACCGGCGATGTGCCGGCATCCACCAAGCTCATCAACGTGGTCGACCGGATCACCGGCAAGGCGACCTACGACACCGGTAGCCAGTTGCTGACCGTGAACGCCGTCTCCAGCGACACCGCCGCCCCACGGGTTCTTACCGTGACCGGGTACGGCACCCTGATTTCGGGCAGTTTCGTCTCGGGCAGCCTCGACGCACCGCCCGTCTCGGTCACGGTCACGTCCGACGTCGCCGGTTCCTCGGTAATTCCGGTCGAAATCGTCGGTGGCGCCCGAGACCCGATCCCTGTCGTCGCCCAAGCCGGACCCGACCAGGCCGCCATTGCCGGACAGGTCGTGACGTTGGACGGCTCGGCATCCACCGGGGCGCAAACGTTCTCATGGACCAGCCCGGCCGGGATCACACTCAGCGATCCGAACAGCCCGAGTCCGACCTTCACGCCCGCAACCGTCGGAACCTTCGTGTTCACCCTGACGGTCACTGGCCCCGGTGGTCCGAGCAGCGCAACCGTCACCGTCACGGTCACGCCGGCGGTCGCCGCTGTGGCCAATGCGGGTCCGGATCAGGCCGGCGTGAAACGGGGTACGAAGGTAACTCTGGACGGACGGACGTCCACCGGTGCCGCCACGTACGCGTGGACACAGGTGGTCGCGCCGGGTGACGCAGTGGCAACCCTGACCGGAGCCAACACGGCCCAGCCGACGTTCACCTTCCCGCTCTACAAGTACCCAGCGAACAACGCTGCGCTCGTCTTCAAGCTGAGCGTGACGAGCCCTGACGGGTCGGCCAGCACGGACACGGTGTCAGTAGCGCCATCCGCAGACGTCATCGCCATCACCCGAGCGCAATACACCGCCAGCAAGCAGGAATGGCGCGTCGATGGCACCAGCTCGGTGGCTGGCGGCGGCCAGTACATCACCATCCACGTGGGTGCTCTGAACGGACGGGTACTGGGAACTCCTGTCCTCGTTGACGCGACTGGGGCGTTCACAACCCGGATCACGTCAACCGGCCCCACGGCCGGCCAGACCGCCAGCGCGGAATCGCAGCTCGGCGGAACTGTTGCCGGTGCGGTGATCCGCGTGCAGTAAGCCCTCCCCCGTCAAGAACGGTCGACCCCACTTCCTTCACCGGAGTGGGGTCGACCGTTTCGGCATGCGCGCACGGATCAACCCATCGCTGAGGGGTACGTCGACTGGCTCAGCGTCCTTCGGCGGCGGCTGCGCGGTGACAGCGGACCCAGCGGTCACCGACGGTGGCATGTCGAGCACAACCTCAGATGACCAACGCCGGGCCGGCTCGCAGAGCGTCGAGGATTGTGGACGCCGCGCAGCTGCCAGCTCCGCGCCGCTGGCACCACATCCCGGCTGCCCACCGTGGTCGCTGACTCGGGCTACGTCAGCGAAGCCGTCTTCACCCGAGCCCACAACGACAAGATCCGCCTGCTCGAACCGCTG
>JAOPWD010000530.1 GCA_025965875.1 Pseudonocardiales bacterium
GTCGTCGGCGACGACGCGCAGGCGATCTACGGCTTCCGCGGCGCCCGCGGCGCTCACCTGCATGAACTGCACACCGGACTGTCTGACTCGACTCTGGTCCGGCTGCAACGCAACTTCCGCTCCACGCAACCCGTGCTTGATCTCGCCAATGTGATCCGTCCCGGGGAAGGGGACATGCGGCTACGACTCACCGCAGACCGCGGCGGGCCAGCCGCAAGACCGGTACTGGTTCGCTGCGAGGACGCCGACAGCGAGGCCCGCGGTGTCGCCGAGGCCATCCTGGGCGCGCAGCAGGACGGCCTCGCCCTACGCGAGCAGGCCGTGCTGATGCGGGCGGCCAGCCACAGCAAGACCCTCGAAGTCGAACTGACTCTCCGCAAGATCCCCTACGTGAAGTACGGCGGCATCCGCTTCGCCGACACCGCCCACGTTCGCGACCTGCTCGCCGCGCTGCGTCTGGCGGGCAACCCGCGCGACGAACTGGCCTGGTACAGGCTGGTGTGCCGACACCGTGCCATCGGCAAGGCCAGCGCCCGAACCCTCGTCCCGCTGCTGGTTGATGCCGACGGCGCGGCCGACCATGCCGCGGTCGTCGCGGCCGCGCCGCCGAAGGCGCGCACAAACCTGGCCACCACCCTGGCCCACCTCGGTCAGGCTCAGTCGTCGACCGCGAGCACAGAGATCGTCGAGCGGTGTCTAGCGGCGGTGCGCCCCCTGGTTCGCGCCCACTACATCGACTGGAGCACCCGAGTCGAAGACGTCGATCGCCTCGCCGCCACCGCCGCGAGCCGTCACGACCTGTCGGCCTTCGTCGCAGAGCTGACCCTCGACCCGGCCTCGTCCAGCGCCGACTACGCGAAGGACCCCCACCGCGACGAGGACTACCTCACCCTGTCCACCGTCCACTCGGCCAAGGGCCTGGAATGGACCGCGGTGCACTTGATCCACGCGGTAGACGGGGCGTTCCCTTCCGACATGGCGCTCGGCGACGAGGCCGGCCTCGAGGAGGAGCAGCGCCTCTTCTACGTCGCCGTCACCCGAGCCCGAGACACCCTCACCATCTACACCCCGCTACGGATGCCCACCCACCCGACCAGCTTCCACGCTCGGCATGTCATCGCGAAGGCGAGCCGGTTCCTCACCGATGAGGCCCGCGCCGTCCTCGACGAGCGCGAGGCACCGAGCGAGCACCTCGCGGCGGGCGCGCCCGGCGTTGCGTCGCGCATAGAGATACCAGCCATGGACGAACTGTTCTCATAACGCAGGCACTGCGGTACCGAGGCCTACCGTCGACCGACGCCCTCACAGGTAACGTACGGCTGACTCAAAGGGATCATCGCGGTTCACGGAGTTACCTCGAGAGCGAATCGACTCACCATGAATCGATTCGACGACGAGAACGAGGTGGTCGCGATGACCGACGAGCAGGGGCGCACGCCGCCCCCAGATGGATCGAACTTTCAGCCGGACGGGCCGAATCCGCCTTCCTACGGCGAGAATCCGCCTTCCTACGGCGAGAATCCGCCTTCCTATAGTCAGAACGCGGCGATCTACGGTCCTGCACCGCAGACCCCGCCCCAGGACTGGTGGGCACCACCAGCAGCGGTCGTGCCGCCGAGCACCCACCGGCGCAGGCGCCGACGTGTCGTCGCGGGCTCGGTAGCCGGCGCCCTTGCCCTCGCAATCGGCATCGGATCCATCGCGGTCGCGACCGAGGGCTCGGGAGGCAGCACCTCCGACCACACAGCCGCCGTCTCGCCCAATGGCGCCGGCAACCCGTTCTCGGGGAGCGGGCAGATTCCGCGGGGCCAAGTGCCGCAATACGGTGGGCAAAACCCGTACGCCCCGGGCGGGACCGGCAACGGTGGATCGGCTACGACGAACACCGCCCAAGCCACGGCGGCGCAGCAGGTCGGTGTGGTCGACATCAACACAGTGCTCGACTTCGGCACCGGACAGGCAGCAGGCACCGGAATGGTGCTCACCTCCAGCGGCGAAATTCTGACTAACAACCATGTCGTCGACGGGTCAACCAGCATCTCAGTCGTCGTCGTGAGCACTGGAAAGACCTACACCGCAACGGTTGTCGGCACCGATCCAACCCAGGATGTCGCCGTGATCCAACTCAACGGTGCGTCCGGCCTGGCCACCGCCAAGATCGGCAACTCCACGCAGGTCGCGGTCGGCAACACCGTCACCGCGGTCGGCAACGCCGGCGGCACAGGTGGCACACCGAGCTCGGCCACCGGCACGGTCACGGCGCTCGGCCAGTCACTCACCGCGACAGACCAGGGCGGCGGCAACCCGGAAAACCTCACCGGAATGATCGAGACGAACGCCGACCTCCAGCCCGGTGATTCCGGCGGCCCGCTCTATGCGTCCGACGGAACCATCATTGGGATGGATACCGCAGCGTCGGCCTCCGCGACCGTCACGGGCACAGCAGCCTTCGCCATCCCGATCAGCACGGCAACCTCGATCGCCGCGCAGATCGTCTCCGGACAATCCAGCAGCGTGATCCACCTCGGCTATCCCGGATTCCTCGGCGTGCAGGTGCAACCGAGCACTGCAACTGGTGCGGCCTCCACCGGAGCGCCGGTCGCCGGGGTCGTGAACGGCTCGGCTGCGGCCAAGGCCGGACTTCAAGCTGGTGACACGATCATGGCAGTGGACGGCACGACCATCACCAGCCCGACGGACCTATCGACGGCCATGACCAACTCCAAGCCCGGACAGCAGGTCACGGTCACCTGGTCGGACGCTGCCGGCCAGTCCCATTCGGCCACGCTGACCCTGGGGACCGGGCCCGCCGACTGATCTGATCCCCGGACCAGGGTCCGCACTGGGGTTTCTCTCCAGGCGGACCCTGGCACGTCCGGCCCGGCGCGACCTCAGCGTCGGGATGCGGCTACGTCCCGGCTGACGCTGGAATCGCGGCGCCATGCGAAACGCCCCACACCTTGCACCCGACCGGCGCGATGGCGAACAGCAGAGCAGCGGCGAGGTCGTAACCGGGATCGCCGCCAAAGCCACTGAGTGCGGTAGGAAATCGGGGAACGTGACTGTCACACGATTCTTCTGCAGCCAGCGGACCACCTTGGGGAATCGGATGCGTCGGATCAGGTGTATGGCCGTCGTCCCGAACTGACTGGCGTAATCCGGCGTTTGTCACGGACCGACGGACCCACCCGTGAGTGGTCACCTATTCGCCGAGTCGTGACCACAAGAGGACTAACGCGGCATGTCATTCGGCGGCTGGCACGGTGATGACGAGCTTTCCTCGGACGTGTCCCGCTTCGAGTTGCCGCATTGCGTCGGCTGCCTGAACCAGTGGGTAGGTCCGCTCGATGCTCGGCGTCACCGCCCCGGCCTCGATGTGCTCGGTCAGTTGTTCGAGGAACGTGTAGTGCTCCTTCGGGACGAGCATGGTCAGCCGCTGCCGCACGAACAGCGAGAGCACGACAGCCCGGAACTGCCGGTTGATCCCACCGCCGAACTTCCCGCCGCCTTCACCCCCGACGATGACGAGCGTTCCCTTCGGAGCGAGGACGCGGCGCATCCGTGACAGCGCCGCGTTCCCGCCGACGTCGAGGATCAGGTCGTACCGCTCGGAACTGTCGGCGAAGTCGTCCGCCGTGTAGTCGATGACCTCGTCGGCGCCGAGCGAGCGAACCAGATCGGCCTTGGCCGTACTGCACACACCTGTGACGTGGGCCCGGAACGCCTTGGCGAGTTGCACCGCATACGTGCCGACGCCCCCGGACGCACCGATGATCAGCACCCGCTGGCCCGCCTCGACGCGCCCGGCGTCGCGCAGCCCACGGAGGGCGGTCATGCCGGACACCGGGACGGCTGCGGCCTGCTCGAAGGTGAGGTTCGCCGGCTTGCTGGCGAGCTTGTCCTCGCGGGCAGCCACGTATTGGGCGAACGAGCCACGGCCCAGGCCGAACACCTCGTCGCCCACGTCGAATCTCGTGACCGCTGCGCCGACGGCCACCACCATGCCGGCGAGGTCGATCCCGGGCACCGGGTTCTTCGGCTTGCGTAGCCCGAAGGCGAGACGACCGAGGTAGGGCAGGCCCGTCATCATGTGCCACGTGCCCCGATCCAGGCCCGCGGCGTGCACCTTCACGAGCACCTCCTTGTCGGCGATTTCGGGACGGGCGATCTGCGCCATGACCAACACGTCGGCGCCGCCGTAGATGTGCGCAACGATCGCTCGCATCGTGCTCGCCCCAATTGCTGTGGTCATGACCTGTCCCTCGATCGTCGCGTAGCGCTGATGACTTGGCTGCCGTACTAAGTACGCCTTACTTAGTACGGTACGCTCGATCCAGGAAAACCACAACACTCCCAGGCAAGGAGTAGGTCCGATGTCCGAGCCAGCCAATGCCGAAGAACGCGTTCAGCTCAGCCCCGAGCGCGTGCTCCAAGGCGCCATCGCCGTGGCCGACTCGACCGGAATCGGGTCATTGACCATGCGCTCGCTCGCCCAAGCGTTGGGCGTGAAGCCCATGTCGCTCTACCACCACGTCGCCAACAAAGAGGAGATCTTCAACGGCATCGTCGACGTCGTCTTCGGCGAGATCGAACTGCCTGCGCCGGAGGACGAGTGGCGGCCGGCGATGCGACAGCGGGCGATCTCGGCCCGCCAGGCGCTCGGGCGCCATCCGTGGGCGACCGCGCTCATGAGCTCGCGCACCAGTCCGGGTCCGGCCACCCTTCGACACCTCGACGCCCTCATCGGGACGCTGCGCCGGGCCGGCTTCTCCGTCCCGATGGCGGCCCATGCTTTGTCGGTGATCGACAGCTATATCTACGGCTTCGCGCTGCAAGAGGCCACGCTCCCGTTCGACGACTCGGACTCGGCCGCCGAGGTCGCGGGGCAGATCATGGAGCAGTTCCCCACCGATGCGTACCCGTACCTCGCGGAACTGACGATCGAGCACGTCCTGCAACCCGGCTATCACTACGGCGACGAGTTCGAGTTCGGCCTCGACCTGATTCTCGACGGCCTCGAACGAGCACTGCTCGAAGCCTCGGACACATGACCGACACGAACTGGGCCCGCAACATTGTGTTCATGCGAGCGGATGCCGGCCTTGCGCGCCCTGATTCGGGAGTACGACCCGGATGGCAAGTTCAGCAACACGCTGGTGGATAAGTATCTAGTCGGTTGATTCATGCCCGTCCCGGCCGACGGGCAGCACCTCGTCAATAAGGGCTTGGACGCGGATCTTGAGCTCCTCGCGGACCCGACGCACGACGTCGATCCCTTGCCCTGCCGGATCCGTCAGGTCCCAGTCCTCATAGCGCTTGCCAGGAAAGATCGGGCAGGTGTCGCCGCAGCCCATGGTGATGACCACGTCAGACTCGCGGACCGCGTCGACCGACAAGAGCTTCGGCTGCTCGGCGGCGATGTCGATACCGACCTCGCGCATTGCCTCAACTGCGACCGGGTTGATCTGGGCTGCCGGCTCCGAGCCTGCCGAGCGCACCTCGATCCCGTCGCCGGCCAAATGGGTCAGCCACCCTGCAGCCATCTGCGAGCGGCCGGCGTTGTGGACACAGACGAACAGGACGCTCGGCTTGGTCACGGTCTTGCCCGTCATGTCTGGGCGGCGGCGTCCGCCGCGATCGCGGGAGCGTTCGGGTAAAGCGCGCGGATCAGGCCGTAGCCGAGCAATCCACCGACGAGTTGCATCACGACGAACATCAGCACCGACGACGGCGCGATTCCGGCGAAGCTGTTGGACAGCATTCGGGCCACGGTCACGGCGGGGTTGGCGAAGCTGGTCGAGCTGGTGAACCAATAGGCGGCCAGGATGTAGCCGCCGACCGCGAAAGCGACCCGATCGCTGCGCCCGGTGCGGGCCGTCCCGAAGATGATCACGAGCAGGCCGAGCGTCGCCACGGCCTCGCCGAGCCAGGTGCCGCCGCTGCCGCGGTGATGAGTGGAGAGGTTGACGGCAGACAGCTCGAACATGAGGTTGGCGACGACGGCGCCGAGTGCCCCGCCGCAGACTTGAGCCGCGATGAGGACTGCAGCCTCTCGATTGCCCACGGCGCCCAGCGCGCGCTCGACGAGAGTCACCACGGGATTGAACGCTGCCGACACCGGCTGCAGGGCGAGGATCAGGGCGACTAACGCACCGCCGGTGATGATGCTGTTCTCGAGAAGCTGGAGCCCGACGTCATGGGGCGAGAGCCGGGCGGCCGCGATGCCTGATCCGATCACGGCGGCGACCAGGAACGCAGTGCCGACGAACTCCGCAAGCGCCCGGCGAGCCAAAAAGTGCGTCACGCCGAGGGATTGCCGATGAGCGCGCCGAGATCGGTGAGCGCCTCCGTCCGTGCGCGGTAGTACACCCACACGCCGCGCTTGGAGCGGTCGAGCAGCCCGGCCTGATGAAGCACCTTGAGGTGGTGGCTGATCGTGGGTTGCGAGAGGTCGAACGCGTCGTTCAAGTCGCACACGCACGCCTCGCCGCCCTCGTGCGACGCGACCAGCGACATCAGCCGCAGCCGTACCGGATCGGCCAACGCCTTGAGCAGCGGTGCGACTTGTTCAGCTTGCGGTCGGGACAGCGGCTCGCGCGAAAGCGGGGAACAGCAGGCAACGGTCTCCGCGGGAGTCAGCACGGTCAATGACTTAGACACTCATCAATATTGACAGACGTCGATGCGTCGTGCAATCTGGCTGCAGCAAGACATAGACAACCATCGAAGTCCACCGAGGAGGCAAGTCGTGTCCCGAGTGCAGTTAGCGCTGAACGTCAACGACCTTGATGAGGCGATCACGTTCTACAGCAAGCTTTTCCACACCGAACCGGCCAAGATCCGGCCCGGCTACGCGAACTTCGCGGTAGCCGAGCCACCGCTCAAGCTCGTGTTGCTGGAGAACCCCGGCCACGGCGGGAGCATCAACCATCTCGGGATCGAAGTCGAAGACGTGGACATCGTCGATGCCGAGCAGAACAGACTCGCGGCGGCTGGGCTCGCCTCGGTGGACGAGCGCGGAACCACCTGCTGCTACGCCAAACAGGACAAGTTCTGGGTCCAAGGCGCACCCAACGGCGAGCAGTGGGAGGTCTACACCGTGCTGGATGACTCACAGACTTTCGGCTGCGGGCCGAGCGATGGCGCCGCGTGCAGCAGTGCCCCGAGCGAGGATGGAACGGTTTGCTGCGGCGCTGACAGTTGAGCGTGGGTCAGGTTGCCGACGTTTGCGGGGCCACGTCATAGAGGGGGGTGCGTCCGGAGAGCAGGTCGTCGGCGAGGTCATCGAGGGTGGTGTCATGGGAGTACGCGTACGCACGCAACACCGCGATGGCGTCGAGGTTGCTGAGCGCGCAGGCGACGTTGAGCATGCCGACGACCTGCCACACCAGCATGCGTCGCTGAGCTGCCGCCGCATCGACCCAGCCCGGTCCGATCACGCCGTGCAAGGTCGTGACGTCCGGTTCGGCCAGCAATACCGAGGCGATGTGATTCGCCAGCTCCATGGCGGCAGACAGCGGGACCGTCGTGGCCCCACCGGGGCTGGTGCAGTACAGGTCCATCGCCCCCAGTCTGGACTTGGCGGTCTGTAGCGGCAGCGAGGCCACGGACCGGATCCGGGTCTCGGTCACCATCCGGTCATTGAAGATGGGCCAGGTCGCAGCGATCCGGTCATGGGTTGCCACGACTGGTTCGCCCGTGCTGAAGGCAAGGATGCAGGGTCCGTCACCGATGGTGATCTGCAGGCGTTCGACCACGTCGGCGTCGGCGCTGCTGGCTCCGAGTGGTACCCGCAGAACGTCCATCACGCTGATCCCGGCGGCATCTACGTGCAGGGCAGCTGCGGCGCCGATCGCCATCCGCACCGGCAGGGATTCCGACCCGGAAAAGTCTGGCCCGGTCAGCCCAGCCAGGGCCGTTGTGAATCTCGGCAGGACGCTCATTCGGGACTGCTTTCAGTCTTGAGCCGACAAACCGCGGTGCTGCTACCCGGGGAACCGCGAGTTGCCATCCGCGCTGCCGTTTGGAGAGGTGGTGGCTGCAAAGACACTGTCCAGGCCGGTGAGCTTGAACAGCTTCTGGACTCGGGGTGACGGGTCGCGAAACGTCAGTTCCTTGTTGAACTCAAGGGCGATGTTGCGGATCCGGACGAGCGCTCCGAGACCGGTCGAGTCGATGAAGGTGACGCCGGCCAGGTCGACGACGAGTTCAGTGACCCGGGTTTCGGTGAGGTTCAGCATGCCGAGCGCTGCCACGTCGTCAGCGGAGTAGACGTCAATCTCGCCCGTCACGATCAAGTCGCACCGACCGCCGTGCACTGCCGTGTCGAGCGTGAAGTTCACCACGAGCCCGCCGCCTTTCGGCGTTCCCGCCGCGTGCCACTGGTTCCGGGCACGGGGGCGATGCTGTTGGCTGCGCGTTCAACCGACACCAAACCTACGCCACTTCACGGCCCCCCGGTCTGGTCAATTCACCGATTTGTCCACAGTGGTGGCAAAGCGCGCAGGGGGGCAAAGGGCAGGCAGGTCGAGGCGGCGATCGTCTAACATCGCACAGGCTGACTTATGGCCTCTGCGGAGGCGTCCTGGTGCCATCCGAGCCTGACCGAGTGGAGAGCTCGCCTCGTGACAATGACCGACACCACGCTGCAAATCCCAGCACATCTCAGGCCCGCCGACGGACGGTTCGGGTGCGGGCCGTCCAAGGTGCGCCCCGAGGCGCTCGAACGCCTCGCTACCCAGCACAGCCTGATGGGAACCTCGCACCGCCAGGCGCCGGTCAAGGGCGTGGTCAGACAGGTGCGCGACGGGCTGCGCGACCTGTTCGCCCTGCCCGACGGCTACGAGGTCATGCTCGGCAACGGCGGTTCGACCGCGTTCTGGGACGCGGCTGCCTGCGGGCTCGTCCGCCGGCGAGCGTTGCATGTGGTCTACGGCGAGTTCACGCAGAAGTTCGCGAGCGTCACCCGCGGGGCGCCGTTCCTCGACGACCCGATCGTGGTCTCGGCCGATCCGGGTATGGCGTCAGCACCGGTCAGCGACCCCGACGCCGACGTCATCGCCTGGGCGCATAACGAGACGTCCACCGGCGTGATGGTCGACGTGCGGCGTCCGGCCGATGCCGATCACGCGCTTGTGCTGATCGACGCCACGTCGGGCGCCGGTGGCCTGCCCGTCGACGTGAGCCAGGCCGACGCGTACTACTTCGCGCCGCAGAAATCCTTCGGCTCCGACGGTGGCCTGTGGTTGGCGCTGGTCAGCCCGGCCGCGATCGAGCGCATTGGTGACCTCGACGGGGAGACGGATCGATGGACCCCCACGTCACTGTCGCTGGCCACCGCGCTCGACAACTCGCGCCAGGACCAGACCTACAACACTCCGGCGCTGGCCACCCTGCTCCTGCTCGCGGACCAGATCGACTGGATGCTCGCGGGCGGTGGTCTTGACTTCTGTGTCGACCGGACGCGCGCGTCGTCTGATCATCTGTACGGCTGGGCCGAGGCGTCGGAGTTCGCGACCCCGTTCGTGACCGACCCGGCCAACCGCTCGCTGGTGGTCGGGACGATCGACTTCTCCACGGACGTGGACGCGGCGGCTGTGGCCAAGACGTTGCGGGCCAACGGGATCGTGGACGTCGAGCCGTATCGCAAGCTCGGTCGAAATCAGCTGCGGGTCGGGATGTTCCCGGCCATCGACCCGGCCGACGTCCAGGCCCTCACCGCGTGCATCGACTGGGTTGTGGCGGCCACGGCATGAAGGTGCTCGTTGCGGAGAAGATCGGCGCGTCCGGAGTCGACCTGCTGCGCGACGCGGGGCTCGAGGTCGAACTGGGCGTCGGCTGGGACCGCGGCGAGCTCGAACGGCGAATCGCGGACTTCGACGCCGTACTTATCCGGTCGGCCACTCAGGTCGACGCCGACCTGCTGGCCAAGGCGGACCGGCTGCGCGTCGTCGCCCGGGCTGGTGTGGGGGTCGACAACGTCGATGTCGATGCCGCGACGCGCCGCGGCGTCCTCATCGCGAACGCGCCGCAGTCGAACGTGATCACTGCCGCCGAGCACACGATGGCGCTGCTGTTGGCGCTGGCCCGCAACGTGCCGCAGGCGCACGCCTCGCTGATCGGCGGGGCGTGGGACCGCGCGAAGTTCAGCGGCGTCGAACTGCACGAGAAGACGCTGGGGATCATCGGCTTCGGCCGGATCGGCCAGCTCGTGGCTCACCGTGCGCGGGGCTTCGGCATGCGGGTGATCGCGTTCGATGCCTATCTCGCCGAGGAGCGCTTCCGTGAACTCGGCGTCGACCGGGCCAGCGCACCGGACCAGGTCTATGCCGCCGCCGACTTCATCACCGTGCACCTGCCGAACAACAGCGAGACGGAGGGCTGGCTCGACGCCGAGGCGTTTTCGAAGATGAAGGACGGAGTGCGCATCCTCAATGTCGCTCGCGGTCCGCTGATCGTGGACGCGGATCTGCAGGCCGCGTTGGACTCGGGCAAGGTCGCGGGCGCCGCACTGGACGTGTTCCACACCGAGCCGGTCACCGACCATCCGTTGTTCGGGTACCCCAATGTCGTCGTCACGCCGCACCTCGGAGCGTCGACGGCCGAGGCGACGGATCGCGCCGGATATCAGGCGGCCGAGCAGATCGTCGCCGCGCTGACCGGCGGCGCGGTGACGAGTGCGGTCAATGTGCCCTCGATCGCGGCGGACGATCTGGAGGCGGTCGGGCCGTTCGTCGGACTTTGCGCCAGCCTCGGACAACTCGCGGCCGCCCTCGCGTCGGGCACCTCCGTTGACGCCGTCGATGTCGAGTTCATGGGCCGCATCGCCGAGCGCGACAGCCGACTGCTGACGATCCAGGTCGTCAAGGGTCTGCTCGCCGGGCACATCGAGGAGCCAGTGAACGACGTCAACGCGTTCACGCTCGCGCAGGAGCGGGGCATCGCGATCGCCGAGCGGAGCAGCCCACAGGCGCACGACTTCACTGACCTCGTCCGGGTCCGGCTGCGCAGTGGCGGCGAGACCACCCGAGTGGTCGGCACCCTCCTCGGACGGCGCAACCGGCCGCACCTGCTCGAGGCGTGGGGCTCGCGGTTCAATGTCCAGCTCGAGGAACACCTCGCCGTGTTCCGCTACCGCGACCAGCCTGGGATGCTCGGCCGGGTCGGCACGGCGCTCGGCAACGCCCGCGTGAACATCGTCTCGGCTGCCGTCGGGCGTCGACCCGTCGACGACAGCGACGGTCAGGCCGTCATGATCGTCACTACCGACACCCGGGTGCCGGCGGACGTGCTCAAATCGCTTATGGCCGACGAGGACTTCCTGGCCGCTCGCGCCGTCAGCCTGTAGCGCCCGCCGCCCGCAGCACGTGACCCTGCGTGGCAGCCGGACCGCCATGACAGATCCGTGCAGATGCCCACAACGGCGGACGAATCCATCGCCGGGGAAAGACGAATGTTTCCGCGGGATCTGGTCTGACCCCCCGAGGTCTGCTTGATTGGTCACCGAGGAAGGAGCGCCCCATGCGTCTCAGCCACCAGCACCGCAACCTGCCGGCCACTCAGGACTACGCCTTCATCACGTGCGCTTCGGTTGGCCAGGTGTGGGCGACGCTGACCAGCCCGACCCAGACCTTCCTCTTCGGACTGTCTGCTGTGTCGACTTGGGAGACGGGAGCCCCGCTCGAATTGAGTCTCGGCAACGAACCGTCCGGGCACCTCTGCGGTCACATCCTGTACGCGGACCCACCCTCGCGTCTGAGCTATTCAGTGCAAGCATGCGCAAGTGATCCGGCGGTGTACCTGACCTGGCACCTGCGGGGCACACCGGCCGGCTGCGTCGTGCGACTGCACATCGATGAGCCGGATCTGCTGAGTTCTCCGTTGGATGACGAAGAGACATGGTTACGACTGGTGGCTTCGCTCGAGCACTTGCTGTCCGGCTTACCCACCGAGGACGCACGGCGGCCTTAAACCCTTATACGGCAACCACAAGAGCCATGGTGAGCCCTGATTTGACGTCGCCGGTCACCGTGGCCAATTGATTGTCGTAGCCGTCGCTGAAGACGTTGTCCGAGTCCAGGGACGTCTGTCCGAGGTTGCTCAAGCTACCGCCGTACCCCTTGGTCGCGTACACCGTCTTGCACGCGTCGGCCGGCAGGGCTAGCTGGGACGTGATGAGCAAGGTGGCGGCCTGAGTCGCCTGGCCGAGGCTCGGGTACACCTCGAAGTGCATGTGCGGCCACCGACCGGGATACGCGCCCGGGAAGACGCTCTTGAACGTCACCAGCCCAGAGCTATCGGCCGCCTGTACACCGCGCAGGTAATTCTCGTTGACCGCTGCGCCGTCGTACATCGAGTACGCGCCGTTCGTATCGCAGTGCCACAGATAGACCGCCGCACCAGCACGCGCGGCGCAGTTCTTGCCCGTGTCGGTGATGGTCAGGTTGATCGTGACCGGTACGCCTTTGGCCACGCCCGATGCCGACCCGAAGCTGTTACGGATGTCGCGGCGCACGATGCCGCTCGAGGTGAGGATGTTCGGGCCGTTCGAACCGTCTCCCGGGAAGGGGCCAGGTGTTTCGTGGGGGATGGCGTCGACGCAGCTCACGGCGGCGGTCGGGGTGGCGTTCGCCGCAGGTGTCGAGGCGGACGCCGCCGCCGACGAGGAGCCGGCCGGAGTCACCGGCCTCGAACTCGGGGACTTGGACTCAGTGGCCTTCGTTGAGCCGGTGCACCCGACGACTGAGACCAAGCCGAACCCGGCCAACAGGCCGAGTACCTGACGGCGCCCGACCAGCGTGGACAGGTCGTGCGTGAGCCCAAGGTCGTGTTCGTCCACGTGCTGGCCAGCCCAATGACCGTCCGGATGAGCGTCGTGTCGCACCTGCTCAAGATAACCGGACGGCGCCCTGTCCGTCCTGAACTTGATCTGACGGGTTGATCGAGAAGCAGCCCAATCGGGCGGCCGACGGGCTATTCTCTTTTTGGTTGAGATGCCAGCCAGTCCAGGCCAGTGCTCCGTCATCACGGAGTGCTGTGAGCAGCGGCTCGACGCTGGACAGCGTCCGGTGATCCATGATCAGGATCGCCATGCAGGGTATGCCCGACACGAGTAAGTCCGACCAGTCCGACCAGGTTCGAGTGGCGCGTGAGGACCACGACCTCCGCCTGAGCCTGGTCGCGTTGTCCCGGTTGACGGCCAGCCGGTTAGAGCTCAGGGACGTCTTGACGCGGGTCGCCAAGTCCGCGGTGTTGGCGATCCCCGGCGCCGACGGGGCCGGGCTGACGTTGTTGCAGGCCGGGCAGGCGGAGACCGTGGTGGCCAGCGCCCCATTCGTGGCCGAGGTCGACTCCATCCAGTACCGCATCAACGAGGGCCCGTGCATCACCTCCGCCGCGCGGGCCCGGACGGTTCATTCGGGGGAGTTGGCGGCCGATCCGCAGTGGCCACACTTCGGCCCGCGGATCGAACATCTCGGTGTGCACAGCGCGCTGTCGATCCCGCTGCTGACACCGGAGGGCGTGCTCGGTGCGATGACCGTCTATGCCTACGCCACCGATGCTTTCGACAAGCGGGGCGTGCGGATCGGTGAGCTGTTCGCGGTGCCCGCCGCGATCGCTGTCGAGAACGCGCGCGTCCTGGCCGAGGCGAAACTGCTCGCCGGCCAATTGCAGGTAGGCCTGACCCACCAGGCGGCCATCGATCAGGCGACGGGCATTCTGATGAGCCGTCTCGGCTGCAGCGCAGATCACGCTTTCGATCAGCTGCGTCTGAGCAGGAATACCGAGGACGAGTCGCTGCACACGATCGCGCTGCGCATTGTCGAGGGCGCGGCGAACGCGTCCGCGAAAGATCTGCGCGGCCAACCGGGCACCCTCGGCTCGGCTCGCTCGGATCTGAGCCTGACCCTCGGTCATCGCGACACGACGCACGCCGTCGTGGTTGCCGGCGGGATGTTGACGTCCGTGACGGCGGAGGTGCTCACGAAGGTGCTCAGGCATCATCTCGAGTCAGGGCACCGCTACGTGCAACTGGACGTAACCAAGTTGCTTTCCTGCGACCGGGACGGTGTGTTGGCGATCGTGGACGCCCACCACGCCTTCATCGCGGCTGAAGGGACGCTCGTGCTGGCTGGGGCCCGGACTTCGCTGCGGCAACTGCTTCGCTTGCTGGGCGCTGACAAAGTCCTGTTTCTCGCTCGCGCCCGCCGAGGTAGCACAGGCCGGTGGTCGACCTGACGGACCTCGCCGGGCAACGACCCACCCAACACCTGGGCGGGTCAGGTAGCGTCACGATCAAGCAGATCCCTTGAACGGAAGAGGCGACGCGACCATGGCCAGTGACGACACGTCCGGACAGGACGACGACGACCTGCGTGCCAGCCTGTTGTCCTTGTCGCACCTGGCCACCGGCCAGATGGAACTCGAAGATGTCTTGACGCGGGTAGCGGAGTTCGCGGTCTCGGCGATTCCCGGCGCGGACGGGGTGGGGCTGACGTTGCTCGAGTCCGGACGCGCCGACACCATGGTCGCCAGCGCGCCGTTCGTGGCCGAGGTCGATGCGATCCAGTACGGCATCGAGGAAGGCCCGTGCATCACCTCTGCCGCAGAGGCGCGCACGGTCCGCTCGGGGGAGTTGGACACCGACCCGCAGTGGCCCCGTTTCGGTCCGCAGATCGGGCACCTCGGCGTGCACAGCGCGCTGTCCGTCCCGCTGCTCACGCATGCCGGAGTGCTCGGTGCGATGAATGTCTATGCCCACAAGCGCGATGCCTTCGACGAGGACGGTGCTCGGATCGGGGAGCTGTTCGCCGAGCCGGCCGCGATCGCCGTGCAAAACGCACACGTGCTGGCCCAGGCGCAACGGCTTGCGGCGCAGCTTCAGGTCGCCATCGCTAACCAGGCGACGATCGACCAGGCGGTCGGGATCCTGATGAGCCGTCACGGCGGTGACCCGGAGCAGGCCATGGATCAGTTGAGTCAGGTGAGTCACGAGCAGCACGAGAAGTTGCACACCGTCGCGTTCAAGATCGTCCAGGATGCCGTGCAGCGCGCCAGCGGCGGGCGCAACTCAGACGAGCGCGACAAACCCTAGCCAGCGCGCAGCTCGGCCTCTCGCAGCCGCTTGCACAGCATCACCAGCAGGCGATGCGCGACCTCAGGATTTTCGTCCAGGACCGTCTTGAGGACGTGCGGGTGGATGAGGAATGTGCGTAGCTCGCCCACCGCCTCGACACTCGCTGACCGAGGCTGACCGTCGATCACGCTGATCTCGCCGAAGTAGTCACCCACACCCAACGTTCGACGGACGGATTCGCCGCTGGTCACGCGAGCCTGACCCGAGATGATGAGGTGAAACCCCACCGCGCCGGTGCCCTCGGTGATCACCTCGTGCCCGTCGGCGTGAGTGGTCTCGCGGCCGGCGTTGACGACTTGCTTCAAGGCCCGCTTCGGCATGCCCTGGAACAGGTCGATGCCGGCCAGCCGGCTCTGCAGCTCGGTCTTGTCCACGAGGCCTCCTCGACGGTGAGTGCTCGCCGACCCTAGCGCCTGCCAGACGTGTGGTGAAGGCACGCCGATCCGACACTCGACCGCTGCAACCAGGACGCGAGTGATCAATCGGCCCCACGCCCGCCGATAGGGTTAGCCTTCCGTGAAGACGGCCACCTCCCGGGGAGAGAGTGCTTAGTGCACGAAGGGCAGCAGACACCCGACGACACCAGCGTGCCGTCCGGACGACCACAGGCCACCCGGGCCGAGGCCGGGCTGCGGTCGGACAACCTGCAGGCCTACCTGCCAGGCGACCGCCGGCGGGCCCTCGCCGAGGGGCGCGTGCTGCCTGACCGCGTCCGTGGTGCGGCCATTTTCGTCGATATCTCCGGATTCACCCCACTCACCGAAGCACTCGCGATCGAGCTGGGTCCCCAGCGCGGCGCCGAGGAACTGACAGCCGCGCTCGACGCGGTCTTCGGCCCGCTGCTGACCGAGCTGGATCGATACGGCGGTGACGTCATCTACTTCAGCGGCGACGCGGTCACCGCCTGGATTGACGGCGACGACGGGCAGATCGCCGTCGCGTGCGCGTTCGCGATGCAGCGGGTCATGGCCCACGTAGGGCTGCGGACCACGCCGAGCGGCCGGGAGGTTCGGATCGGCCTCAAGGTCGCGGTGGCAGTCGGTAGTGCGCGGCGTTTCGTGGTCGGCGACCCGGACGTGCAGTTGATCGACGTGCTGGCCGGCGCGCTCATGGACCAGCTGGCCGACGCCGAGCACTGCGCCCGCCAGGGAGAGGTCGTCCTCGACGCCGGCGCAATCGAGCGCCTGGGCGAGCGCGTCGTGCTGGGCGAACGACGCGGCGAGCACGGCGTAGCGGTCGTGGCTGATCTCGCCGCGCCGGTGACATTGCCGCCACCACGGTCGCCGCTGCCCGCGCTACCCGTCGAGGTCGTCCGGACCTGGCTGCTGCCACGCGTGTACGAACGGATGAGCGCCGGTCAGGGCGAATTCCTCGCCGAACTGCGCCCCGGCGTACCGCTGTTCATGCACTTCGCCGGAATCGACTACGACAACGATCCCGACGCGACCACCAAGCTCGACGATCTGATCATCCGAACTCAACGCATCGTCGCCACCTACGGTGGGAACGTCCTGCAGCTGACCATCGGCGACAAGGGGGCCTACCTCTACGCAATCTTCGGCGCGCCGGTCACCCACGAGAACGACGCGGCGCGCGCGTGTGCCAGCGCCCTGGAACTGCTCACTCTCGAGGCCGACGCCGCGGTGACCGGGCTTCAGATCGGGGTCGCCGCGGGCAGGCTGCGCAGCGGGACGTACGGCCACCCCGAGCGGCGCACGTTCTGCTGTCTGGGCGACGCAGTCAACTTGGCCGCGCGACTGATGATGGCCGCACCGGCCGGCAGCGCCTACGTGTCGGCCGACGTACGCCAAGCCGCCGAAAGCGACTTTCGCTGGGGTGCGGCAACGCAGCTCCGGGTGGCGGGCAAGTCGGCCGAGGTGGTGATGTCGCCGTTGCTCGGTCGGCGGCGCACGGCCTCCCGGAAGGTCCTCGGCCGTCCGGTAGCGAGCGCGCTGATCGGCCGGGCTGACGAGCTCGAGGAGCTACAGGCTCGCGCCACCGAGGCGATGGACGGTCAGGGCCAGGTCGTCGTCGTCACCGGCCCAGGCGGCATCGGCAAGACCCGGCTGCTCGCGGAACTGGCGCGCTGGCTCACCAAGCAAGGCGTGCGGATCCGCACCGGCGCGGCACCTTCGTACGGTGCCCGCACGACGTACGGCGTGTGGCAGGACCTGTGCCGCGACGCGTGGGGGATCCGGGCCGACGCCTCGGTGGACGCTGTAGTCGAGCGCCTCGAAGAGGTGCTGGGCGGCGTCGATAGCCGGCTCCTACCGCGGCTGCCATTGCTCGGCCCGCTGTTGGGTGTCGTCATTCCCGACACGATGCTCACAGCGTCATTCGACGCCAAGCTGCGCAAGACCTCCGTCGAGTCGCTCGTGGTCCAGCTGCTGACGGCCAACGCCGCGCGTGGGCCGATCGCCTTCCTGATCGACGCCGCCGAGCACATGGACGAGCTCTCCTGGGACATGGTCGACGCCATCGGTCGCCTGGCTCCGCGGGTGCCGGTCCTCGTGGTGCTGGCCCGGCGAGCTCCGAGCGCGGACGAGTCGTTTGCCTTGTTTGAACTACCGCAGGTCCACGAGATCATCCTCACCGATCTCGACGGCGAGGCCAGCCGCCAACTCGTCGAGACCCGGCTGCGCGCGCACACCACGGCCGACCTGCCGAACGCCGTGCTCGAGCGGCTGACGACGCTGGCCGGCGGTAACCCGTTCCACCTGGAGGAACTCGTCAACCATATGGTCGACCGCGGCATCGATCCGGCCCAGGCGGCCGCGGGCGATATCAGCCTGCCGACGAGCCTGCACAACCTGCAACTCGCGCGCATCGATGACTTGGCCGAATCACCGCGCCGGACGCTCAAGGTCGCCAGCGTCGTGGGCGAGCGCTTCGAGGTCAACGTCATCGCCGGTAGCTACCCGGAGCTCGGCGATGAACCCGAGGTCGGCGAGTACACCCTGACCCTCACCGCGGCGGCCCTCGTCATTCAGGAAGGCAGCAACGTCTACTCCTACGCATTCCGCAACGCAGCCACGCAACAGGTGGCCTACGAGACGCTGACCTACGCCTCGCGCTCGGCACTGCACGGCCGGGTCCTGAGCTGGCTCGAGGCACACGCCCTCGGCGGCCCCGAGGCGATCCTCGACGTCCTCGCCTACCACGCAGCCCGCGGAACCGACGACGGCAAGAAGCGCGACTACCTGGTCCGGGCCGGCGTCGCCGCCCAGTCCCGCTACGCCAACGACGCCGCCGTCGACTACTTCACCACCGCGCTGCCGCTGGTCGACGTCGACGAGCGGCCCGAGCTGCGGCGCCGGCTGGGCAAGGTGCTCGAGATCGCCGGCCGGTGGGCGGAGGCCGAACAGGCCTACCAGGATGCTGCCGCGCACTACGAGCAGCGCGGCGACGAGCGCGGCCGCGCCAATGCGCAGACCGACCTGGCCGAAGTGGCGCGCAAACAGGGGCGTTTCGACGACGCCCGGCAGCTTCTCGCGCATGCGAACGACGCGTTCGTCGCAGTGGACGATCAAGCCGGCATCGCAACCGTCCTGCACCTGCAAGGCACGCTCGCCTCGCAACAGAGCCGATACGACGACGCCCGCGCGGCCTACGAACGTAGTCTCGAAATTCGACGCGAGCTCGGCGACACCGCCAAGATCGGAGCACTGCTGAGCAACCTGGCGGTGGTGGCCGAACAGATCGGCGACTACGACCGGGCGTGGGAGCTCAACGAGTCAGCCCTGGCCATGCGCCAGGAGGTCGGAGACCCGTGGGCCATCGCTGTGTCCCAGAACAACTTGGGGATGATCGCCCTGCTACAGGAGGACTTCGCCCGGGCGACGGACCACATCGCCGAGTCCATGCGCCTGGCTGATCAGGTCGGTGACCGCTGGATCGTCGCCGTGGGGCAGCACAACCTCGGCATCGCCCAACGGGGCCTGGCCCGATACGCCGCGTCGGGCGAGGCGTATCTCGCCGCGCTGCAGGCCTACGTGGACTACAACGACCGGTGGTCTCTCGCCCTGCTCGTCGAGGACGTCACCTTCCTGGCCGTCGACACCGGCCAGGACCGCGGCGCGTTACAGCTTCTGGGCGCGGCCGACGCCCTGCGCACCGAGCTCGAGGCACCCCGCCCACCAGCACTGGCGCAGTTACTGGACGCGGCACTAGCGCCGGTACGAGACCGGCTCGGACCGAGCGCGGCTGATGAAGTGCAGGCCGGGCTGCGGCTCGAATTGGCCGATGCAGCAGAGTTGATCCGGGCGGTCTGCCGACTCGGCGAGGGCTAAAGCGGGCATCACGGTCACTTTCAAGATCTCGACGCCGCTGGGGTGAATTGCGTGTCATGATCTACGTGATTTGCCTCGGGGGACTCATCGGCTCGGTGACTGAACAGTGGCGATGGACGATCTCCCATCCAGCCTGGGGGTCGAGCATGCGGTACTTTCCTCCGTCACGTCGTGGCCGGGGGCGCTCCCCTCGCCGCCGTCCGGCGGCACGTTGCGCTGCAGCGGTGCTGAGCCTGTTGATGACGTTGGCGCTGGTGCCGGCCGTGCTCGCCGGGCCGGCCCAGGCGGCGCCGCCCAACACCAAGTGGATTGGGGTCGGACCGACTGGCGTAGTCGTCTCTGACGGTACGACCAGCGCGCCCCAATTCAGCTACGCACTGACGCGCCCCCCCACGGGCGATCACTCGCCGCAGACGTGGAGTTTCACGACGACAGCGGATGCAGACGGAAACGTCGAACTGCCGTTTCAATACCAGGGCTTCCACGCGTTCTTCCAGACCACCGTCCAGCTCTCGGCGATTGTGACCCACAACAACGTGACGACGTCGACGATCCTGGTCGACGACGGCCCGGTGGACTGCTGCGCTCCGCCCTCCGGCGGATTTGCCTACAACCGTAAGACGACCCTCTCGGTTCAAGCCGGTGACACGTACGGGTTCACCTTCGGCGGCAGCAACTTCGATAGCGACAACCGACTGCTCGGCACCCTGACGGTGCAGTTCAGCGGATTTGTCGATCCTGCTCTGGTGGCCCAGAACACGTCGTGGACGACAGCCGCCCCGCTCACGACCGCGGGCGCCGACGGCACGCTCACCCAGGCCGGCGAAGCACGTTGGTACAAGTTCCCGGTCGTGCCGAGCAGCCAAGTGCAGGTGACGCTGGGCAATCTCGCGCAGAACTATGACCTCACGCTGTACGACGACATCGGCGCTGCGTTCACAACGTTGACGACAACGACGGACCTCAACACGCTCGGCGCCGAGCAGAGCGGCAACGCCTACTCGCCGTCGATCTACAGTCCGTCGATTTACAGCCCGTCGATCTACAGCCCGTCGATCTACTCTCCGTCGATTTACAGCCCGTCGATCTACAGTCCGTCGATCTACAGTCCGTCGATCTACAGTCCGTCCATATACAGTCCGTCCATTTACAGCCCGTCGATCTACAGCCCGTCGATCTAAATCCCGTCCATTTACAGTCCGTCGATCTACAGTCCGTCGATCTACAGCCCGTCGATCTACAGCCCGTCGATCTACAGCCCCTCGGACGCATTCCTGCAGGCGTTCTCCGGCGCGCAGGCCCGCAGCTTGATCGGCATCTCAGCCCAAGACGGCACCGCCGCAGAGAGCATCGGCGCGGCCACGTGGAACAACAACGGGTTCTTCTACGTGCGGGTGCAGGGCCGCAACGGCGAATTCTCGCCCACGCCGTTCCACGTCGGTCTGGCCACGACCGGAGGGCCGTGCACCAACATCACGCTGAACAGCTTCGCCACGCTGCCCACGCTGACCGGCACGCCGGGCGGGGCCCGCAACGTGATCCTCGAGGACACCTCGCGGCTCACCCAAACGGCAGCGCAGGCAACCGACGTCGCCCGCCTGGCCACCGCGACTCAGGGCGCAGTGGTCGACGTCAGCAGGAGCCAGCGTGTCGTGGCGCTCAATCGGCAGGCCGACGCCAGCCCGAGCTGCGCGTTCGCAAAGAACCTGGTGGCTCAGGCCACTCGCGAGATCGTCAACAGCTATCGCGACGCGAACGGCACGTTGAAGTACGTGTCGATCATCGGCGGCGACTCGGCGATCCCGTTCTTCCGTTACCCCGACACTGCCGGCCTGGGGCCTGAGGTCAACTACGTGCCGCCGGTGCTCGGGACGAGCGCCTCGCAAGCCAGCTTGCAGGGCAACAACGTGCTGGGGCAGGACGCCTACGGCGCCGTCGACGACCTGTCGCTGAAGGGCAGTGTGCTGCCCGTGCCCGACCTTGCCGTCGGCCGGCTGGTCGAGACGTCTGCCGAGATCGACGGGCAGATCCAGCAGTTCCTCGGGTTGACCAACCAGACGCTGCCCACCCCGACGTCGTCATTGGTGACCGGATATGACTTCCTCACCAGCGCCGCGGACGCCGTCGAGGCTGATCTGCAAGCCGGCTTGGCCACCGGTGCGCGTAACGATCAGCTGATCACCAACCAGGGTGTGCCGACGACGACCACCACCCCCGCGACGGGACCGACCCGCACCGCCTCGTGGACCGCAACCGACCTGTCCAACGCGCTGTTCGGTGCGCACCACGACCTGGTGTTCCTCGCCGGGCACTTCAGCGCCAACAACACGCTGGCCGCCGACTACGCCACGTCATTGGCCACGTCCGACGTCGCGGCGCGGCCAAACGCATTCCGGAACACGCTGGTCTTCAGCGCCGGCTGCCACTCCGGGTACAACCTGGTCGATGGCGACGGCGTGCCGGGGCTGACCGTCGGGCTCGACTGGGCGCAGGCGATGGCCCAGCAGCGGGCGATCCTCATCGCGGGCACCGGCTACCAGTACGCTGACACGAACTTCCTGGCCTACAGCGCCAAGCTGTACACGCTGTTCTCGCACGAACTGCGGACGGGCGTGGCTGGGACCCCGGTGGCGGTGGGCCAAGCCTTGGTCAAGGCGAAGCAGGCCTACCTCGAGGGCCTCGGGTCCGTCGGTGGCATCGACCAGAAGTCGATCATCCAATCGACGTTGTACGGCCTGCCGATGACCGGCCTGAACCTGCCCAGACGCATCCCGGCACCGACGACGTCGCCGGCCATCACGCCGAGCCCCGTCCCCGCAGGGACGCCGGGCGACGTCCTCAACCTCCGCACGGCCGACTTGCCGCTCAGCACACCGACCGACCCGCACACCAGTCCGGTGCTGGACCTCAACGGCAATTCGACGGGTGCAAACTTCTCATGGCTGAGCGGTCCGGACGGCGTGAGCACACAGCCCGCGTTGCCCGCCCTGCCGCAGCAGTTCGTCGACGCCACCAGCACCGCCGACCAGTCGCTGCGCGGCGTGGGCTTGCGCAGCGCGACCTACACCGACTCGCCGGGAGTGATCCCGCTGACCGGCGCACCGACCACCGAGCAGAACGGGCTGCACACCACGTTCTCGTCGCCGGACTTCTTCCCGCAGCGGCTGTTCGCGATCAACTACTTCGACGCGATCGGTACCAGCAACTCGGGCGGCCAGACGAGGCTGATCGTGACACCGGCGCAGTACCGCTCGGACTCACCCGGTTCGACTACCAACACCCTGCGCACGTACTCGAGCCTCGGATTGAGCCTGTACTACAGCAGCAACACCACGAAGTACGGCCAGAACACGCCCGCGCTGGCCCAGTCTCCGTCCATCTCTCAGGTGACGAGCACCGTCAACGACAACTCGACGGTGACGATCAACGCCCATGTCTCCGGCGACCCGTCCGCGGGGATTCAGCAGGTCTGGGTGACCTATACCGGTGAGCGCGGGCCGTTCCACGGTGTGTGGACTTCGCTCGACCTCAGGCAGAACGCCAGCGATTCCACGCTGTGGTCGGGATCGCTGAACATCCCGACCGGGCAGAACCCCGCGGACGTGCGGTTCGTCGTGCAGGCGGTGAACGGCGTCGGTGGCGTCGGCTTCGACAACAACCTCGGCGCCGATTACACGCCGGTCGCTGCCCAGTTGCCCAACCCGCCCGCCCCCGTGCCAACGGAGCTCACGCTTGACCCGGTGCCCTCGAGCGTGGCGTACGGCAGCACGCTCAACGTCGGCGCCACGCTCACCGGCGCCCCGGCCGGCAGCGTCGTCACCTTCGACATCGGGCAGGGTTCGGTCGCCGGCACGACTGACGCCAACGGGCACGCGACCGCGGCAATGCCCATCTTCGCGAACGTCGGTCCGCATCAGCTCACTGCGGGGTACGCCGGCGATGCCGAACGCCTCAGCTCGTCCGCGCAGAGCCCGACGTTCACCGAGACCAAAGCGCCGAGTGCGCTGGCCATCGTCGTGGCGAAGGTGACCGTCACCCCGAGCAGCACCCCGCAACCGAAGCTGCCGCTGCGCAACATCGATCCCGGGGTGGTGGCGACCCTGACCAGTGGCGGCAGGCCGCTGCTGCAGAAGGCGGTGGTGTTCACGCTGACGGACCTGATCACCAAGGCGGCTGTCACCGCGAGCCGAGCCACCGACCTCAACGGAAAGGCGAAGCTGGGGATCCTCACGATTCGGCCGGGCCTCTACCGGGTCACCGCGGCATTCGGCACCACTCAGGCCGGTACGGCCGTCGACCCCGTCTTCGCCCAGTCCACGTCGCCGGCGGTGTTCGTCCTACTGGTTCCCGGACTCGCGGTTCGGATCGAGTAGTCGCGCCTGCGCCTGGATGCTTGGTTTCGGCTCCGGCAGGCGCAGGCCGTAGGCCGGGTCGCGGCTGTCGTACACCCCGCGCCCGGTGAGGCCGCCGAACCCGGCGAGCAGGAGCAGTCCGAACAGGATGAGCACGACCCACATCAGTCAGCCCTCCATTCCTCCGATCTAACAAGTTGTACTCGGCTTTGCACCGTTGAGCGCCCCCAAATGCGGGTGCCCCAGCTTCCGTCGGATAGCGACTCCGCCCGCTCCGCTTAGGGCCGCTGCTTCGTCAATCCTGGACGCGGGGGTTGAGGCGCTGGTCTACCAGCGCCTTGGCCGCGTACTCAGCTGGTTTGAATCCCGTCACGGCAAGCACGAAATCGTCACCAGTGATCGTCAGCAGTCTGCAGTCGCTGAGCGTCACCACGGTCGCGGTGCGCGGTGAGCGCTGTAGGGCGGCGATCTCCCCGAAGCAGTCACCGGCCGCCATCTGCCGCGCCGGTTGGCCGTCGACGAGCGCTTGCAACTCGCCAGAGGCGATGACGTAGAACGTGTCGCCGGACGCGCCCTGTTCAACGACCGTGGTTCCCGCGGGCGCGTCGACCGGTTCGGCGTGGCGCGCCAATTGCTCGAGAGCGACGCGGGTCAACGGCGCGAACAGGACGCACCGGTGCAGCACCTCGACCACGTCGTCGTCGACTGCGAACTCCGAATCGATGGTGCGCAGGGACAGCCACGCCGCGCCGGCGATGAGGGCCATGGCCGCGCCGGTCACGACGAGCGCCGTGCGGATGCCCACGCTGTTGATCAACGCGGCCGCGGCGACCGCACCGATCGCCTGGGTCGCGGCGGCTGATCCCCAGAACGCGCCCCAGACCCGGCCGAGCAGGTGATCCGGGATCAGCCGGTGGATAATGCTGTATCCATAGACGTCAGCTACGGCGTTCCCCGTTCCGATAACGGTGATCGCGAACCACGCCACGGCTGGGGACGGCCACGCGGCGATCGCGAGTAGGGGCAGTCCCCACAGCGACATCCCCACACAGAACGGCAGTGCGGGTCGCCAACAGGAACCGACCAGCGTCAGCATCGCCCCGATGAGGCCGCCGGCTCCGAGCGCGGCCAGCAGGACACCGGCGCTGGACACCTGTTCGTGCAGCAGTGTCACCGCCACGGCTACCACCAGGACGTTGAACATGCCCCGAACGCACGTCTGAGCCAGAAACACGCCGAAGACGGCGCGGATCTTGCGGCGGCCGAGGATGGCCGGGAAGCCGGCGAGTGGCTCGAGCAGTCGCCGCCAGCCGAAACCGCCGGGCAGCGCGGCCGGCTGGAATTCGGTCGTGATGCCGAGCGTCAGCCCTGCTCCCAGGACCAGACACACCGCAATGGCGAGGTAGCCGGTGTCCGCCGAGGTAGCGGCGACCACCAGCCCGGCCAGCAGAGGTCCGAGCAGCGTCCCGGCTGCCTCCAGAATGCTGTAGGCCGAATTCGCGGCCGAGAGTTCCTCGGGTCGGTTGACGATCTGGGGCACGAGCGCCGTCGCTGCTGGCCGGAACGGGGTCGATACCAGTGACGTTGCCGCGACGTCGAGATAGAGCCAGAGCAACGAATCGCCGCGCAGGCACAACGGGATGAGTGCCACCAGTGCGGCCCAGGACAGCAGGACCAGCAGCATCAACCGCGCCCGCGGCATCCGGTCAGCGAGGATCGAGGCCACCGGGGTCGAGATCGCGGCCGGGACGAACCGGCACGCGCCGACGATGGCCAGCGCAGTCGTGCCACCGCGGCTGAACGCCGACACCGAGAGCGGCACGAGCAGGCCCGCTTCACCACCGACCCAAAGCCCCCAGACGGCGGCCGCCCGGACCAATCGGGGATTGCCCCACACGGCCCGCAAGCTGGCCGCCAGGACGGTGATCACGCTGCACGGTACCCCCGCTTTGCACCGTTCAGTCCCCGGACCGGTGCGTTGAGTGACGCATCTCGATGATCAGAGACGGCGCATTTTGCCGTCTCTGATCATGCGGATACGTCACTCAACGTCGGCAGTGAGGGTCTTGGCGGTGGCGACGAGGTTCTGTTCCGTCTCGGCGGCGTGGGCGCGACGCTCACTGCGCCATTGGGTCGCCCGTTCGGCTCGTCGGGTCAGCGCCTGACCGTGCTCGCGCACCCGATCCGGGGAACTGCCGCCCAGCGCGGTGCGGCCGGCCACGATCCGCGCCGGGTCGGAGGCAGCGTCCACCAACTCGGGCGTGACCTCGATGCTGCGGTCGAGCAGTTCGGCGGCGGCGCGGGTCAGGTCTTCGGCAGTGAGGGAGGACCGCGCGTCCTGCATCGCGGCGGCGACCGCATGCCCGACGACCCGGTACGCGGAGCGGTAGTCCAGGCCGGTCCGCAGCACGAGTTCCTCGGCCAGGTCGGCGGCGCCGGTGAAGTGCGCACCTGCCGCGGCGGCCAGTGCGTCCCGGTCGACGACGAGGGTGCGCACGACCTCGGCCCCGAGCGCCACCAGCCGGGTGGCAAGGTCGAGCGAGCCGGCCACCTCGCCGTAGGCATGCAGCCAGTTGTCGGTGCGCGCCGACGGGGTTCGCTGCGTCACCAGCAGCCCGGTGGCCCGCCCGACGAGCGTGCCGGCTCCGGAGCGGATCACCGCGAGGGCGTACGGATTGCGTTTCTGCGGCATGAGCACCGAGGCCCGGCACATCGAGGCGTCGAGCGTGACGTAGCCGAAGTTCGGGCTGGCGAAGATCTCCAGATCCTCGGCCAGTCGGTCGACGCTGGTCGCGGCCTGAGCGGCGGCAGTCACGGCGTCGGCCAGACCATCCACCGCCCACATGACGTCGCGGGTGTGTGCCCCGGGGCCGGCGAAGCCAAGCAGTTCGCTGAGCCGGTCGCGGTCGAGGGGCACCCGGCTGCCGCCCACGCCGCCCACGCCGGCGGGGGACCGATCGGCCCACCGGAAGGCTTGCTCGATGCGGTCGAGGTGGCGGGTGGCCTCCTCGCCGAAGCCGCCGAGGTAATGGCCGAACGTCGACGGCTGGGCCGGCTGCAGGTAGGTCGTATCGGCCCACACCGACGTGGCGTGCTCGTCGGCCTGACCGGCGAGAGCAATGACGAATCGGGTCAGCGCTTCATGCAGGTCGAGCAGCCGATCACGCATCGCGAGCCGGAACGCAATTCGGCCGGCCTCGCGCCGGGTCCGGCCAGTGTGCAGCCAGCCGGCGACGGTACCCAACCGACGTTCCAGTTCCCGCTCCCGACTGTTGTAGGCATCGCCGTACGCGGGGTCGTAGGGGAACGCGTCGGCCGGGGTGTCGAGGATCTCGAGCAGCGCGGGCACCAGAACGGCACTGTGCTCGACCGGCAGAACGCCCGCCTCGTGCAGCGCCAGGACGTGGGCGAGATCGGCCAGCCCGAGACCGTGATGCAACAACGGGGCGTCGGCCAACTCCAGGGCGTAACCGGCCTCGACCAGTTCCGGTGCCGGTCCGCTGCTGATCCGCGCCTCGGAACCCAGATAGCCCTCGGGTGCCTCGCGGCTCACATCGACCCCCGCGGCCCGGCGAACAACGTCGGCGCACCGCCGCTGACCAGGAACACAACCGGCCCCGCAAGCCGGCCCGCGGCGGCGGCATCGAGCAGGCACGCCATCGCCTTCGCGCCGAACACCGGGTCCAGGAACACGCCCTCGGTCCGAGCCACCAGCCGGGCCGCCTCCTCGCCCTGCGGCGACGGCTGCCCGTAACCCGGCCCCAGATAGCCGCCGAGCACGGTCACGTCGGCGCCCGCTCCGACGGGGAGGCCGAGCAGCGCGCTCACCCCGTCGCGCAACGTGACGATCCGCGCCACGCACTCCTCGACCGGACGACTCACGCTCACCCCGACCACGTCATAGTCGGCCGACACCGCTTGCCCGCCGGCCAGCAGCCCGGCCTGGGTGCCGCACGAACCGGTGGCCAGCCACAGCTGCCTGGGTCGGACGCCGAGCAAGCTGAGCTGATCGGCCAGTTCCAGACTTGCCGCCACGTAGCCGGCCGCGCCGAGTGGCGTGGCGCCGCCACGTGGCACGAGGTACGGACGGCGGCCCGCCGCGCTCAACTCGGCCGCCCGCTTGACCATCGCATCGTCGACCGACGCCCGGTCGAGCTCGCCGGTGTAGTGGATCTGCGCGCCGGCAAGTTCAACGAGCAGCAGGTTGCCAACGGCCTCGGCCGGAGAACCGTAGAACTCCAGGTACGGGTCCAGCCCGCAGCGGCGCGCGGCCAGGGCGGCGAGCATCGCCCAGTTCGACTGCGGCCCGGCGCCGGTCACCAGACAATCGCAGCCCTGCCCCAGCGCGTCGCCGAGCAGATACTCCAGCACCCGCACCTTGTTGCCGCCGAGGCCGAACCCGGTGAGGTCGTCGCGCTTGAACCACACCTGCGTGCCGATCACGGCGGACAGGCGCGACGCCGGCTGCAGTGGGGTCGGCGCGGCCACCAACGACACCCGCGGCAGCGTCGCGAGCCCGGTCATGGCCGACCGGCCCTTACCGCACGGTGGCCCACGACCCGGTCCACGAATGCGCCGGCCGCGCCGAGGGCAGCGCGCGGGTCAAGGCATTCGGCGATCTGATCGGGCGTGAGGTGCTCGGTCACCCGCGCATCGGCGAGCAGTGC